>CADAGC010000005.1 GCA_902787365.1 uncultured Ruminococcus sp. | reverse complement strand
GTGAGAGGAACTCACTTTGGAGCGGTATAAGCACCGAATCCGCCGCAGCGAGGGCATTTATCGTGAGCATATCAAGTGTAGGCGGGCAGTCGATGAACACATAGTCATAAAACTCCCTTGCGGTATCGAGCTTTGAGCGCAGCTTGACTGCACGGTTCTGTGCGCTGATAAGCTTGACCGCAGCGCCCGACAGATTCTGCGTTGTCGGAACGACAGACACGCCCGTAAACTCGGTAGCGGTTATCGCTTCTAACAGGTCGCACTCGTCGGTTATGACCTCATAGATTGTATTTCTTATCCTGCTCTTTTTTATAGCAAAGCTGGTCGTGGTATTTCCCTGCGGGTCAAAATCCACTATCAGCACCTTTTTACCCATTTTACCAAGCACGGCTGCGAGGTTTACTACTGTTGTTGACTTTCCTACGCCGCCTTTCTGGTTTGAAACGGCTATGACCTTTCCCATTCTGCTTCTCCTTTATGTTAAATATGTAAATTATCTCATCAGAAAACACGCCCTCATCGGCGCATACCTATACATTATCTATTATACTACAATTTTCTTCATTTGAAAAGGGGGTTTTTGAAAAAATTCATAATGCAAAATGCATAATGCATAATTAAGAACAGGGAAGCCTGCATTTTGTTAAAAAATCTTGACAATCCCTTTGGGCTGTGATATAATATAGTTGTATAGCTATTTCTTAAGGAGTTATTTGGAAAGTGTTTGACGGGATCTTTGATTCACATTGTCACTATGACGACCATGCATTTGATAATGACCGTGAGGCGGTGCTTGATAGGCTGTTTTCGGGCGGGGTAGAGTTTCTTTTACACGCATCGACTGATGAAGCCTCGGCGCTCTACGGGATAGAGGCGGCGAAGAAGTACGGCGGCTACTACACCTCCATAGGCTTTCACCCCGAAAACTGCGATGAAACACCCGACAACTTTATAGAGATACTCGAGCGTCTGCTTCCATTATCAGGCAAGATAAAGGCGATAGGGGAGATTGGGCTTGACTATCACTACGAGGGATATGACAGAGACAGGCAGTTATACATTTTTGAGCAGCAGGTAAGGTTTGCAAACGAGCACAGCTTACCCGTGATAATACACAGCAGAAACGCCACCGAGGACACGATGGAGATTCTCACAAGGCTAAGGCCTAAGGGAGTAATGCATTGTTTTTCAGGCTCGGCGGAGACAGCACTTGACGTGATAAAGCTTGGAATGTACATAGGCTTTACGGGAGTGCTGACATTCAAAAACTCAAAAAAAGCAAAAAAGGCCTGCGCTGCGGCGGGGCTTGATAGAATACTTATAGAAACCGACTGCCCATACATGGCGCCCGAGCCATACAGGGGGCAGAGGTCTGACAGTCTGATGTGCAGGCAGACAGCGGCTGCGGCGGCTGAGATATTCGGCGTGGACACGGACGAAGTCATCAGAAAAACCAATGAGAACGCACGCATTCTCTTCGGAATTGGAGGATAAAAGCGTTGGCAAGCGTATTATACATAGTAGTTCCCTGTTACAACGAGGAGGAGATGCTGCCGATAACGGCGCAGGCGCTTTTGAAAAAGCTCGACTCTCTGATAGAGCAGGGGAGGATAAGCAGAGACAGCCGCATAATGTTCGTTGACGACGGCTCGAAGGACAAAACCTGGGAGATGATCGAGAAGCTCGGGAATGCGGCGCCAGCATTTGTGGGGATAAAGCTTTCACGCAACAGGGGGCATCAGAACGCCTTACTTGCAGGGCTTATGACCGCCAAAGACAGGTGCGACATAACGATATCAATGGACGCCGATCTACAGGACGATGTAGATGCGGTAGACAAATTCTTAGACGAATATGAAAAGGGCGCACAGATAGTTTACGGTGTACGCTCATCGAGGGAGAAGGACACGGCATTCAAGCGAAACACGGCGAGAATGTATTACCGCACCCTTGAACACTTAGGCGTTGAGATAACCTACGACCACGCAGATTACAGGCTGATGAGCAGAGATGCATTAGAGGGGCTTTCACAGTTTGGGGAAGTCAATCTCTTCTTACGTGGGCTTGTGCCGATGGTAGGTTACAAGACGGCCACAGTTAAATATGTAAGGAACGAGCGAGAGAAAGGCGAATCGAAATACCCGTTAAAGAAGATGATATCCTTTGCCATAGAGGGGATAACGTCGCTTTCGGTAAAGCCGATACGCTTTATAACATTTCTCGGGATATTCGTTTTTTTAGTCAGCATAATACTGCTGATAAGATTTTTCGTTATATGGTGCATGGGCAAAGCCGTTGCGGGCTGGTCAACTATCGTCATATCCATATGGGCGATAGGGGGCTTACAGCTTTTAGCGATAGGCATAATAGGGGAGTACATCGGCAAGATATACCTTGAAACGAAGCAGCGCCCACGCTACATTATTGAAAAAGATCTTGAAAAGTAGGGCAATATTGCCTTAGACCACAAAACCGAAAAAATTGTAAAGGAGAAATAATTATGGCAGACCAGCAGGTAACAAACCCCAAGCTTATTGAAGCAATAACAGCTATGAGAGCTGATTTCACACCCGACACACAGAACGTTGTAATCAACGCAGCACTCAGAGGAACATTCTACGTTCCTGCAATAATCGAGAAGAAGAAAGAGATCGTTGCTAACGAGAACAACGAGGTAAAATTCGAGGAGAAGCCCAAGGCACGCTTCCTGCTCATCAAGAAGCAGTCGGGCAGCGGCGAGGGCGACACATACTTCCCCGCATTCACAGATGCCGAGGAGCTTGCAAAGTTCAAGGCAGACGAGCCTTATCAGAGAGTTAAGATGAAGTTCGGCGACCTTGCGATGTTAGTTGAGCAGGTACCCGCTATCAAGGGCTTTGTCATCAACCCCATGTCGCACAATCTGCCCTTCACAAGGGATATGCTTGACGGCATAAAGAAAGTTCTCATCAAGAGGCGCAACGAGCAGCAGGCTGCTGCCGCACCCGCCGAGGAAGCTGCACAGGACAGCGAGGAATAATTCACGCATTATAAAAGCCCCCGATTTGGGGGCTTTTTGTTTTATAGAGAGGTGTACTAAACGGGTATACTCACAATATAATCCACATACCCCTCATGCTCTACACGCTTAGTATTAGCCTTGACCCCTGCAAGCTGCATAACACGCACAGCCTTATTCATTGTATTGACGAAAAGCCGCACATCTCGCAGGATAGGCGCACGCTTCTGGTAGCTGCGCTTTATCTGCTCCTGTCTTTGCAGAGATTTTACATACTTCTCGGTTTGCAGGGCGTTCATTGAGGCGGATATCACCCTATCAAGTGCGGCAAGGCGCTGCTTTTTATCGTCGCACCGAAGCAGCGCTCTTGCGTGGCGTTCGGAAAGGGCGTTTGCGATTATCACCGAGCGCTCGTCATCATCAAGGCGCAGGAGTCTTAGCTTATTGGCGACTGCGGGCTGGCTTAGGCCCAAGCGCAGCGCTGCCTCCTCCTGCGTGAAGCCGTGCTCGCTTATCAGCTGAGATATTGCCTGCGCCTGCTCGAAAAAGTTAAGGTCACAGCGCTGGATATTCTCGATAAGCGCAAAGACCGCCGAGCGCTCGTCGGATATATCGGTGATTATGCAGGGAACGGTTTTGAGTCCTGCAATTTTAGCGGCACGCAGCCGCCGCTCGCCCGAAACAAGCTCATAGTAGCCCTGCTTATCCCTAACGGTGAGGGGCTGTATCACCCCGTCCTGCGAGATACTGCGTGAGAGCGACGCAAGCTCGTTTGCGCCGAAGGTTTTTCTCGGCTGGCGGGGGTTAGGCTTTATCGCCGTGACGGGTATATCGAGCACCGCCCCTCTGTTATCGGGCGCAAACCCGAAAAGCTCCATATCCTTAGCTTTACTCAGAATTCCCATTTTCATTTTTATTCCTCCTGTTTACAGATATGCAGACACGGCCGCAGCCGCCTGCATCAGCTGTTTTTATGATGATACCACATGGCAGGAAAGAAAGAGGTCGAAGAGTGGGGGAGGAAAATATTTTTTCTACCTATTTCACATAGCCAAGGCACCATACGGGCAGCGTGGCTGTGAAAAATGCCGAGAGCGGATTTTTACGCTGTTTTAGCAGGGGAAAAGTGCTGTGCAGTATTTATAGAATTTTGTGGTTTTAATGCAGCGAGGTATGGCAAAATACACAAAATCCCTCTAAAGTCTACACGATTAGTGTGATTTGATTTTTCGCTTAAAATGGCGTATTATAATATCAGACAAATAAAAGGGAGGTCACACAAAATGACACGAAACGACAACAAACTCAGGCTCATCACACTAACGGCAGTATTTGCGGCACTTATCTACGTACTTACGGCGTTTTTACACGTTCCCACGATAAAGGGCTACGTTCACATAGGCGACGGGGTGATATTCTTAGCGGCGTCGATCTTACCGACACCCTATGCGGCAGCAGCGGCAGCCATAGGCGCAGGGCTTTCGGACGCTTTATCGGGCTACTTCATATGGGTACCTGCAACGATAGTGATAAAGGCGCTGACAACGCTTGCTTTCACAAACAAGAGCGAGCACATAATCGGCACGAGAAATCTTTTAGCGCTTATACCCGCACTTATTCTCTGCGTAGGCGGCTACGGGCTTTATTCGGGGCTTGTGATATATCACAGTCTTGCGGCGGGCTTTGCAGATGCGGCAGCCAACACCGTTCAGATAGTTGCAAGCAGCATAGTATTCGTCTTAGCAGGCACAGCGCTTGACAGGACTAAGGCGGTAAAGAGGGTAAAGAAAACCCAAAAGGCTTAAGGCAACACCGCACAACCACCGGCGGATACCTTTGCACGCCATCCACTTGCAAATTTTCCGTCATATTACCCAAATTTACCTTGAAATACATTAGTATTCCTGCGGTAAATTTAGCCAATCTGACGAAAAATTTGACTGTGTGTCTGACGTACAATGGCCCAGCGGTATTGCCTTAAAGAGACACAAAAAGACCCCTGCGTGTGCAGAGGTCTTTTTTTATACGAAATATCAGTTTTTATCAGAGTGCTCTTACTCTTACAACGCCGTCGATAGCCTTGATAGCTTCGATATCTGCTTCTCCCTTAACGTCGAGCATTGTAACAGCCCAGTCTTTCTTGGACTTATTGACCATATTCTCGATATTAGCGCCCTTATCAGCAACAGCTCCTGTGATCTTAGCGATAAGTGCAGGAACGTTCTTATGGAGAACGCAAACGAGTGTATCGCAGGTCTTAACAAGCTCTGCATTCGGGAAGTTGACCGAGTTCTTGATCGTACCTCTCTCGATATACTCGATAAGCTCGTCAGCTGCCATCATAGCGCAGTTATCTTCACTCTCCTCAGTAGAAGCGCCGAGGTGGGGGATAGCTACAACATTCTCTACGCCGAGTACAGCGTCAGAGGGGAAGTCAACAACATATCTTGCAACCTTACCGCTTGCGAGAGCTGCAACGATAGCCTCACCGTTTACAAGCTCGCCACGAGCGAAGTTAAGGATCCTTACGCCGTCCTTGCAAAGTGCGAGGGTGTCTTTATTGATAGTATCCTTAGTATCAGCATTGAAGGGGAGGTGGAGAGATATATAATCGCTCTCTGCATAGATATCATTGATATTTGTTGTTACCTTTACCTGGGGCTTGAGGTTAAGAGCTGCGTTTACCGAGAGGAAGGGGTCATAGCCGATAACGTTCATACCCATAGAGATTGCGATATTTGCAAGCTTTCCGCCGATAGCGCCAAGGCCGATAAGACCTAATGTCTTGCCCATTATCTCGTTGCCTGCGAAGTTAGACTTACCTTTTTCTACGAGCTTACCTACCTCATCGCCCTGACCCTTAAGGGTCTTAGCCCACTCGATAGCCTCGGGGATCTTACGGGAAGCAAGGAGGAGGCCGCATACTGCAAGCTCCTTAACAGCGTTAGCGTTAGCGCCGGGTGTGTTGAATACAACGATACCCTGCTCTGCGCACTTATCAACGGGGATATTGTTTGTACCGGCACCTGCTCTTGCGATAGCAAGGAGGTTATCCTTGAATTCCATATCATGCATCTTAGCAGATCTTACCATTACTGCCTCGGGAGCGTCGCAGTTATCGGATACTGCGTAGTTTGCGCCGAACTTATTTGTGCCGCAGGCAGCTATCTTATTGAGTGTCAATACGTTTATCATCTGTATCATATCCTTTCAGAAATATTATTATAATCAATCAGCGCAGGGCGGTCTGCCCCACGCCGATACAAATTATTCTTAAGAAATTACGAATTCTCAGCCTCGAACTTCTTCATGAACTCTACGAGCTTTTCTACGCCCTCGATAGGCATAGCGTTATAGATAGAAGCTCTCATACCGCCGACTGTTCTATGACCCTTAAGGTTCTCAAAGCCGGCAGCCTTAGCCTCAGCTACGAACTTAGCGTCAAGGTCAGCGTTGCCTGTTACGAAAGGAACGTTCATGATCGAGCGGTCTTCCTTAACAACTGTGCCCTTGAACATCTTGCTCTCATCAAGGAAATCATAGAGGATCTTAGCCTTCTTCTCGTTATGAGCCTTCATGCCCTCAAGGCCGCCCATCTTCTTGATCCACTTGAACACCTTACCGCAGATATAGATACCATAGCAGGGGGGTGTATTATAGAGAGAATTGTTATCAGCCTGGATCTTCCAGTCACACATTGTAGGAGTCTGCTTAAATGCAGGGCCGTCTGCGATGAGGTCTTCTCTGACTATTACGATCTGAACGCCGGAAGGGCCTACATTCTTCTGAACGCCGCCATAGATAACGCCATACTTAGAAACGTCAACAGGCTCAGAAAGGAAGCAGGAGGAAACGTCTGCTACGAGCTCATGACCCTTTGTATTGGGGAGCTTCCAGAACTTTGTACCGTAGATAGTATTGTTCTCGCAGATATATACATAGTCAACATCATCGGGAATATCGAGATCGGAGCAATCGGGGATATAGCTGAATGTCTTATCAGCGGAGGAAGCGACCTTTACTACCTCACCGTACTTCTCAGCCTCAGCAGCTGCCTTCTTAGCCCACTGGCCTGTGATGATATAAGCTGCCTTACCCTTCTTCATAAGGTTCATAGGAACCTCTGCGAACACGAGGGAAGCACCGCCCTGTAAGAATATTACCTTATAGTTATCAGGAATATTCATAAGGTCTCTGAGGTCAGCCTCAGCTTCCTTGATTATGGTATCATAAGCCTTTGAACGGTGGCTCATCTCCATAACGCTCATGCCTGTGCCCTTATAATCGAGCATCTCGTCTGCAGCCTCTTTGAGCACTTCCTCGGGAAGTACGGCAGGGCCTGCGCTAAAGTTATAAACTCTACCCATTGTGAAAACCTCCAATATATTTTTAATACCCTTTAATTATAATACTTTTATGGCTCAAAGTCAATAGGAGCAGGGGCATTTCACAGATTTTTTGCAATTTTGAGTGGGGGATTATTCATTTTTGGGGATATGGTTATTCGGGGAGGATATCGCCTGTCGGCGAATGGGGCACTGCCTGTACTCAATCAAGCAAGCTTGATTGAGTACGACCCCGCTGGGACTCTATCCCAGACCCTGCAAGCCATTTTTGAGGAAAAGGGCCCCTCCGAAAAAATTTTTGTGTTTTTTTGCACCCATTCTGTCCGATTCAGGGTATTACTTATGAAAACGCCAAAAAACAGGCTATTTAAGGAGGAAAGCATTATGCCTATCAAATACGATGAATTTATAAGAAGAACAGCAGGTAAAGGACTTACAGCAGAGCAGAAAAAGACCGTTTCGGACTTCAGCCAGGGTCTTATGCAGTTATCAAACAATGTCTCGGATTATCAGAATGCCGTAATAATGAGCATCGGCAAACTCGGTGCTGATTATGCGACTATCTTAAGAGAAGAAGCAAGTATGTTCAAGGATACTTTCAACACGGTTGGCTTTGACACTTCCATAATGGAGGTAGATGCCCCCAAGGAGGCCACAGAGGAATACAAGAACAGGTGGAACACGGCAGTTGAGAACACGGTAGCGTTCTTCAACACCATGCTTGAGGGCAACAATTTCAAAAACCTCGTACAGCACGGTCACAAGGCACAGGATCAGGCTTTCGGCAGCAACATGGAGAATTATTTTGCATTCATCGAGCTGCTCAACAGATGCTATGATGCCGGCATTGACATTGAAGCACACAAGAAAAAGTTCAATGACATTCTTCTTGCAGACAAGAAGAACGACAAGCAGGCACAGCCCAAGCAGGAGCAGGAGAAGAAAGAGCCTGTAAAGGAAAACAACGAGCCCAAGTTCGTCAACATAAATGCGATAGAAGACGAGAACGAACCCGAAATAGAGCAGCCTGAAGCAGAACAGCCCAAGGCAGTCATAAACGAAAACGAGGCATTAAACAAGCTGACAGCGGCAATTGATGCACACAAAAACGGCGAGCTCATAGGGCGTGGCAGCGATGCATACGACTCGGCAGGTGCTGCGGCTGATAAGGTAAAGATACACCTTAGCGCATTATACAAGTTTGAAAACACCAATCTCAGTCCCGAAAAGATAGACAAGGCGACTGTTGATGTATACGAGGAGTATCTTTCAAAGCTTACGGTTATAAAGCAGCATCTGACAGAGATGCACGAAGCAGACAAGCGCTACATCGACCACAAAAAAACCGACAAGAGATCGGGTCAGTGGGCTGATGACCCCGAGCAGATAACAAACAAGAATGCAAGAAAGCGTGTAAAGGCCGTTAACAGCTTAGAGGAAGCGGCTGACAGCTATGAGAGCATAATATCCAAGAAGATAAAGGCGACAGAAAAGGTAATAAAGGACAGAAAAGAAAAGATAGAGCGTGACAATGCCCTTATCGACCACAACGAGATAGCACATGACAAGATAACAAAGCTTAAAGATCAGCCGGATTTCATTAACAACAAGGAGGCTCAGAAGCAGGTAAGGGATCTTGTAGCTGACATCATTGCATCATCGCAGGTAACTCACGATGAAAAGAAGAACTTACGTGACAAGGGTGTACTTGAAGAGGTCGAGCAGAGAGCTGCACGTATAAAGGAAGGCAAAGCGCTTAACAGTCTTATGGAAAAGGCTGTCAAGAATCCCCGCAATTTAAATGTTTTCCTCAATAAGGTGCTGACAAAAAACACAAGTGACCTTATGAAGATGTACAACACCGAGAAGAATCACTTTGATGCCCTTGAAAAGCAGGGAGCTGCTCAAAAGGCAACTGAAGTAAAGCCGGCTGTTCACAATCACATATAATATGAAAAAACCCCCGATTTTCGGGGGTTTTTGTTGTCATTTCAAAAGCCACATTATCAAGACACTCACCAGCACGCCGGCGGCGCCGGAGGCTACACCGAACATCACCTTTTGTGCGGTGGTATACTTCTTACGGTCAGCCACTATCTCATCAAGGGGCTTACCCTCCATAAAGGCGGATATCTCCTTATAGGTCTGTATATTATAGCACTTTTTGAGCTTTTCGACCTTTACGCAGACAAGCAGGGTAAGTGCTGCAAAGCAGCCCCATATGATAACGCCCGCATCGCCGAGCTTAAACAGCGGCATAGCAGAAAGCACCATAGCTATCATCATACCAGTAAGTACCCACGCCCAGATAGTGAAGTTTCTGACATCGTTTTTACCAATTTCTTTTTTCATTTCCTCAACATCTCCTTTTATAAGTTCGTCAAGAGAAATGTTAAAGATATTGCCAAGAAGCACAAGGCTATGGATATCGGGGTAGCTTTTGCCGTTTTCCCAGTTCGACACCGTCTGGCGGCTGACATAGGCTTTTTCGGCAAGCGTTTCCTGTGACCAGCCGTTTTTGGTGCGGTGCTTTTTTATCTGGTTTGAGACTTCCATACTGACCTCCTTTTAAGATAATGACAATATGATGTGTTTTCTCCTGACTGACACCAGTATAGCAGGTGAGGGAAGAAATGTCTATACAAGGCTTTTTACATCAGGGGATTTTTTATGTCAAAAGGTTTTGACATACGGTGCAAAGGGGGTTTACGTGGGGTGAACACAAGGCGGGTGAGAGTGATAAGCTGGCGGTGGGGAATGATATGTACGCTGCTCACATACACATTATCCCCCGACAAAACGTTATCGGGGGATAAGCTTCAAAATTTTATTCCGTCTCGTCGTCGAGTTCAGCTTCGCCCAGGTCTTCATTCTCGGGGTCTGCCACGTCCTCCTCGCCGTTATCTTCAACGGCGGTTATCTCGGCATCTTCCTCATGCTCGGTACGAGTGAAAGCAACAACCTTTTCACTCTCGCCCACACGCATAAGGCGCACGCCCGTTGCATACCTGCCCATGATACGAATATCACAAGCACGAAGTCTGATTATGATACCGTCAGAGGATATCATGATTATATCGTCGGTATCGTCAACGACCTTTATGCCGCAGACATAGCCCTTAGTGTCGGAGGTCTTATAGTTGAGCATACCGAAGCCGCCACGGTTTTGTATCCTATAGCTTTCAAGCGCACAGCGTCTGCCCAAGCCCTTTTCGGTTACTGTGAGCACAGCCGCACCCTCTCTTACTCTTGCCATAGACACAACGTGGTCGCCCGAGCGGAGCTTTATAGCCTTTACGCCGTGAGCCTGTCTTGACATCTGTCTGATACAGGTCTCTTCGATACGTATAGCCATACCGTTACGTGTAGCGATGATAAGCTGGTTATCGCCATAGGTAAGGCGAGCGCCCATTATCTCATCATCTTCATCAAGGCCGATAGCTATAAGGCCGTTCTTACGAACATTCTTATAGAGTGAGAGTGCTGTTCGCTTGATCTTGCCGTTCTTTGTTACCATTACAAGGTACTTGCCCTCGGCAAAGTCCTCAGTCTTTATCATCTGAGCGACCTTTTCACCCTCGGAGAGAGGGAGGATATTGACTATATTATTACCCTTTGCACTCTTTGAGCCTTCGGGCAGTTCATAGCACTTAAGGCGATACATAAGGCCTTTATTGGTGATAAAGAGGATATTATCGTGGGTAGAGCATACAAACATCTCCTCAACGAAGTCCTCCTCACGCTGTTTCATACCCTGAACGCCCTTACCGCCACGCTTCTGCGCCTTATATGCGCTTATAGCTGTACGCTTGATATAGCCGTTATTGGTATATGTAACAACGCTTTCCTCAACGGGAATAAGGTCTTCGATATCGACCTCGCCGCTGACGTTCTCTATTGCAGTTCTTCTGCCGTCACCGAACTTATCTCTTATCACCTGAAGTTCATCAAGGATTATCTGGAGAACTCTCTCATGCTTTGCAAGGATATCTTCCAGATCTTCAATACGGGCTTTAAGCTCTGCCAACTCGTCGATAAGCTTCTGGCGCTCCATACCAGTAAGTTTACCGAGGGTCATCTGAACGATATGCTCGGCCTGGATATCGGAGAGGTTAAACTCGCTGCAAAGGCGCTGTTTACCTTCGGGGATACTCTTTGATGATTTGAGTATCTCAACTACTCTGTCGATATTATCAAGAGCTATAACAAGACCCTCGACGATATGCTCACGCTCTTTGGCCTTTTTAAGGTCAAACTCGGTACGTCTTCTTATTACTTCGACCTGGAAGTCAAGATACTGCTCTAAGCACTGCTTAAGTGTGAGCACCTTCGGCACGCCGTTTACAAGAGCGAGCATTATAACGCCCACAGTATCCTGCAATTGTGTGAAGCTGAAAAGCTTATTGAGAACTACCTGAGCGATAGCGTCTTTTTTAAGCTCTATTACTATACGAATGCCGACTTCCTTATCGGATTCATCACGAAGGTCGTGAATGCCCTCGATACGCTTATCCTTAACAAGGCCTGCGATAGTTTCAACAAGGCGGGCTTTATTTACCATATAAGGTATCTCGGTGACAACGATACACTCTCTGCCCTTTATCTCCTCAATATTGGTGACCGAGCGGAGGGTTATCTTACCTCTGCCTGTGCCATAAGCGGCTCTTATGCCTGCTCTGCCCATGATTATACCGCCAGTAGGGAAATCGGGGCCTTTGATACAGGTCATAAGGTCATCAAGTGTCGCATCGGGGTTTTCTACCAAAAGCTTAAGTGCATCAATGACCTCGTTAAGGTTATGAGGCGGGATATTGGTAGCCATACCAACTGCAATACCCGTTGAGCCGTTACAAAGCAGATTCGGGAAGCGAGAGGGGAGGACGGTAGGTTCTTTTAATCTATCGTCATAGTTAGGCTGGAAATCTACTGTTTCCTTATTGATATCGGTAAGCATATTGACCGACATCTTAGCCATTCTCGCCTCGGTATAACGGTAAGCAGCAGGCGGGTCGCCGTCGATAGAACCGAAGTTACCGTGGCCGTCTACCATAGGGTAGCGCATTGAGAACTTCTGCGCAAGTCTTACCAGCGCATCATAAACGGAAGCGTCACCGTGGGGGTGATATCTACCCAGCACAGAGCCGACGGTATCGGCGCACTTTCTGTAGGGCTTATCGGGGGTTATACCGTTTTCATAAAGTGTATAGAGTATTCTTCTGTGAACGGGCTTAAGGCCGTCTCTTACATCGGGGAGTGCTCTGGACACTATAACTGCCATTGAATACTGCAAAAAGCTTGTACGCATCAGGCCTTCTATATCGGTATCAATAACAGTTGAGTTTTCATCAAACACTTATTTTCTCACTCCTTTTATAGCATTTAAAGCTGTATTTCATATTCATCGCCGAGCTTTTCCTTGAATTTATCGGAAAGCTCTTTTGAGATATTTTCATCAAAGCATCGCTTCGGCAGGACGTATATGGTATCCTTTTTCAAAATAAGGATATACATATCAAGATTTTCGATAACGTGTATCTCGGTATCAGAAAACTTAACTATACGGGGCTGAACAACGGGTATCTCTTCATCTTCATCGAACTCGCTCTCATCTATTATGGTCTCGATAGAAAAGCGGTCTTCATAGAGGGTGAAGATATACTTATCGTTTTCAAGCATCTTAAGCGCCTGCAAAAGTGATTTTCTTATCTTAAAGGTATTAAACCATATAACGAACACAAACGCCAGACATATAAACATCAGCACGGGGTTTAAGTATTCCTTGGGGCTTCTTATGAAAGACACAAGGAAAAGAACTGCCGCCAGGCCGAAAAGGGCAGATTTTATATAGTTTCCCTTATAGACATATTTTTTCTGGAAAGCCGTGAATGCCTGCTCCTCCTCGGGGTTTGTAACGTTATACTCGAATGAGAGGAGCATATCTTTGAGGGCTTCTTCCGTCTTAGCATCGGGTTGTGTTGTTATTTCGGTTTCTGTTATCTCGGTTTCTTTTTCTATTTCTTCTATTTCTGACAAAGTGTTGTTCACTTCCTTTGCTTATATGGGCTTGTGCGAGGTGGCCTTGCTGGGGGCCAGCCCCCCGTCCCCCGCAAACTTTTTTTGAGGAAAAAAGTTTGACAAAAAACCTTCTTATGTTTTATACGTCAAGGTCCTTAGCATACTGCGCATTCTGCTCGATAAATTCCTTTCTCGGGCCTACCTTATCGCCCATAAGGATAGTGAACGCTTCGTCTGCCTTGATAGCATCGTCCATAGTGACTTTGAGCATTATACGTGTCTTGGGATCCATAGTTGTTTCCCAGAGCTGAACGGGATCCATCTCACCAAGACCCTTATAGCGCTGAACATCGACTTTGAGTGCGCCGTCGTTTGAAAGCTCTGCGATATATTTATCTCTCTCCTCATCGGAGAAGGCGTATCTTGTCTGCTTACCACGGGACACCTTAAAGAGCGGAGGCTGTGCGATATACACATGACCCTCGTCGATAAGCGGGCGCATAAAGCGGAAGAAGAATGTCAGAAGCAGTGTTCTGATATGTGAGCCATCGACATCGGCATCGGCCATAATGATGACCTTGCCATAGCGAAGCTTATTGATATCGAATTCATCACCGATAGATGTTCCCAGAGCGGTAACGACGGTGAGGAGCTTTTCGGAGCTATAGACCTTATCTATTCTTGCCTTTTCGACATTGAGTGTTTTGCCCCAGAGGGGAAGGATAGCCTGATAGCGCCTGTCTCTGCCCTCTTTAGCAGAGCCGCCCGCAGAGTCACCCTCGACGATATAAATCTCGGTCTGCTCATTATCACGCTCGGAGCAGTCGGCAAGCTTACCGGGGAGAGATGCTGATTCAAGGGCGGATTTACGCTTTCTTGTCAGGTCTCTTGCACGCTTTGCGGCCTCTCTTGCTTCCTTAGCCTTAATGCTCTTTTCAAAGATAAGGCGGGCTGTTTCGGGGTTTTCGTCAAGGTAGTTCATAAGTTTTTCGTTGACTATCTTCTCAACGAAAGGCTTTACCTCGGGGTTGCCGAGTCTGCCCTTTGTCTGACCCTCGAATTCACAGTTTGTAAGCTTAACTGAAACAATAGCTGTAAGACCCTCGGTAACGTCGTCGCCGTTTAGGCGCTCGCCGTCTTTAAGCAGGCCGAAGTTCTTGCCATACTCGTTAAGCACCTTAAGGAGCGCTGTACGGAAGCCTTTATCGTGGGAGCCGCCGTCGGGGGTATGGATATTATTTGCAAAGGAGAGCACAAGCTCGTTATAGTCATCGTTATACTGCATGGCTATCTCGGCAAAGGAATCGCCGTCAACGCCGTTTACATATATAACATCATCGGAAAGGGGCACAACGCCCTTATTCTTATGTATGAACTTTACAAACTCTCTGATACCGCCCTCATAGTGGAGAGTTTCGCTTATGAGGTTTTCGGGGTCACGCTCATCTGAGAAAACTATCTTGATGCCTGCGTTAAGGAACGCCTGCTCACGAAGTCTTTTGATAAGCACCTTATAGTCATAGACTGTGGTTTCCTGGAATATCTCGCCGTCAGCCTTGAACTTGACAGTTGTACCCGTGCGCTCGGTCTTGCCTATTACTTTAAGCTGCTCGGTATAGTGGCCTCTGTCAAAATGCTGGAAATGGATATTCTCGCCGTCATAGACGGTTATCTCCAGCCACTCGGAAAGGGCGTTAACAACAGACGCACCAACGCCGTGCAGACCGCCTGCTACCTTATAGCCGCCGCCGCCGAACTTACCGCCTGCGTGAAGCACCGTATAAACGACAGTTGCCGCAGAGATACCCTCTTTAGGGTGGATTCCTGTCGGGATACCACGGCCGTTATCGGAAACTTCGATAATATCGCCGGGGAGTATCCTTACATTTATCTCATCACAAAAGCCTGCAAGAGCTTCGTCGATAGCGTTATCGACTATCTCATAGACTAAGTGATGAAGACCCTTGGGGCCTGTTGAGCCGATATACATACCGGGGCGCTTTCTTACAGCTTCAAGACCCTCCAAGACCTGTATCTGGTCAGCACCATAGTCGGAATCCTTATCGACCTGTGTGGCCTTTATCTCTTCGTTAAGTATGTTTTCTTCTTCGTTAAGATTCAATTTATTGCAACTCCTTTCAACGCACGGACTTTACCGCACTATTGAGGTCTACTATATTATCTAATAGCCTTTATTAAAGCGCTTCAAAAGTGTAGCGCAGGATATCTGACTTATATATATACGCTCTGTAAGCTCATCATCAAGGGTGACTACAAAGCTTTTTGGCAGTTCATAGGTGCAGTAGACTATCTTCTTGCCACGCTTTTCGGCGTTATTGAGAAAATCTCTCGTTATCTTTGAAACGGACGAGCCTTCTATATCGAAGATGCCCACTATCTCTTTTGATGACACGCTTATCTCATTTCCGAGGTGGAGAAGCATCTTTTCTGTTCACCCTTCCGTTTTCTATGATATAAAGCTCACCGTCTGACGAGCCTATAAGCTCATTCATATCGCAGCAGGTGATAAATACCTGCATATCCTTTATCTTGTTTATAACAAACTCCTGCCGTGAGCGGTCAAGCTCGCTCATAACATCATCAAGGAGTATCACGGGCGGGTCGTCTGTTTCCTCGGTGAGAATATATGCCTGCGACAGCTTAAGCACCAAAGCCACCGAGCGATGCTGCCCTTGTGACGCAAACTCTCTTATCGACACGCCGTTTATATGCCCGACAAGGTCATCACGGTGAATACCCTTAGTGGTGAAACCGAGCTTTATATCGTCATTTCGTGAAGCTTCAAGCTTACTAAGATATTCGGGCATAAGATCACTAAGATAATCAGTTCTGCCCTCCAAGCTATCGAACACGGTTGACTGGTAGGAAAGAGAAAGCTGCTCCCTGCCCTTTGAGATATCTTCAAAAAGGCGGGCGGCGTAGGCTTCAAGCTTTTTGGTATAGCTATAGCGCATCATTGAGATATATGCGCCAAGCTTTGCAAGCTGTATATCCCAGACCTCTAAATCTTCCTTATCAGACCTGCCGAAAGCTATATTCTTAAGCAGGGTGTTTCGCTGCTCCAAGATGCTGTTGTAGCGGTTGACGACCGAAGCGTAGGTGCTCTTTATCTGAGAAACGCACAGGTCACAAAACTGCCGCCTGTTATCGGGCGAACCTTTTGAGAGTGACAGATCCTCGGGGGTGAAGACCACGCAGCGAAGCCTGCCGAAAAGCTTTGACGGGTAGGGAAGCTTAACGCCGTTCAGGGCGATACGCTTATTCTTAATATCCTGCCTTAGCACAGAATACTCTATCATCTGCTCACGAAAATCATTCTCAAAGCTTAAATTGATATCTGCACGCTCGCCGTCAAGGGCTATCATATCCTTATCCTTAGTGGAGCGAAAGCTTTTGACGCCTGTGCAGAGCCAAATCGCTTCAATGAGATTGGTCTTACCCTGCGCATTCTCGCCCATGAAGATATTGAGCCGCCCGTGAGGGGTGATGTCAATACTCTTAAGGTTTTTAAAGCCCGAGCATTTAAGTGATGTAATTCTCATCTTGCAACTATTATCTCGGTGTCTATCTCATCGATCTGCACCTTATCGGCAGGGGTTATCTTCTTGCCACGCATAGTGCAGACCTCACCGTTTACCTTGATCCTGCCCTCTTGAACTATGAGCTTTCCGTCAGCGCCTGTTTCAACAAGGCCTGCGAATTTAAGGAGGGAGTCAAGCTTTATATAATCTGTAGTTATCTTTACTTTTAGTGTTTTCATAGCTTTTTAGTTTTGTTTGAGCCTTACGGGGAGAACCAAGTATGTATAATGCTCGCCGTTTATAGGCACTATCTTCATCGGGAGAAGGCTGCCGCCCATTTGCAGCTTTACCTTTTCATCGTCTATTACTTTAAGGGGGTCGATGAGATATTTGCACTTGAAGCCTATCTCCATAACAGGACCTGTGATGTCGGCTTTCATCTCATCATTGAATTTACCCATATCGCCTGCGCAGGAGAACTTTATCTCGCCGTTCTCGAAATGGCAGCGGATAGGTGTGGGAACTTTATCGGAAATAACGAGCAGCGCACGTTCAAGGCAGGTGATAAGATCTTTTCTGTTGACCTCGACCTCTGTTGTGAAGTTCTTGGGAATTGCGCTCTCGTAGGGGTGGAACTCACCCTCCAAAAGCCTTGAATAAACAAGGTAGTTATCCATTTCAAAGATTATATGCTTTTCTGAAAGATACATCTGACAGAAATCATTCTCATTATCGGAAAGGAGCTTTGAGACTTCTGACAGGCTCTTTGAGGGAACAACGAAACGAGCAACATCGTCAAACTTTATAGCCTCACGCCTAACTGCAAGGCGGTAGCCGTCGATAGCGACCATTGTGAGGGTGCTCTTCTGTATCTCAAAAAGCTCGCCCTTAAGGATAGGCTTTGCTTCTGACACGGCAACTGCGAATATAGTCTCGTTTATCATATTCTTGAGCACAGGCTGAGAGATAGTCATTACCTCTTTTGTTTCCTTTTCGGGAAGCTCGGGATATTCCTCACCGTCAACTGCCGATATGTTATAGAATGCGCTACCGCTTGAAATGGTTATGTGAAAATTCTCGGTTATCTCAAATAAAATGTCGTCTTCGGGCATACTCTTGATGATATCGGATAAAAGGCGGGGCTTAAGGATAAAAGTGCATTCATCATCAGAGCTTACAAGGACAGATGTGCGTATGCCTATTTCGAGATCATACCCTGTGAGTTCGAGAAGATCGCCGTCGAGATGGAACTTCATGCCCTCGAGTAAGGGGTTGGTAGAGCGTTCAGCAACACCCTTTGCAACATTGTTGATCGCATCATAGAGAGTTTTCTTTTTGCATAAGAATTTCATATGGATTATCCTTTCCGTATTAGAAATAAGAAATTAGACGTAAGAAGGTTTTCGGGTCAAGCGTTTTTCAAATCATGACTTGCAGCGCAAGGCCGAATGTCCTTAGCTTGGATTCAAAACTTAAACGTTTAAAACTCACCCACTTTCAATGAGAAAAAAGAAAAAATCAATCATATCTATATCTATTTTTTTTAGTATTAGTATTAGAGGGTGTTTAAATGTTGAAAAGTGACGTGAGCCGCCTTGGGATAAAGCTTTGTGAGCGGGGAGGGATGGTTGAAGGGAATTTGATAAAATGTTGATTGATTTTTTGGGGTTGAAAGGTTTGAAAAATGTTTGTTGAATGTCAGATTTCTTGTTGAAAAGTGGGGTGTTATAAACATTATTTCAACCTTAAACGTTTAAGATGAGCTGCTGCTCCTGTAAAACAAGGGAATATTTTTGTTTAGAGTGTTTAAACATTTGTTTAAAGTATCAAAAATAAGACTTGTGAGAAAAATCACTTTTCCCTGAGATTGTTTATTATCTCCTCGACATTTTCTCTGAGCGCCGAGTTTTCTTTGAGCATATTGTCGGCGTCCTGATAATGCAGGGTCATGGTGGAGTGGTTCTTGCCAAGCTCCTTGCCTATGTCCTGATAGGTCATGTTCTTGACCTGCTTTAATACGTATATGGTTATCTTTCTTGCAAGGGATACGTTTGCACGCCTGTTCTTTGAGCGTATCTCCTCGGGGGATACCTTGAACATCGCTGCAACGTCGCTGATTATCCTGTCAACAGTTATCTCGGCGGGCTGGTTCTCTACCATCATCTCTCTGATAGCACGCTGAGTCATTGCCATTGTGGGCTGCTCGTTGGTATAGGCGGCTATGGCCTTGATGAGATTGACTGTGCCCTCAAGCTGTCTGATATTGGTCTTTATCTTCTCGGCTATGAGCCTTGCTATCGGGTCTGAAAGCTGCAATCCTACAAGCTCGGCCTTTCTCTTGACGATAGCCATTCTCGTCTCAAAGTCGGGCGACTGGATATCTACGGGCACGCCCTTTAAAAAGCGTGAGCGTATACGGTCTTCAAGGCGTGACATTCTCGAGGGGGCTATATCAGATGTGAGAACTATCTGATTGCCTGCGTTATATATCTCGTTGAATGTATGGAAGAACTCTTCCTGAGTGGCCTCCTTGCCTGCTATGAACTGAACGTCGTCAACAAGCAGTATATCGGCGTTTCTGTATTTCTCGTGGAACTCTATAGTTGTATTCTCGGCTATGGCCTTGACTATCTCGTTTGTGAAGTTCTCGCCCGTGGTGTAGATGATATTCATACTCGGGTTATTCTTCTTTATCTCGTGAACGATAGCTTTCATAAGGTGGGTCTTGCCAAGCCCCGAATCGCCGTAGATGAACAGGGGGTTGAAGATAGAGCTGGTATCAACGTTTTTATTCTTATTATACTTATCTGCAACAGCTATAGAGAAAGCAAGTGCAAGCTCGTTTGACTTACCCTTGACAAAGTTCTCAAAGGTCAGCGCATCGGCGTCGTTCCCCTCATCATAGATATTGGAGATACGCTTCATAGCTTCGTCGCCCTCTTTTTCTTCCTCGTCCTTGATAAGGATATTGAGGTCAACATTAAAGCCCAAGGTATTATAAAAGCCCTCTTTTATTATATCGCCGTAGTTATCGAGCACGGTCTTCCTTGCAAACTCATTCTCGGCGTAGAGATAGGCCACATTATTTTCAAGCTTATAGGGCTCAAGTATGCTTATCCATTTATTATAGCCTATATCGCTGATAGAGGGATAGTTACGGCAAAAGCTTTTAACAAGCTCAAAAACATCACCGAAAGATTCCATTTTTTTACCTCCGAATATTACATATATTTCCAATTTTGTATTTAAACAAACATTAAGCCAGTTTACTTATCTATTATAACACAAATGTCAAAAAATTTCAAGGGCTATATATTATAAATAGTATCTATTTTGAAAATAATTTTTTATATAATTATCTGTTTGGAAAGCCCTCCGTCATCGCTTCCGATATATAGTGATAATCGCAATAAATCGCAGGCGAAAAACGGCATTATACACAAAGAGAATGACAAATACCGCAAAATCATTGACAAGGCAAAAATAATAATATATAATAATTCTACTACATCAACACAAAGGAGGGCGTCAATATGAAAAAGACCACAAAAATACTTGCTATAATTACTATTATGATAACCGTTATTTTCACAGCCTGCTCGGTAAACACGGGCGAAAGCTCGCAGACGGCAAAGGACTATGCTTCGGAAAAACAGCAGGAGGTACTTGACGCCTTTAAGGACGGCGACAAGGCGGCTATAAAGAAACTCATGTGCAAATACGTCACCGACAATGACAAGGAACTTGACAAGGAGATAGATGATGCCTTTGCGGCAATTGACAGCAAGATAAAGTCAGTAGGCGACACAAAGCCCAGCATGACTGGCGATGATGACAACAAGCAATACAACGCCTACACGCAGAAGGTTGTCACCGAGTCGGGCAAGGAGTACAAGATAAGCTTTGACGGCTGGTACAAGTGCAAGGACGACCCCGACAAGGAAGGCATAATGCTCATCAAGGTGATAGACACCTCAAAAGAGATAGACCCCTCCAAGGAGGACAAGGAAAACGGGATATTCAACATTGGCATAAAGGAACAATAAAAATGGGCAAGAAAGACACTGTAACATTTGAGGAATTCAAAGAGGAAATAGAGCTTACAGACAAGCAATACGGGCAGGAAGAGGATCTTTATTTTCTTGTAAACAAGATCATCAGGAGCACGCTGCCGGATAATATGACGGTAAGAGATGTGCATATATTACAGAAACCACCAGAATCAAAAGAATTTCAGGGAAGAGAACACTTTATTGCTTATGGTCAGGCGCCTGATTTTGTGATACTTGATAAGGAGTTTAAACAGAGTGAAAAAAATCAGAGTAGTTTAGTCTATGGGTGTGTTGAGATAAAGCAGTTCAAGAAAAGTGATGATTTTGATACAATAAAAGATAAGATAATAGAATTAAAAAAGAAAGAAAAAAAGAGCAAAAATAAAGAAAGTGTATTAGAAAGTATAGAAGAAAAAAAGAAAAAAGTAAATAATGAAAAAGGAGAAGAAAACAAGGAAAAACAAAACAATGAAGATAATAAACCTGTTAAAAAATACATTATGACAATAGGAGAGGAAACAGAAACTATTTCAAACAAAGTATCTGAACTCATAAGAGAGTGTATATTTTTCAAAAAAGTATTGTTTACTAATTTGAAGCAATGGTATTTTCTTGAATATAAAGGAAAAGTAGAAAAAAAAGAAGAAAATGTTGAAAAATATACAATATCAATGAGTAAAATAAAAATAAAGAAATTGTATAATTATTCAGTATATGATTCAGAGAAACAAGGAAAAGTACGTTTTGCAAAATTCTTGGCGGAATTAGATGATATCAACTGGAAATAACAGCAAAAGCCCCCGAAAATGGGGGCTTTTATATTTATACACCGTCATTTTACTTTAATTGCTTGACAAAATCAGCCGTTTATTATATAATGAAGGGTAGATTATTTTATTAAGGAGAAAATGCTATGAAAAATACCGAAAAGACAATGGATAAGATAGTTGCCCTTTGCAAGGGCAGAGGCTTTGTTTACCCGGGCAGCGAGATATACGGCGGCCTTGCAAACACATGGGATTACGGCCCGTTAGGCGTTGAGCTGAAAAACAACATCAAAGACGCCTGGAGAAAGAAATTCGTTCAGGAGAACAAATACAACGTAGGCCTTGACTCGGCCATACTTATGAACCCGCAGACATGGGTGGCTTCGGGTCACTTAGGCGGTTTCTCTGACCCTCTTATGGACTGCAAGGAGTGCAAGACAAGGCACAGAGCCGACAACCTCATCGAGGACTTTGACGGCACAAACGTTGCAGGCTGGTCAAACGAGCAGATGATGGATTACATCAAGGAAAAGAGCATTCCTTGCCCGAACTGCGGCAAGCACAACTTTACCGACATAAGACAGTTCAACCTCATGTTCAAGACATTCCAGGGCGTAACTGAGGACTCAAAGAACGAGCTTTATCTCAGACCTGAAACAGCACAGGGCATTTTCGTAAACTTTGCAAACATTCAGAGAACATCGAGAAAGAAGATACCTTTCGGCGTTGCACAGGTAGGCAAGAGCTTCAGAAACGAGATAACCCCCGGCAACTTCATCTTCAGAGTAAGAGAGTTTGAGCAGATGGAGCTTGAATTCTTCTGCAAGCCCGGCACAGACCTTGAGTGGTTTGACTACTGGAGAAGCTTCTGCCGTGACTGGCTGCTCTCCCTTAACATCAAGGAAGAGAACTTAAGGCTTCGTGACCACGACAAGGAAGAGCTTTGCTTCTACTCAAAGGCTACCACAGACTTTGAATACCTCTTCCCCTTCGGCTGGGGCGAGCTTTGGGGCGTAGCTGACAGAACAGACTACGACCTCACACAGCACATAAACACATCGGGCAAGAGCCTTGATTACTTTGACCCCGAGACTAACGAGAGATACATTCCCTACGTTATAGAGCCGTCACTCGGTGTTGAGAGACTTTTCCTCACCATAATAACAGAAGCTTATGACGAGGAGAACATCGGCACAGAAGAAAAGCCCGATGTAAGAACAGTAATGCACTTCCACCCCGCACTTGCGCCTTTCAAGGCCTGTGTGCTGCCCCTGTCAAAGAAGCTCTCAGAGCAGGCAGGCGCACTTTACGACGAGCTTTGCAAGAAATTCAGCGTTGACTACGACGAAGCAGGCTCAATAGGCAAGCGTTACCGCCGTCAGGACGAGATAGGCACACCTATCTGCATAACCTACGACTTTGATTCACTCGAGGACGGCTGCGTAACAGTTCGTGACAGAGACACAATGGAGCAGGAAAGAATAAAGATAGAAGACCTTACAGCATACATTGAAAAGAAAATAGAGTTTTAAACAATTGATCAGCCTTTCCTTGAAAAGAATATTTTTTGAGGAAGGGCTGTTGTTTTTTTAGGGAGAAGGAGTATAATATGAAACCGAAGCTTCTTAAGATCTGCCTTATAATAGCTATGACGTTCATAGCACTTATGATGTTCACAGGCTGCGGTGATGAAGACAGCAGCAAGGAGGATTTCAACGAATATCAGCAGGTAGTGGTGAATTACTTCAAGGCATTTTCAAAGGGTGATGCCGAAAGCTACATGGAATGTATGCCGCCGCAGATGATAAATTACTACGATATCGAAGAGCCTGGTTTTTACAAGAATCTGGTTGAGGATATGAGCAAGGGATTGCAGGAAAAATACGGCGATGACATAAAGATGAGCTTTGAATTCAAAGATGAGAAGAAGTACAGCGACGATGAGCTAAAAAGCCTTGAAGCACAGGTGCTTGAAAGATACTCAAAGGAGATAGAATTCTCGCAAGGGTATGAGCTTAAAGTAAAGATGGACATAAAGGGCAGCGACAAAGAAGACACGGAAACACAGGTAATAAAGGTTTGTATGGTAGAGTACAAATGGTATGTGATAGACATATAAGGAGGGGAAAATATGAAACTGAAAAGCAAAAGCAGGCTTACATTTATTATAGCGGCACTTGCGGCGTTATCAATAGTTTTGGCAGGGTGCGAGAGCAGCGATGAAAGCTCATCAAAAAAGAGCAAAAAGAGCGATTCGTCTTCATCTTCGAGCAGCGTGATTGATGACAGCAGCAATTCAGACAGCAGCAGCGGTGATGTAACGGTGTCAGACAGCGACTCGGATACTGACACGACAACTACCACTACTACCACCACAGCTGCTACTACGACTACACCGGATGACACCGACTCGGAGCCTGACGAATACCCGATAGACTATCCGCCGGACGTTGACCCCGACACGGGCGAGATAACCACAAAGAAAGACAACTCGGCGCCCGATGAAACCACAACGACCGAGAAAAATATACCCGATGACGAGTTAGGCGATGAGATCAAGCCCATAAAGGATTACTTTGAGGGCATAGAAGAGGGCAACGTCAAGAAGATAGAGGGCGCTATCGTTCCGGAAATGATCAAGAATATGCAGGACGAAGGCGTATGGAATGATACTATGGACAGCTTCTTTGAGAGATTCAAAGAACAGTTCGGCGATGATTACAAGATAACCTACAAGATAAAAAGCGAAGAAAAGCTCGGCAAGGAAAAGTTACAAGAATACAACGACGGCTACAAAAAGACATTATCTTTAAAGAGCAACATAGACGAAATGTATGACATAAAGATAAAAGCCACCATACAGGGAAACAAGGACAAGCAGAGCGACACATCGCATATGATAGTGGGGCTTGTAGAAGGCAAGTGGTATTTATTTGAGATGTGATAAGAAAGAACAAAGGAGAAGAACTTATGAAAAAGAGATTATTATTACTGCCTGTAATGGCGATAGTATTAGCGCTGATGTTTGCAATGACCGCTTGCAGCGACAGCGACAGTAAGAAAAAGGACAAGGACGACGAGGACTCGACGCCAAAGTACGAAAGGCCTGTTGAATCCTACTTCAAGGCGATAGAAACAGGCAGCGGCAAGGAATTCAGAAAATGCTACTGCGATGCCGAGATAGAATACAGAAACCAGTATGCAGGCAGCGGCGAGGATTATTTTGACAACGGCGCCGAGGAGCTTAACAGAGCTGCTATCAGTAAATTCGGTGACGACGTAAGGATAACCTACAAGGTTGACAAAAAGGACAAGTTTGAAGATGATGACCTTGAAAAATACACCGACAAGCTCACAAGGCGCTGCGGCGGTGAGAAGGAGATAAAGATCACCGAGGGCTACAAGCTTAAGCTTAAGGTCAAGATCAAGGGCAGCAAAGGCGAAGACGAGGACTCTATGACCATAAAAGTCGGCAA
This sequence comes from uncultured Ruminococcus sp., assembly GCA_902787365.1. Lineage (GTDB taxonomy): Bacteria > Bacillota > Clostridia > Oscillospirales > Ruminococcaceae > NK3A76. The sequence goes on along the minus strand of CADAGC010000005.1, from coordinate 60,991 downwards.
GACAGACGGCAGATGGATATTACTTGAGATGTGATTTGGGAGATAAAAAGAATGAATAAAGCATACTTAACGATACTGCTCACAGCGGCTATGATGATGACAGGCTGCGGGGGCGGAGATGACAACGGCAGCAAAGACCGCACAACGACCACAACTTCTTCAACGGCGGCAGAAAGTGACGAGATAACCTCGCAGGGCTCACAGGCTGAGACAACACCGCCGCAGGACAGCAGCGAGGAGCAGACAGAAACTCAGACACAGCCTACGGAGGACAGCTCACAGCCCGATGATGACAGCTCATCGCAGGAGGACAAGGACACAAAGCCCAATGTAGAGATAAATGTCGAGGGCAGCAGGATAACGGCGGCCGACTTTGGCATTGACATAAGCTACCCCGACGGCTGGGAGGTCAAGAGCTACGAGATAGACGATCAGGCGCCAGCTGCAAACGTGGCTGCGGTATTCAATGACGACCTTGGAATATCCTCAACGGTAGAGCTTGTGAGCCTTACCGAGGGCATAGGCAAGGACAGAAGCGTGACCCTTGACGAATACATCGAAAACTTAAAGCAGGCCTACACCGAGCTTACCACTCCCGACGAGGGCGACCCCATGGGATTAAGTGATGTGACCTTGGACGAGGGCTTTGCAGGCAAGGCAAAGACGGTTTTCTTAAGCTATTCACAGAGGGGCGTAAAGTGCTATATGTATACTTTTGTATTTAAGAACGAAAAGCAGGACAACAGCTTTTTACAGTTCTCATACGCATTTTCCGACTCTGACAACACCGAGCACATAAAGACGGCACTTAAGGATATGATGAGTAAATAAATCAATAATTCCCCCGAAATTCATCGGGGGAAATTTTTTTACAATTTACAAACGATTACATAGATTGACTATATTTATTATTTGTGGTAGAATGTTTTTCAAGGTGGGCGGGCGCACGGGGCGTGTACCGCCGATTTAAGTAAAGGATTCGCACGGCGGTGTCGAAGACCTTGATTAACACAAATATATTTTAAAGGGGTTGGTCAATATTAATATCACATTTGATGAAAAGAGCCAAAGCTTCAAGCTTGATGCAAAAGACACCACATATATGCTCATGGTGGCTGCTGACGGCTATTTAGCACACGTATACTACGGGCGCAAGATTCCCGACACGGACATGACGAGCATTATGCGCCTTGATGAAAGCCCCTTTACACCTTTGACAAACAACAGAGACAGGGCTTCGTTCCTTGATTCGCTGCCTATGGAGTATTCGACATTCGGCGTGGGGGATTACAGAGAACCCTCATTCAAGATAAAAGCGCCCGACGGCACAGCCACAAGCGACCTGCGATACAAAGGCTACAGGATAACCGAGGGCAAGCCTGCTTTAGAGGGTATGCCTGCGACATTTGCGACAGAGCAAAGCCCCTGCAACACCTTAGAGATAATAATGGAGGACAAGCCTGCGAATTTAGAGGTATCGCTTTTCTACACGGCGTTTGAAAAGCTTGACGTTATCACAAGAAGCGTAATAGTTCGCAACACAGGCGACAAGGCGGTATATCTGACCCGTGTGCTTTCGGCCTGCGTGGATTTTGACACTCACGAATTTGATATGATGACCCTCAACGGCTCGTGGGCGAGGGAGAGGGCAGTCGAGCGCTGCCGCTTACATCACGGCAAGCAGGGCATAGACTCCTGCCGTGGCGAAAGCTCACACCAGAACAACCCCTTTGTCGCACTCTGCGAGCACAAGGCAGATGAGGACAGCGGCGAGGTCTACGGCTTCAACTTTGTTTACAGCGGAAATTTCTTTGCACAGGCTGAAGTCACACAGCACAAGAAAACACGCTTTGTTATGGGCATAAACCCCCTTGATTTCTCGTGGAAGCTTGAAGCAGGCGAGATATTCACAGCGCCCGAGGTGGTAATGGTACACTCTGACAGCGGTATCGGCAAGATGTCGAGAACATTCCACGACTTATACAGGGGCAATCTCATAAGAGGCGAATACAAGGACAAGCGCCGCCCGATACTTATAAACAACTGGGAGGCTACATACTTTGATTTCACGGCTGAAAAGCTCATAAGCATAGCAGAGCAGGCAAGCAAGCTGGGCATTGAGATGCTGGTTATGGACGACGGCTGGTTCGGGCACAGAGACTCGGACAATTCATCGCTGGGCGACTGGTTTGTATATGAAAAGAAGCTCGAGGGCGGCTTAAAGCACTTAGTCGATGAAGTCAACAAGCTGGGAATGAAATTCGGCATATGGTTTGAACCTGAAATGGTTTCGCCCGATTCATTACTTTACAGAGAGCACCCCGACTGGGCTATACAAATAAAGGGCAGACCGCTTACAATGTCGAGAGAGCAGTATATACTCGACTATTCGAGAAAAGAGGTAAGAGACTACGTCTACTCGATGATGAGGAAGATACTCGACTCGGCAAACATAGAATACATCAAGTGGGATATGAACAGGCAGCACACCGAAGCAGGGTCGTTCGCTCTGCCTGCTGACAGGCAGCAGGAGATATGGCACAGATACGTGCTGGGCGTTTATGAGCTTATGGACAGGCTGACTACCGACTACCCCCACATACTGATAGAGAACTGCTCGGGCGGCGGTGCGAGGTTTGACCCCGGAATGCTCTACTACAGCCCGCAGATATGGTGCTCGGACGACACAGATGCGATAGAGCGCTTAAAGATACAGTACGGCACGTCGATGTGCTATCCCTGCTCGGCTATGGGTGCGCACGTTTCCGACTGCCCCAACCACTCCTGCGGCAGAGTGACACCCTTTGCAACGAGGGGCGATGTAGCACTTGTAGGAACATTCGGCTACGAGCTTGACGTTACCCGCATACCCGAGGAGGACAGGAATGCCATTCCCGAACAGATAGAGAAGTTCAAGAAATTCAACCCCCTTGTGCGCACGGGCGACCACTACCGCATTGGCAATATGTTTGCCGACAACAGCTGGGATGCGTGGATGTTCGTAGCCAAGGACAAGAGCGAGGCGCTGTTTGAGTTTGTGCAGGTGATAGGCAGAGCAAACGAGCGCTCGAGAAACATCAAGCTAAAGGGTCTTGACCCCGACGCATACTACTACGAGGAATCAAAGCCCGAGGAGAAGCTTTCGGGTGCGGCTTTGATGTATGCCGGCATAAATGTAGCCAAGATGTGGAACGTTGACGGGCTGTATGGCGACTTTGTGTCAAAGACTCTGCATTTTGTGAGGGCTTGACAAACAGGAGAGAACGTGGTATAATATAGGTGTCAAAATAAACAAGTTGACCGAAAGGTTAAAACAAAGCACCCCCGACCAAAGTGCTAGTAAGGTCGGGGGCTTTGTTTTAGGCTGTTGCTGTCGGTAGTTTTACTTCCTTCTTCCGTTCAGCCATTTACGAATGCGCCTGCGTATGTAAGCAAAAAGAAAATTTGCAAGCACACCCGTTGCAACGGGCAAAAGAATATACATCAAAATAAACAAGTCTGACCCCCCTTTCCGCTATCGGGATTAGGAGTATGACAGCATAATCATCATAGCATATATAGTGCAGTTTGTCAAACGCAGGCAAAACAAAGCACCCCCGAAAGAGTTGCAGCTCTTTTGGGGGTATTTTGCTATTATTCACTATTCATTAGCCCTCCTGTGGCAAAGCCACGGGAGGGCTTTTCTGGTACGCCCGGTGCGATTTGAACGCATGGCCTTCAGAGTCGGAGTCTGACGCTCTATCCAGCTGAGCTACGGGCGCATATTCAGGTAACAGATATCTGTTACCTGTTGAAATGTTCTGATTTAGCCTCCCCTGTCAAGGGGAGGGGGACCGCCGACACTCAAAGAGTGGCGGTGGTGGAGGGGTCAGTTTATCTAACTTTAGCACCGTTAGGAAGCGACTGGTCGGGGAAGATGACCGTAGCGCCGCCGTCCTTGTTGTCGGCTGCACAGATCATGCCGTTTGATTCTACGCCGCAGAGCTTTACGGGCTTAAGGTTTGCAACGATGATGACCTTTTTGCCGATAAGGTCTTCGGGCTTATACCACTCGGCAATACCCGAAACAACCTGTCTGCCGCCGAAGCCGTCATCAAGCTGCAAGCAAAGCAGCTTCTTGGATTTCTTGACCTTTTCGCACTCCTTGACCTGTGCTACACGCAGATCAATCTTTGCAAAGTCGTCTATCGTTATCTCGCTTGCAAGCTCGGGGGGTGTGAAGCCGTCGTTATCCTCAGCGGGGGCATTGTCACCGATTATCTTGTTGAGCTCGTCTATCTCCTTGTCAACATCAATTCTCGGGAAGATTATCTCGCCACGGTGAACGGTCACATTCTCGGGCAGAACGCCGAATTTGCCTGCGTTCTCATAGGTGATAAGGCTCTCGTCAGCGCCTATCTGCGCCCATATCTTAGGCATTGTGGTAGGCATAAAGGGAGAGAGAAGTGTCGATATCACACGGATAGATTCAAGCAGGTTGTAGAGAACGGACGCTAAGCGTGCTTTCTTGCTCTCGTCCTTGCCGAGAATCCAGGGGGCAGTTTCGTCGATATACTTATTAGCTCTGTCAACTACCGTGAATATCTCTTCAAGGGCGTTCTTAAGGCGTGTTTCGTCAACGCAAAGGTCAGTCTTTTCACGCAGGGCTGTGACAGTAGCGATGAGGTCATCATCAAACTCTCCTGCCTCACGCTCTGTAGGAAGTGTGCCGCCGAAATACTTATCTACCATTGCAACGGTACGTGAAACGAGGTTGCCGAGACCGTTTGCAAGGTCAGAGTTTATGCGGTTTATCATTATCTCGTTTGAGAATGAGCTGTCAGCACCGAGAGCCATTTCTCTCATGATGTGGTATCTGATAGCGTCGGGGCTGTAGCGCTCGCCCAAAATAAACGGGTCAACCACGTTGCCGAGGGATTTTGACATCTTCTGGCCGTTGAAGGTTATCCACCCGTGAACTGCAAGGTGCTTTGGCAGCGGCTCTTCGAGCGCCATGAGCATTGCAGGCCATATAATAGCGTGGAATCTCATAATATCCTTAGCGACCATATGAACATCGGCAGGCCAGAACTTTGAGTAGTCGTTATACTCGCTGTTTTCATAGCCCAAAGCAGTGATATAGTTTGAAAGGGCATCTATCCACACATAGACTACGTGCTTTTCGTCAAAGGTAACGGGTATGCCCCAGGTGAATGAAGTTCTTGAAACGCAGAGGTCTTCAAGGCCGGGCTTGATGAAGTTATTTACCAGCTCCTGTGCTCTGTACTTGGGACGGAGGTAGTCGGTATCAAGCAGCAGCTTTTCTATCCTCTCTGCAAAGGGAGACATTTTGAAGAAATAAGCCTCTTCCTTAGCTTCTTTTACCTCTCTGTGGCACTCGGGGCAGCAGCCGTTCTCGTCAAGCTGGCTCTCTGTCCAGAAGCTCTCGCAGGGGGTGCAGTATTTGCCCGTATACTCGCCCTTATAGATATAGCCCTTGTCATAAAGGCGCTTGAATATATTCTGAACGGCAGATACGTGGTAGTCATCGGTCGTTCTTATATAGCGGTCGTAGCTGATGTTCATATACTCCCACAGCTTTTTGAAGACAGCGACTTTTTCATCAACATAGGCCTTGGGGGTTATGCCCTGTGCTTTTGCTTTTTCTTCTATCTTCTGGCCGTGCTCGTCTGTGCCTGTGAGGAACATGACATCATAGCCCTGCATTCTTTTATATCTCGCTATCGAGTCACACGCAACGGTGGTATAGCAATGCCCTATGTGCGGGTCGCCCGAGGGGTAGTAAATTGGGGTGGTGATGTAATATCTTTTATTATCCATCATTCATTCTCCTTTCCTTTTTTTAAATACAATAATTATTATAGCACATTCACGGTGGATTGTCAATTATTAAGAGCGTTAACAGTTAAGGTATCGCCCGAAAAAGCGATACCTCTGTCAGCTATCAATTCTGTTTATAAGTCTTCAAGAAATCCTCCAGAGCGTCCATTGAAGTTTTTAACGACTCGAGATCGGGAAGATAAACTATTCTGAAGTGGTCGGGGGTCTCCCAATGGAAGCCGCCGCCGTGAACGAGGAGAATATGCTTTGCCTTTAAGAAATCAAGCACGAACTGCTCATCGTTAGTGATATTAAAGCGCTTGGCGTCAATCTTGGGGAAGATATAGAAAGCCGCCTGCGGCCTTACCGCCGACATACCCTCTATGGAGTTAAGTCTGTTGACTATGTACTCCCTCTGCTCGTAGATGCGCCCGCCGGGGGCTAAGAGCGTTTCAAGCTGGGGGTTTGACTTAAGAGCTACGGGTATAACAGCCTGTGCAGGAACATTTGAGCAAAGGCGCATAGACGAGAGCATATTCAAGCCCTCTATGTAGCCCTTTACATTCGTCTTGTCGCCCGAAAGGCTCATCCAGCCGCAGCGGAAGCCTGCTATCATGTGCGACTTTGAAAGGCCGTTGAATGTCACGCAGAATACATCGGGGCAGAGCGATGCGATAGATGTGTGCTTTCTGCCGTCCATAAGCAGGCGGTCATATATCTCGTCAGAGAAGATGATAAGCCCGTTTTCTCTTGCAAGCTGTGCTATCTGTTCGAGAATTTCCTTTGGGTAGAGCGAGCCTGTGGGGTTATTGGGGTTGATTATTACTATGCCCTTGGTCTTGTCGGTTATCTTTGAGCGCATATCTTCGATATCGGGGTACCAGTCGCTTTTTTCGTCGCAGATATAGTGAACTGCCGTGCCGCCTGCAAGGGTGACAGATGCCGTCCACAGCGGGTAGTCGGGGGCAGGAACGAGCACCTCGTCGCCGTTATCCAGAAGCGCCTGCATACTCATAGTTATAAGCTCTGATGCGCCGTTGCCCGTGTATATATCATCGGGAGTGACGCCCTCAATGCCCTTGGTCAGGTCATAGGCGGCTATCGCCTCTCTTGCCGTGATAAGACCCTTTGAGTCGGAATAGCCTTCAACTTCTGTCAGCTGCGAGGTCATCTGATCGATAAGTGTCTCGGGTGCTCTGAAGCGGAAAGGTGCGGGGTTGCCGATATTGAGTTTGAGTATCTTCTCGCCCTTTGCAATCATAGCGTTTGCCTCGTCCATTACCGGGCCTCTTATATCGTAGCATACATTGTCAAGCTTATGCGATTTGCCGAGTGTTTTCATTTAATAGGACTTCCTTCCTTGTCAGCGGTAAATATCCCCCTGACATCTATATTATCTAATCCATACCTATAAATTATAGTACTTTTTTGATTTCTTGTCAATAATACTGTGCAAACTTTGGGGAAATTGATAAAAATGACTATTGATTTTATTTTTTTTATCTGTTATAATAGATTTTAGATGTAGATTAAGATGTGGATTTTAGGAAAGAAGGGCATTTTCGGCCTTTGACAGAGGGTGAAACAATGATAATATACTCCCTTGTTGCTATGGCACTGGGATATGTGGCGGATATGATGTTCGGGGATATGTTCTCGGCATACAGTCTGTCAGGATATATGGAAAAGGCTGCAAACTTTTTCAAAGACAAGCTGCGTGAGCGCTACGTTTCCTCGCACGAGGGACAGACGCTGGCGGGAAGCCTGCTGCTGGCGCTTATGGTGATAATATTCATAGCCCCCGCAGTAGTTCTTCTGATACTTGCTTACAAGCTGCACCCCGTTGTGGGTGTGCTGATAGAGGGGCTTTACTGCTTTGCGGCAATAAATGAGAAAAAGGTCAACTACTACGGCACGGGCATACTGAAAGCCCTGCGCAAGGGCAAGCCGCTCGTTGCAAGGCGCAAGCTTATGGAGATGACGGGTGAGAACACAAAGGGTATGCGTGAAGACGAGATAGTCAAGCTCTCGGTACGCGGCATAGCCGAATACACCTTTGAAAACGCCGTAGCACCGCTGTTTTTCATATTCATAGGCGGCGGCATAGGCGGTCTTGTGTATCTTGTGATAAACAGAACTGCCAAAGCGGTAAGGAGTGAGGACATATACTTCTCCCTCGCAGCAAGGGGAATGAATGACGTGCTTGGCTATTTCCCTGCAAGGTTTGCGGCTTTTTTGAGCGTTAAGGATTCAAGGCTGTTAGCCCTTGATTTTATGAACGCTCAGAAGATACTAAAGCGTGACGGCAAGAACTTAGGCAACATCAATGCTTCGCAGACGGTTGCGGCCTTTGCGGGAGCTCTTGATATAGAGGTAGTGGGCAACACCTACGACGACGAGCCGTTCATAGCCAGCCAGCACATAGGCGACCCCAAGAAAGAGCCCGATCAGAGCGACATTTTCTACGCCCAGCAGATATCATACGGTGCGGTATTTATTGCAGCGGTGGTATTTATGGCGGTAAGGCTGATACTTGGTATTATATTTTAAAATGGCGGCTTAAGCCGTCATTTTTATGCATTCAGAAAAAAGGAAAGAGATAATTTATGAAAGATCTGACAGTCGGCTCGCCTGCAAAGGTTTTGTGGGCGTTTACGATACCTATGTTTTTAAGCGTTGTTTTCCAGCAGCTCTACAGTATAGCCGACTCGGCGATAGCAGGGCAGTTCGCAGGGGAGGACGCTCTTGCAGCTATCGGTGCGTCATACCCCATAACCATGATATTCATGGCGGTGGCGGTCGGCAGCAACGTAGGCTGTGCGGTGGTGATATCGCAGTATTTCGGCGCCAAGAACTATATGCGTGTAAAGACCTCGGCCACAACTACCCTTATAGCAAGCACGGCAGTAGCTTTGCTGCTTACACTTTTCGGCATACTCTTCTGCTCGCCGCTGCTCAGAATGGTAAACACCCCCGCCGACATCTTTGACGACAGCGCAGTTTATCTTAAGATATTTACATTAGGCCTTGTCTTCCTATTTGTCTACAACGTCTGCACGGGCATATTCACAGCGCTCGGTGATTCGAGGTCGCCGCTGTTGTTTCTTATAGGTTCGTCTGTGGGGAACGTGGCGCTTGACCTGCTTTTTGTGGCGGTGTTCAAGTGGGGCGTTGCGGGTGCAGCCTGGGCGACATTTATAGCGCAGGGCGTATCCTGCATACTATCTGTTACGGTGATACTCAGAAAGCTTAAAGAGATAAAGACTGACGAGCGGGCCGAGCTTTTCTCGTGGCATATGCTTAAGCGTGTATCGGCCTACGCCGTGCCGAGCATTTTACAGCAGAGCTTTGTATCGGTAGGCAACATCTTCATACAAGGCCTTGTCAACAGTTACGGCAAGAGCGTTATCGCAGGCTACAGCGCAGCTATCAAGCTCAACACCTTCGGCGTGACGAGCTTTTCGACCATGGGCAACGCCCTTTCGAGCTTCAGCGCCCAGAGCTACGGTGCAGGCAACACCGAGCGCATAAGGCGTGGCTTCAAAGCAGGCATTGTCATGGCGCTGATAGTATCCGTGCCGTTCATTCTCTGCTATTATCTGCTGCCTGACATGATGATGGGGATATTCTTAGACAAGGGCGCAAGCGATGAGGTGCTGCACACGGGCAGGGAGTTTCTGAAAATAGTCGCACCGTTCTACACAGTAGTCGGCATAAAGCTTATGGCAGACGGGCTTTTGCGTGGCACGGGGCGTATGCCGTTCTTTATGGGCACGACTTTCTCTGACCTGATACTTAGAGTAGTTATTGCATACATTCTTTCAAACAGAATGGGTCAGCCCCGTGGAATATGGCTCTCATGGCCGATAGGCTGGGTAACGGCTATGGTGGTATCGCTTATTTTCTACAGGATTACTATGGGGCAGATAAGGAAAGAGATACCTGACAGGAAGCAAATCAGTTAACAGTTAACAGGTAACAGGTAACAGTTATACGGATTTAAAAACTGTATGCGGGCAATTCGTCTAAAAATGCATTATAAAATTGAACAATTTGACGAAAATGCCCTCGTCGGGGCAAAAAATATAATAACCTGTTGAAAAAACGGTCAAAATGTGGTATTATAAAATTGCTTGAAAAACACAATTTGGAAAGGATATGAGAACAATGTTCAAAAAGTTTATCAGCGAGTTCAAGGAATTTGCTCTTAAGGGCAACGTAATGGATATGGCAGTCGGTGTTATCATCGGTGCTGCTTTCGGTGATATAGTTACTGCTTTCACAGATGACTTTATCAACCCCCTTATCGGCTGCATAGGCGGCGCAGAGGTTGGCGGCAGGATACACCTGATGGGCAACCAGTACATAGACTACGGTCACTTCATCTCGACTATCATCAACTTCATTATCATGGCCTTCTGCATATTCCTCATGATAAAGGCTGTTAACAAGCTCATGACAATAGGCAAGAAGAAGGAAGAGGAAGAGGCTGCTGCAGAGCCGCCCAAGGAAGAAGTTCTCCTTACCGAGATCAGAGACTTCTTAAAGGCACAGGCCGAGGCAAACGAAAAGAAGGAATAATCAATCACCGCACGCCCGCAACAAGCTCGGGCGTGCTTTTTTATACAACTTTTTTGCACCTTTGGTGCTTGATAACGAGGGGGAAGTATGGTATAATAAGATAACGCATAATTATTGTGTCCGCCGTGCGGCGGACGGATGCCCATTCGGGCAGATGTGTGGGAAGCGAATTTCTGAAACGGAAACGCTGCTCTAAAATATGGATTCGTCGCCAGTAGGGCGACACCGCAATTATGCATTATAAACTGGAGGTTTGCCAAATGCGCTTGCTTGCTATTGACGGAAACAGTATAATGAACCGTGCTTTTTACGGGATAAAGGCTCTTACCAACTCTAAGGGCAGATACACTAATGCCCTGACAGGGTTTATGAACATATATCTAAAGGAGATTGACGCTGTAAAGCCCGACCATGTGGCGGTGGCGTTTGACCTTAAAGCGCCGACGTTCCGCCACAAGGCAGATGCCGCCTACAAGGCCAACCGCAAGGGTATGCCCGAGGAGCTTGCAGAGCAGATGCCGCAGATAAAGGCGCTTCTTACCGAGCTTGGCATAACCGTTGTTACCTGCGAGGGGTATGAAGCTGACGACATCTTAGGCACACTCTCACGCATAGCCGAGAGGGCAGAGGGCGAGTGCTTTATATTAACGGGCGACCGTGACAGCTATCAGCTCGTTACCGACAAGACCACCGTGCGCCTTGCTTCAAACAAGGAAACAAAGATATACACCCCCGATAGAATAAGAGAAGAATACGGCGTTGAGCCTGTGCAGATGATAGAGATAAAAGCGCTTATGGGCGACAGCTCAGACAACATTCCCGGTGTCAAGGGCATAGGCGAAAAGACCGCCGTGAGCCTTATTCAGCAGGCGGGCAGCGTGCAGGGGCTTTATGAAAAGCTTGACGAGATGACACTTACGCCCTCTGTTCGCAAAAAGCTTTCCGAGGGGTATGAGTCGGCACAGAACAGCCGTTTCCTCGCAACGATATGCCTTGAAGCGCCGATAGATAATGACATTGAAGCCTACGCTCTGCACGAGGGCGACAAGGCGGCCGCTGCGGGCAGGCTTGCAGAGCTTGAAATGTTCAAGCTTATGGAAAAGCTGGGGCTTCACGCAAATGATGTTCTTACGCTCCCCGAGGGGAAGAAAGCCAAGGCCGAGGAGCTTAAAGCGTATGAGATAAAGCCCCTTACCGAAGATGTTATAGCGACCCTTGATGAGAGCGTGACGGCGACTTTTGATATTAAGGACAAGGGCGATGATATGACCGAGCTTCGTGCGGTGATAGGGGAGAGCATTTACACCTGCGAGAGCTTTATGGGCGGAGTCGAGCTGATGCTTGCTTTCTTGACGTGCGATTGCAGAAAGCAGACCTTTGATGCAAAGAAAGCCTACAAGCTGTGCTTTGAAAACGGCGAGAGTGCCAAGAATATAGTCTTCTCCTGCGACCTTGCGGGGTATCTTTTAAACTCGCAGGCCAAGGAATACACGGTCGAAAACCTCTGCGCCGCATACAGCGTGACCTATCGAAGCGACATGGAGGGGTATGAGGACATAGCCTCGCTGCCCGCACTCTGCGAGGGGCTTTCGGCAAAGCTTGACGGGGCTGACCTTACAAAGCTTTTTGAGAGCATTGAGCTGCCGCTTTGCGAGGTGCTCGCTTCAATGGAAACCTACGGCGTAAAGGCTGACAGAGAGGGCATAAGGGCTTTCGGTGAAACGCTCAAAGGCGATATCGAGGACATAAAACAGCAGATATACGACTACGCAGGCAAGGAGTTCAACATTCTCTCGACAAAGCAGCTGGGCGAGATACTTTTCTCACCCGAGGGGTTGGGGCTTAAGGGCGGCAAAAAGACCAAGACGGGCTATTCCACAAGCGCCGAGGTGCTCGAAGAGATTGCAGGCGCTCACCCGATGATACCGCTTATTCTTGAATACCGCACGCTAACAAAGCTTATGTCAACATACGTTGAGGGGCTGTTGAAAGTAATAGCGGCCGACGGGCGCATTCACTCATACTTCAAGCAGACAGAAACAAGAACGGGGCGTATATCCTCGACCGAGCCCAACTTGCAGAACATTCCCGTAAGGAAAGAGATAGGCAGGAATATGCGCAAGTTCTTTATAGCCGAGGAGGGCAAGACGCTGGTTGACGCCGACTATTCGCAGATAGAGCTGCGAGTGCTCGCTTCCGTCTGCGGTGATGAGAATATGCAGAGAGCTTTTCTTGACGGGATAGATATTCACACAATGACGGCGGCATCGGTTTTCGGCCTGCCTGAAGACTTTGTGCAGCCCGAGATGAGGAGTGCGGCAAAGGCTGTAAACTTCGGCATAATCTACGGCATAGGGGCGTTCTCGCTTTCAAAGGATATAGGCGTATCTGTTGCAGAGGCAAAGCAGTATATCGAGAACTACCTTAAGAGCTACCCGAAGATATCAAAGTATATGGACGAGACAGTTGAGTTTGCAAAGCAAAACGGCTATGTAAAGACGATATTTGACAGGCGCAGATATATCCCCGAGCTTAAGATGTCTAACAAGAATATGCAGGCATTCGGCAAGCGAGTTGCTATGAATGCGCCCATACAGGGAAGTGCGGCGGATATCATCAAGATTGCCATGATAAACGTATATAAGCGCCTTAAAAAAGACCTGCCCACGGCGAAGCTTATCTTGCAGATACACGATGAGCTGATAATCGAGTGCGACACCGCCGACGCTGAGAGGGCAAGCGCTATGCTCAAAGAGGAAATGGAGAATGCAGTAAAGCTTGCTGTGCCGCTGACGGTAGATGTTCATGCGGGCAACAGCTGGTATGAGGCGAAAGAGTAAGGCCGACTGAAAGAGAGTGTGCATATGCTCAAAAAGAAATTTAACACCATAGAGCTTAAAAGCGGAGAAAAGAAACTCACGGTCGTTTTTGAGGATAAGGGCTATGAGCTGCTAAGCACATTCTTCTTTGTCGAGGCAGGCTCTTTTGAAAGCTGGATAAGGCAAAACATCACCGAAGTACTGCAAGGCAAAGCAGAGAGCCGTGATATTTCGGGCAACATATGTGAGCTTATCATCGGCAAGGAAAACACAGTCATTTATGATACATTGGCAGATGACGGCAAGGGCAGCCTATGCACTGTGCCGACAAGGGAACTGCTGAATCTGCTCGATGAGTGGAGTGGAATAGTATATAAACTTAAACACACAAAAGGAGAATTACTATGAAATACACAAACCCCGTTATCCCCGGCTTTTACCCCGACCCGAGCGTTTGCTTTGCAAACGGGAAATACTACCTCGTGGCGAGCACGTTCCAGTACTTCCCCGGGGTGGCGCTGTTTGAGAGCGATGACCTTGTTAACTGGGAGCAGACAGGCTATGTGCTCACCCGCCCGAATCAGGTAATGCTCAAAAACATCAACAGCTCGGGCGGTGTGTTCGCACCGACCATACGATACAACGACGGGCGCTTTTATATGGTGACGACAAACGACACCACCCACGAGAATTTCTACGTATATACCGATGACATACACGGCGAATGGTCGGACCCGATAACCGTTGACCAGGGCGGCATTGACCCCTCGCTCTATTTTGAGGACGGGCGCACATACTTTATCTCAAACGGCGCTGACGACGAGGGCAAAGGCGGCGTTGTGCAATGCGAGATTGACATTAAAACAGGCAGGAAGCTTACCAAAAGCAAGTGCATCTGGCAAGGCTCGGGCGGGCGCTATCTTGAAAGCCCCCACCTTTACAAAATAGGCGATTGGTATTACCTTATGGCGGCAGAGGGCGGCACCGAATACGGCCATATGATAACACTTGCACGCTCGAAGAGCGTATGGGGCGAGTTTGAAAACTGCCCGCACAACCCTATTTTAACAAACCGCAACAAAGCGCCTTATCTCATTCAGGGCATAGGCCACGGCGACTTGGTGTTTGACAAAAGCGGCAACTTGTTTATACTAAGCTTAGGTTTTCGGCAGATACATATGTGGATGCCTTACCACAACTTAGGGCGTGAGGTGTTCCTGACCCCTGCAAGGCTCACCGCCGACGGGTGGATAGAGGCAGGCATTGACGGCACGACAGATGAGTCTTACGAGATAGCGGGCGATTTTACACAAAAGCCCCTTAAGGACTACACCTTTGCGACGACTGACTTTAACATCGACTGGTGCTATCTGCGCACCCCCGACATGGCAAACTACACGCTGACAAAAGACAAGGTAACGCTTAAGGGCACAGACATCACCCTTGATGATATCGACTCGCCGACATTTATTGCCCTCAGGCAGAGGGAGCACAAGTTTGACCTTAGCTGTGATGTGACATCAAAAGGCGGCGAGGGCGGCATAACGATATATATGGACGAGAACGAGCATTACGAAATAGCCGTAAGGCGGTGTGATGCAGGCTATGAAGCCATACTGCGCCTTAATATCGGCGGTATCAAGCACGTACAGAACAGCAGGCTTTTAGCTGACAGCAAGGCACGGCTCATCATCGAGGGGGATAATCTCAACTACACATTCAAGGTGCAGGAGGGAGAGAGCGCCCCCGTCACCCTCGGCACAGGCAGAACCAAGTACATAACGAGCGAAGTCTCGGGCGGCTTTACAGGTGCGATGATAGGCCTGTATGCCGTAAAGGGCGAGGCGGAGTTTGAGGGGTTTGGGCTGAAATATTGACCCCTGTTTTAGTTAACTAAATCAAGGCAATACCGCACGACCATTGTACTCAGCTACGCTGAGACCGCCAAATTTTCGTCAGATTGCCTATATCCGCCGCAGTTTTACTGGCGTAAGACAAGGTGGATTTGGGCGATATGACGGAAATTTTTCAAGCATATGGCATACAAAGGCGTAAGCCGTTGGTTGTGCGGTGTTGCCTTAAAGGAGGAATGAAAATGCAAAGCAAGCTGGTATTACTGCACTCGAATGACCTGCACGGTGATTTTCTGCCGAAAAAGGGTGAGGACGGTAAGGAAACGGGCGGGCTTTCACGCCTTGCGGGGTATGTGAAAAAAGTCCGTGAGAGTGAGGAGAACGTCATCTACGCAAACGCAGGCGATATGTTCCGTGGGTCAATTATCGACTCGGAGTTTATGGGGCTTTCGACTATCGAGCTTATGAACCTGCTCTCGCCCGATGTCACCACCATAGGAAATCACGAGGTTGACTACGGCCTTGCGCACCTGCTGTTTTTGGAAAAGTGCGCACACTTCCCGATAATCAACTCAAACCTCTTTATCACCATAAACGGCGCAAGGCTTTTCACTCCCTGCCTTAATATCGACATAGGCGGAATGAGGGTGCTCTTTATCGGCATACTCACAGAAGAGGTAATAGCGTCTATGAAGAGCGAAAAGGTCATAGGCACGTATGTTGACATACAGGCGGCGGCTAAAGAGATAGGCGTTATTGCCGACAACTACCGCACAAGAAAGACCGACCTCACCGTACTGCTCACCCATATAGGCATTGAGGCCGACAGAGAGTTAGCATCGCTCCTTGACCCCGAGTGGGGCATAGACCTTATAATCGGCGGGCATTCTCACACGCTTATGGAAAAGCCCGAGGTAATAAACGGCATACCGATAGTGCAGGCAGGCACGGGCACAGGGCAGATAGGGCGCTTTGAAATAACTATCGACACCAAAAAGCACGACCCTGTTGATTTCAAGTGGGAGTGCGTGCCTATAAACGAAGACACCGCCCCCGCAGACCCCGTAATGAACGAGCTGCTCGAGCGCTATCAGAACGTGACGGACGCAAAGTACAAGCGTGTTGTCACGACATTTGCAAGAAAGCTCACCCACCCGACGAGGATAGAAGAAACAGAGCTTGGCAACCTTTACGCCGACCTCTTACAATGGGAGAGCAGCTTTGACATAATGATAATGGGCACAGGTGCTATACGCAAAAAGGAGTTAGGGCCGATAGTTGAGTATCAGGATATGCTGGAGAACACGCCGTTTGATGATGTGCTTTATATGCTCAAGGTCACAGGGGCGCAGTTCAGGGCTATGATAACTCACATATTCCGTGACGAAGCTTGGGAGGGGCACACAGAGTTTTACAACTACTCAAAGGGTGTCAAGATAACCTACCAAAAGAGCACGCATACGTTCAAAGAGCTATCGTGGGGTGGCAAGGAGATAGAGGACAGCGACGAGCTGCTGATAGCTTTGCAGGCCTATCATTTCAACAACTTTGATGAGTTTTTCGGCGTGCCGCTGGCAGAGGTCGAGAAGAACATGAAACCGAGAGTTATCGCCACCTCGGTAAACAACATAGTAGAAGAATACTTCGCCACCAACAAGGGGCTTGACTCACACGTTGAGGGTAGAATCGAGATACTTGAATAACAAAAAGCCACCCGGAACGGGTGGCTTTTTAGGTTATACAAGCTCCACTTTCCACTTAGCAAGATACTGCTTTAAAAGTGTGAGGTCTTTGACGTTCACATCACCGTCGCCTGTTACGTCGGCGTTTGATTCGTTTAGCTTCACGTTCCACTTTGCAAGATACTGTTTGAGCAGCGTCACGTCCTTGATGTCAACCTCGCCGTCGGCATTTACGTCACCTGCTTTGCGGGGGAAGATGAACACGCAGTTTGGCGAGTCGATAAGTGCGTCGGCTGATATCGTTTTGGCAGATGCGGGCAGCTTTATGCTCTTAAGGGATACGCAGTTTGTAAAGCACCTGTTGCCTATCCATTCAAGCCCGTCGGGCACTACTACCTCATCAAGGCCTATGCAGAATTTGAATGTCTGGTTGCCTATGCTCTTTACGCCCTCTTCAATGACTATCTTCTTAACAAGGCCGCTTATCTCGGCAATTGGTGATATGCTCCCCGAGTGGTAGTTATACATATATCCCTCGCCCGAAACAGTCAGTACGCCCGATTTGTCAAGGGTGTAGGTGATGTTTTTGCCAAGGTTGCCCTGTGCGATAATGTTATTACTCTGCTGCTCGGCCGTGCCGAAGTGCGAGCTGTCTATCGCCACATCATAGCCTGCAAAGTTTTCAAAGCGTATCTGTTTGATGTAGTTGTCATTTGTCGTATCAAGGCATACGGCGTAATCGCAATCCGCAGGAATGGTGTATTTTACATCAATGGGCAGGTCATAGAAGCTGTCTATCTTCTTTGCCTGCATCTCATCTCTTGTGGGCAGGGCAGGGATATTGAAGTCATACACGCCCTTGTCGGTAACGACTTTGAGCTTTCTCTCCTTGTGGGTGTCGTTGGTAACGCTAAGATAGGTGCTGCCGCCCTCACGCCAGACAGTACCCACATAAAGGCTGTCAGCCTTGCTGATTCCCTTGAACTCCACATTGGGCGACACGATACCGTAGAAAGGCTTTTGCAGGTAGTCATCACCTATCGTGAGGTTTTCAAAGGTCACATCGTGTATGTCATAGGGGTAGAGCGTGCCGTCGGGGTTGACCTTTTGTGTGGCGTAGACCGAGTGGTCGCCGCCGCCGTTTACCGTGCAGTCTTTAAAGGTAACATTCGTGCAGTTGCTCTTCTCGATTTGCAGCATAATGCAGGCGTTGGGGTAGGTGGCACACGGCTCAACGTATATATACGGCATCTCAAAGCGGCAGCTGTCAAAGAAAAGGTCTGTGACCTCGATACCAGGCTCGCCTGCTATCTGCACGCCGTCTATATGAGAGCCTGATTTGTCGTAGTGTATCATATCATAGACATAGCAGCTGTCAAAATATACGTGCCGCACGGGCTTTATGGCGTCATCAATAGTGCCGCCGAGGGCGCAGCGGGTGAGCTTTGCGTTGCTGCCCTTGAAGCGCACCATAGTGCAGTTTTCAAACTCAAAGAAAACGTGGCTGTCGTAGTTTGATTTTGAAACATCGCTGAATTTGCAGTTGCGAAATACAACCGTTATGTCACGCCCGATAAGTTCCTCATCGCTCATATTAAAGGTGTAGCCCGTAAAGTCGCAGTTTTCTATCACGACTGTTCCCGTTACGTCCTTGTTTCGGTAATAGAAGCTCAGCACCGACGAGCTGTTCTTGCCGCCCGCTTTTAATTGCAGGCCGCTTACCGTGTCGTTCATATACATTCGGCGCAGCTCGCCCTTGGCGCCTGTGTTGTATAAGTCGGGCAGTATCTTAGTATCACTTGCCTGCGGCGATATCAGAACGCTGTCTTCGGGCGGCGCTGAATAAACGATAGGCGGCTGATATGCATAAGCCGTGCCGAGCATAACCGCCGCTGCGCTCAGGCCGCTTAATAGTCTTTTGATGATGTGTTTTTTGGTGTGGTGCATGGTGTGTTGCTCCTTTCATAAGGGGGATTGGTAGAAATTTTAACAAAATGCTATGATACTATTATACATCATTCCTACGCATTTGTCAAATCATACAGCAAAAAAAACACTCCCCGAGTTCGGGGAGTGAAAAAGACTATTTATTTGAGTGTTACCTTCCACCCTGCAAGATACTGCTTTAAGAGAGTAAGGTCTTTTATATCCACCACGCCGTCTTTATTGACGTCGGCGGCATCGGGGTCAATATTAACTTTCCATTTTGCAAGGTACTGCTTTACCAGAGCAACGTCCTTTATGCCTACTGTGCCGTCACCGTCTGCGTCGCCGGGTTTGATGTCGGGCAGGGTGATAAATGTAATGCCGTTTTCGTTTGCATACTTTTCTGCGAAAGATTTTGCATAGCCCGAAATGGTAAAGCCCTCCATCTTCTTGTATGTAGATTCATCTTCATCATAAACATAGCCCATAGCCCTTGTGGTGATAAGCACAACGCTCTTGGGAACGGTTATGTTCTTGATGCCCGTGCAGTCTGTGAATGCATCCTGCGTTATGGCCTCGACAGTACGAGGTATATCTATCGATGTCAGGCTTTCGCAGCCCCTGAAAGCTCTGTCGCAAATGTACTCCAAGCCGTCGGGCAGGGTGACATTCGCAAGGGCTTTGCAGTCTTTGAACGTACTGTCGCATATAGCTTTAGTTCCCTTATTCATAACAGCGCTTGTAAGATTTGTGCAGCCCGCAAAGGCATAGTCGCCTACATCTTCGACACCTGCGGGGATCTCTATTTTGGTAAGCCCTGTGCAGCCCATGAAAGCTTGTGATCCGAGTTCGGTCAGGCTGTCGGGCAGGGTCACTTTCGTGAGGCTTTTGCAGTCTTTAAATGCATAGAAGCCTATCTCGGTCAGCCCGCTCGGGAGTGTTAAATCTTTAAGGCTCTCGCAGCCGCCAAATGCGAATTGCCTAATGGCCGTCACGCTGTCGGGTATTGTCACCTTTTCAAGGCTCGTGCAGTTAAAGAAAGTATTTGCTTCAATAGCGGTAATGCCGCTTGGCAGCGCTATCTCCTTAAGGCTCTTACAGTTGAAGAAAACTTCACCGCCCAAGCTTTGGACAGAGCCTGAGAAAGTTACGCTCTCAAGCGCTTCGCATCCGTTGAAGGCCGAGTCGCCTACGATTTCCACATCGCCCAGGAATGTGACCTTTTCAAGATTCTCGCAGTTACAGAAAGCATTTCTGCCTATTTTTTTTACGCTGCTCGGTATGACAACTTCGGTGAGGCCGGAACCGAAAGTGTAAAACGCATAGTCTGCAATACTTGTTACAGTATCGGGGATAGTTATCTTGCCTTTGCACCTAATGCCGTCAACAAGTATGCCGTTTACTATAACTAACGGGGGAGTAACACTCCGCTTAGCTTCGATCCATTCCGTGCCTTCAAATGCAAAGCCGCCTATGCTCGTAACGCTCTTGGGTATGGTGATGTTTTTTAAGTTTTCGCTTCCAGCAAAGGCATTTTCGCCTAAGCTTGTAACACCGTCGGGGATAACCACAGAGGTAAGGCCTGTACCTTCCAGCGCAGAATCACCTATAGTTTTTAAGCCGCTCGGCAGCGTAAGGCTTGTAAGGCTTGTGCAGCGAAAAAATGCCCCGCTGCCAAGCTCGGTAACGCCTGACGGGATATTTACATCTTCAAGGCGATCACACACCGAAAACAGATCTTCGGGGATAGCTGTGAGGTGGTTTGGCAGCTTTGCTTTTTTAAGGAATTTGCAGTTGCTGAATACACCTTTTTCAATGACTGTTACGGTGTTTGGCACGGTTATTTCTGTTAATTCGCTGCAATTAGTAAATGCGTATTCGCCTATTCTTGTTACGCTGCTTGGAATGGTTATACTTTCCATTTTGTAGCACCCGGCAAATGCGTAGCTGCCTATGTTGGTGATAGTGTTTGGTATTATATACTCTTTAAACCAACCGCCCATGAATGCATCGTTGCCTATGCTCGTTACCGCCTTGCCATTATAGGTCGAGGGTATAGTCAGCGTCTCGTCCCAATCAGCATAAGGGTCGCCCTCAAAATAGGTTATCTCGTATGTGCCGTCTTCAAGCAGTTCATACCAGAACCTGCCTTCTTCTGCTGTTGCTGTGATCATTAGTGTGTCGTTTGTGAATGATCCCTGCGGCAGAGCTGCTGCGCAGCCGAACACTATCGCAAGTGCCGCAGCTGCCGAGATCAGTTTTTTCATTAGTTTTCATTTCCTTCCTTGATAGATATGTAGTACTTTATAAGCTCCACAGCGCCGTCTATCCCCGTCTTTGAGGAATTTATGCACAGGTCGTAGTTCTTGGCGTCGCCCCAGCGCATATCGCTGTAGTAGTTGTAGTAGTTGGCACGTCGTTTGTCGGTCTTTTTGATGAAGTCGTCTATCTTGTTTTTCTCAATGTCATATCGGGCGGCAATGCGCTGCTTTTTGTCATAAGCGCTGCCCGTGATGAAGAAATTGAGCACGTCTTTGTTGCCACGCAGCACATAATCGGCACAGCGGCCTACGATAACGCAGGGGCCTTTCTCGGCAAGGCTCTTTATGGTGTCGAACTGTGCTAAGAATATCTTGTGATTGAGCGGCATTTCGGGGTTTATGCGCCCGTCCTGCGATATGGGGTAGTTGCCCATTACAAGATTCATAAGAAAGCTGTTTGTGTAGCTCTCATCGTGCTTTACAAAAAGCTCCTGACATATGCCCGATTCCTTTGAAGCTATTTCAAGAAGTTCCTTGTCATAGAAGGGTATGCCAAGCTCCTCGCTAAGCTTGTGGCCTATCTCACGCCCGCCGCTGCCGAACTCACGGCTTATGGTTATAATTGATCTTGTCTGCTGTTTCATAAATGATCGCTCCTTTCGTGTAATTTGTGTCTATATTATTATAACATAATTTTGTTTTTTTGTATATATTTATTCTTACAAACTTTTTGCCGTGGGTATGTGCATTATGACCGCATGGGGTGGCTGCCCCTCCGCTCTCTGTCGGGGAGGTGGTTGGAGGGCTTTCGGTTTCAGCTCTGCTGAAACCTGCGTCCAAAAATAAGATGTCTGATTTTGTTTCCTTGCGTAAACAAAATATGGATTTTCGGCGTATAAAATATGCTTTCATTAAAATTGTGAAATTATTATTATGACTTTGATATATTTTTTTACTTTTCATCTGCTATAATGTGCTTGTCGGAAGGGAACAACTTTCCAAAACAATCTTAAAAGAATATGTGCAAATAGTGCACAGACCGTGTCGGCGGCGCAGGCTATCAGTCGGAATGACCGATAGATTCCGGACGTTATCCTGCGCCGCCGGCCGACTCAAACAGGAGGTAATGTAAAATGAAACTCGCAAGAAGGATCATCAGCGCAATCGCAGCGGCTGCATTATCGGTTGGCCTTGTAATGCCCACAACGGCGGCAAGCAAGTTTACCGGCAGCTATTTCGGCACAGGCTTTGACAGCTATGACTGGGGCAAAATGGAAGCCTCTGACGGCTGGTCAAACGGCGGAATGTTCGATTGCACCTGGAGCAAGGACAATGTTAAGTTCTCGGGCGGCAAGATGAATCTCTCGATCACAGGCAACAGCTGGCAGGGCTATAAGGGCGCTGAATACCGCACCACACAGGCTTTCGGCTACGGTATGTATGATGTGTCTATGAAGCCTATCAAGAACGACGGCGTTGTAAGCTCGTTCTTCACCTACACAGGCCCCTCTGACGGTACTGTATGGGACGAGATAGACATCGAGTTCTTAGGCAAGAACACAAATCAGGTACAGTTCAACTACTATACCCGTGGCCAGGGCAATCACGAATATGTTTACAACTTAGGCTTTGACGCTTCACAGTCATTCCACCAGTATGGCTTCTACTGGGATAACACACACATCACATGGTATGTTGACAAGAAGGCAGTTTACACCGCTTACAACAACATTCCCACAACTCCCGGCAGAATAATGATGAACGTATGGAACGGCAAGGGCGTTGATGAGTGGCTGAAGCACTATAACGGCAGAGCACCCCTTACAGCTCAGTATGACTGGATAAGCTATACAGCACCCTCTTCCGGCAGCAGCAATAATAACAACAATAACAACACAAACTACAACAACAATAATAATAACAATAACAACAACTACTCAAACAGCAACACAAACTTCAACTCCAAGCAGAAGTATGCTATAAAGAGCGTAAACTCCGGCAAGGCACTTGACGTTTCGGGCGCAAGCAAGAATGACGGCGCAAATGTTCTCCAGTATCGCTATAACGGCCAGAACAACCAGAAGTGGTATCTTGAGAAACAGTCTGACGGCTACTATGTGATAAAGTGCGTAAACTCAGGCAAGGTGCTCGATGTTGCATGGGGCAGCAAAGATGACGGTGCAAACGTTCAGCAGTGCAGCTACAACGGCGGCAATGCACAGCGCTGGGAGCTTAAGAAAGTCGGCAACAGCTACGCTATCATAAACAAGGGCAGCGGCAAGGCACTTGACGTTTCCGGCAGATCTACAGCAGACAATGCAAACGTTCTCCAGTGGAGATACTCGGGCGCTGCAAACCAGCTGTGGAACTTAGAAGCAGTTTATTGATGATATTTCATCTTACTTTCACCCACCTATAGAGTTATAAAGAATATGAGCCACAGCATTTTAAAAGGTGCTGTGGCTTTTTTCGGCGCACCGCCCGCTGTTACACTATATTACATAATGCAAAGATAAATCGGGGTTTGTGGGGCTTGCGCCGCCAAGCGGAACCCCTCCGTCATATCCACTCGCAGAGTGGATATGACACCTCCCCTTTCAGGGGAGGCGGCGGTGACGGAGGGGTTTACCCAACAGTGCCCAAATTACCACACCAAGCATAGCCGTTACAAAGGGCTGAGAATAAAAAATGGTTATTCATAACAAAAAAATTAAAAAAAGCATTGATTTTTGGCTTTGGATATGATATAATGTATAGTGTATAATCATCCCACAAATCATTCATAAGGGAGGTCGGCCTTATCATGATACATAAGACCATCGGCATTTGCGTCACGGGTTATGACGATCAGAATGAAATAACAAAGATAATGGGCGCAAAGGCACGCTGCAAGGAGCTTGGTTATAATGTCTTGACCTTCTTCAACTCCCAGAGAAAGCCTGAGCTCAATCTTGACCTTATTATCCCTGAGGATATTCTTAACGGCGAGAAAATGGTGGTCAAGCTTATAAACTATGACCTGCTTGACGGTATGATAGTTTTCGGCGACTCTATGCTCTGGCCTGAAATGCTCGAAGAGGTTGCCGCTAAGTGCAAAGAGCACGGCGTGCCTATGGTCGATATAGATGACCCTTCATTTGATGTGTGCGAGAAGATAACCTTAAGCAACGAAAAGGCTATGGAGGATGTTATCAGACACTTGGTCGAAGACCACGGCCTTACAAAGATCGACTTTATAAACGGCTTTAAGAATAACCCCCAGTCGGACGAGAGGCTTGCAGCATATAAAAAGGTGCTGACTGAGCACGGCATACCGATAGAGGAGGAGCGCATACATTACGGCGAATTCTGGCGCAAGGCGATCGACTGCACCAAGACTATAATGGCAAGGGGCGAGCTGCCAGAGGCTATAGCCTGTGCTAATGACACTATGGCTATCTATTGTATGGATACCCTTAAGGAAGCGGGCTACAGCATACCTGATGATGTTATAGTTACGGGCTTTGATGCGACTTTCGACAGCCAGCAGTGCAGCCCCACACTTACCACGGCAAGGCGTGCTATGTATGAATCGGGCGTAGCTGCTGTTGATAAGCTGACAAGAATGATGAACGGCGAAAAGGTAGAGTATGAGACTTTCGTTGATGCGGTGCTCGTAAAGGGCGAATCCTGCGGGTGCGTTCCCATGAAAGGGCGCAAGGACGAAACATACGAGGAGAAGTATGAGAGGATAAACCGCTTCAAGCAGTTCAACAGATATATCCTTTATATGAACTCAGAGTTTTCAAACATCACAAATTCCGAGGAGCTTTATCAGCCTATGACCGAGGGCTGCCGCATATTCCAGATAGAAAAGCTCTATGTGTGCATAAATATCGACATCGAGCATAAGCAGGATCTGGTTGACCTTGACGAGATAAACCCATGGGAAGTTCCCGACAGAATGGTGTCTATGTTCAAGTACGGGCATGATGTCGAGGTGGGAACTGAGTTTGACACCAAAGACCTTATCCCGGGCGGCATAGATGACAGCGAGGGGACTGTGAACTACGTTTTCGCCCCGCTCTACTTCAAGAAAAACTTCATCGGCTATGTGGCGCTCAAAGCACCCGATGATTACATCGAGGGCGATATATTCTGCACATGGCTGGTATCTATTTCAAACAACGCAGGGTCGTTCTATATGAACAACGAGCTGTCAGAAGCTATAGGCGAGCTGCAAAAGCTCTATCTGCGTGACCCGCTGACAGGTCTCTTCAACAGGCGAGGCCTTAATAAGTACGAAAAGCCCTATATTGAGAAAGCTCTTGCCGAGGGCAAGATCCCAGCACTCATCTGCGCCGACGTTGACGGCCTTAAGAAAGTCAACGACAACTACGGCCACGAAGAGGGCGACAATGCAATTGTCAGAAGCTCGGCTGCACTTATCAGGTGCTTCCCCGTGGGCAGCATATGCGTAAGAACGGGCGGCGACGAGTTCCTCGTTATATCTTCATTTGACAACGAAAAGGAGCTTAAGGCGTCTATCAAGGACGTTTACCGCAACCTTACCGAATACAACGCCATAAGCAACAAGCCCTACAAGGTAGGCTGCTCGTGCAGCTATGCGCTTGTTCCCACAAAGGGCGAATACGACCTCGACGAGATACAAAAGCTCGCCGACAAGAATATGTACGAGGAAAAGGTTAAGCGCAAGGCGGTTAGAAAAGATTGATAATTTAGTGACCCTCTGCTGTATGGCAGGGGGTCAAAGTAACAATAAACACAGGCGGTGAAAGCAGTTGAAAACATATACGATAATAGGCGGTGTGAACGGTGTCGGTAAGAGCAGCCTTTCGGGTATTCTCTCTTCCGAGAGCCACGAGCTTGGCATAATAGTCGATACCGACAAGCTAAACCTCAAATACGGCGGTGACCGAATGAAGGGCGGCAAGGAAGCCATAAGCCTAATTAACGACTGCCTTGAAAAGGGCGTAAACTTCACGCAGGAAACGACCCTTTCGGGCGTGCGCACGCTGAAGACGATAAAAAGAGCAAGAGAACTGGCCTATTACATCAAGCTCTATTACATAGGTGTGAGCAGCTGTGACGAGAGCTTGTTGCGAATTGAAAACCGAGTGCGCAAGGGCGGCCACGACATACCGAGCGATGACGTCAAGCGCCGCTATGAAAAGCGCTTTGAAGACCTTGAACGAATACTGCCATATTGCAGCGAGGCCAAGCTATTTGACAACGAGAACGGCTTTGTCGAAGCTGCAGAATATAAAAACGGCGAGATAATAACAAAATGCAGCACCCCCCCCGTGTGGCTTGCTGAGTATATCGAATGGAGGAACACAAAATGATAGAATTTCGCTACGACACACAGCTTCTTTTAGAGGCTGAGGGAATTGACGAGGACGAGCTTTTTGACTACATCACCGAGCATTTCGTGGGCGACAGCCTGCTGGTAGTCACCGATGATGACACCACAAAGCTGCACTTCCACACCAACGAGCCTTGGAAGATACTCGAATACTGTGCATCTTTGGGCGAGATATACGATATCGTGGTCGAGGATATGGACAGGCAGGCAAGAGGGCTTAAAGGATAATGTATTTTGAGGATATAAGGGTGGGCGACAGGCTCACCCTTGCGCCTTTAACGGTGCAAAAGGACGAAATGATAAGCTTTGCAAAGCGCTTCAACCCCGTGCCGATGCACACCGACGAGGAATACGCCAAGGCCACCAAGGCAGGGGCGCTCACGTCATCGGGGCTTTATACCTTTGCGCTTATGTGGGCGCAGTATGTGGTGGAGGATTTCGGCGGCGAGCAGACGCTTGCGGGGCTTTCCATGCGGCTTGATTTCAAAGCCCCCGTGTTTGCGGGCGACACGCTAACGGGCACAGCCGAGGTGGTATCAAAGACCGAGCGCAACCCCTACAACGGCATTTTCACCGTGAGGATTGATATACAAAACGGCGACGGAAAGCTTGTGCTTACAAGCGAGACTGACACGGTGGTAAAGCGCCGCCCGAAGGAGGGTGACTTATGAAAAAGCTGTGTGTTCTTTTCCCGGGCATTGGTTACACCTGCGACAAGCCGCTTTTATACTACTCGGCCAAGCTTGCACGGGCGAGGGGGTATGAGGTGATAGCGCTTAAGTATTCGGGCTTTCCCGAGGGGGCAAAGGGCAACGACGAAAAGCTGCGCCTTGCCGCCGCCCACGCATTAACGCAAAGCGAGCAGCAGCTTGCAGATGTGGATTTTTCGGGCTTTGGGCGGATAGTCTTTGTAGGCAAGAGCATAGGCACACGCACCTGCCTTGAATACAAAGCAAAGCACAACATAAAAGCCTGCGGTGTGCTTTTTACGCCGCTGGAGTTTACCTTTGAGCAGAGTGCTGATGGCTTTTGCGCCTTTCACGGAACTGCCGACCCCTGGGCGAAAACCGCCGAGATTGAGCGCCTTTGCAAAGAGAACGCCCTGCCGCTTTATGAATACGCTGACGCAAATCACTCTCTCGAAACGGGTGATGTGATGAGGGATATAATAAATCTTCGTGATGTAATGGAAAAAGCGGGGAAGATAATAGCATAACAGAAACCCTCACACCAACTCCCGATACAGAGCATATACTGTATCGGGAGGTAATGCTATGAAAAGAGGAATAGACATCAGCTACGCCCAGGGGGGCGTGGATTTTATGAGGCTAAAGGGCCGCACGGACTTTGTGATAATACGTGCAGGCTACGGCAGCCTTGCTTCACAAAAGGACGAATACTTCGAGCAAAACTATAAAGAGTGCAGGCGGCTTAAAATACCCTGCGGGGCATACTGGTTTTCCTATGCGAGGAACGCCGCCGAGGCAAAGCAGGAAGCGCAGGCCTGTATAAGTGTTATAAAGGGCAAGAGGTTTGAATACCCCATATACTACGACGTCGAGGGCGAAGCCTTGCAGGGCGGGCGTGACACGGTGAGCGAGATGTGCCGCTGCTTTTGCGACACTTTAGAGCGTGCGGGGTATTTTGCGGGCATATATATGTCAGCAGACCCTCTTGAAACGCTGCTCACCCCCGAAGTGCGAAAGCGCTATGCTCTTTGGGTCGCCGAATACGGCGGGCGGTTAAGCTACAGCGGCTTTGTAGGTATGTGGCAGAACAGCTCATCGGGGCGGCTGAACGGCATAGTGGGGAGCGTTGACACAGACTTGTGTTATGAAGATTATCCGACGATAATAAAAAAGGCGCATTTGAATGGGTATAAGCGAAGGGATAAGAAGAAAAAACACAAGAAGGTTTTCGGAGGGGCCCTTTTCCTCAAAAAGGGCTTGCGGGGTCGTACTCAATCGAGCAAACTCGATTGAGTACAGGCAACGCCCCATTCGCCGCAGGCGCTAAGGGCGGCGAACAAGTAATAAAAGCAGAACAACGCCACGATAGCAACAGCATTTGAAGAACGAATTGTTCGCCGTCCGCCCGATTTGAAAGAGCGAAGCGTTTTTCAAATCGAGCCGCCGTTAGGCGGCAAAAGACTACCCCTTACTATTTATAATTCCCAATAACACAAAAGCAGCAGAAGACTCACATCTCCTGCTGCTTGATTTTTTTATTTCACGCCTGCGGTTTTAAGTATCTCTTCTGCTGAAGCGCCGAAAGCAAGCACGGCTATCAGGCATATCGCAAAAGCGATAAGGAACCATATAAGCGATGCCCTTGCAAAGTTGGTAAGGCTCTTTTTGGTGTTGGGACCGCCTATCAGAAGTATGATGAAGTAGATAAGACCTACTACAGGTATGCTCAGAAGTATGGTGGTTATCATCCACTGGCCTATCGTAACAGGCTTCTCGCCACGCTCGTAGGGGGAGAAGACAGTCTCATTCAGCCCCATATACTGGCTCTGGTTATAAACGTTGGCGCTCTGGGCGTAGGCGTTCATATTCTGGTTATAGGGCTGCTGATACTGGGGCTGCTGCTGATACTGCTGCTGGCCGCCGTAAGGCTGCTGGTACTGTGGCTGCTGCTGATACTGCTGCTGGTACTGCTGCTGTGCGCTGAAATCCTCAGCAGCGGGCATATCGCCGCTTGTGGTCTGTGCTGCTTCGGGCTGCGGGGTGAAAAGCGACACGGGTTTGCCGCACTTTCCGCAGAATGTTGCGCTGTCTTCAAGCTCTGCGCCGCAGGATGAACAAATTTTTGACATGGTGGTTTCCTCCTAATATATGTGATATATCATTTTTACCTTGAACAATGTTCCGTGTGGAACATTTGGGGTTTTCTTATGGTTTTCAGGGTGGCTATTTCTTCGGCTGTGTTATTTGCAGCTTTACTTCTTTGGTGCCTGTTTCAGATTTTATAAAGTTTTCTATCGTCTGCACTTCCTCATCGGTCAGCTTCTTTGACGACTTGGCGCTTAGCAGAATATAGTCGCCCTCGGCGCCCGTCATAGTGCCGCAGGATATATCTGAAAGATATGTAAACACATCACCAAGCTTTTTGCCCAGCTCACTCATCTTAGCCGAATCGGTGGTCTGTGAGTTATACTCATCTATCTGCTTATTCAGCTCACTTAGCTGAGTATCAAGCTCGCTTATCTTTTCGTCTTTTTCATCAAGCTGAGTTTGCAGGTCATTTATGGTCTTTTCCTGTATCGCCATTGTTATCCTGTCGCCGTTCTCGCCGTCGTCGGGGATAATAGCTGAGTTCTGCGTGACCTTAAGTGTAAAGTCCCCCAGCCCGTATTCCGAGAGGGATTCCTCCAGCTTATCTATCACATCGGGTGAGATAGTATTGCCCACAAGCGAAACGGTTATCGACTTATCGCTCATATCAGTCTCGGTCTTGACGACTGTTGTATTATCGAATGTGAACTGCTCGTTCAGGTACCTTGTGATATTTGCATCTATCACCGAATCATACACAGTTCGGGCGCCTATAAACAGGCTTGGTATGATAACTATGAGCGACACGGTGAATATCACCCTGTTTATGGTCTTCTGCCCGCGCTTTGATATTGAGCGGTGGTAAGGCACGCCCATTATAAGGGTCATTATCATAGTTGCAAGAGAGATAAACATAGTGTTTATCAAAAACAGATAGCCCGCACCGAGCAGGAATTTTGTCTGTGCCGTAGCTATGCCGTAGCCCGCAGTACACAGCGGCGGCATAAGTGCCGTAGCTATAGCCACGCCCGGAATGACGTTGGATTTCTTATTTCTTGTATTGCCGATAGCGCCTGCTATACCGCCGAATGTGGCAATAAGCACGTCCCACAGGGTGGGGCTTGTTCTGGCTATCATCTCGGTTGTGGCTTCCGAGAGGGGAGATATAAGAAAATATATCGTCGAGGTAACAAGGCTTATTATCACCTGCACCGAGAAGCGCCCGAGTGCTCTAAGCAGCAGCGAAACATCTCTGACGGCCAGCGAATAGCCCATTGTCATGATACCGCTCATAAGGGGGGATACGAGCATAGCGCCTATGATAACGGCGGTGGAATTGACATTAAGGCCGATTGATGCGATGAATGTCGCCATCATCAGTATCCACATATTAGGGCCGTGGATAATGGTATTCTCATACATCATACGGTCAATATCCTCATAGCTCATCTGGTCGTCATGGATATTGAAAAGGCTATAGAAAAACCTGCCCGCAGCCGAGCGTTTTTCCTGAATATCCTGCTTCACCTCATCGGCGGCTTCTTTTTCCTTGCGCTTTAATTCATGTATGATCTCGTTCATGGTGTCATACTCCTTGAAACGGGTTTTACCCGTACAACCGCTTATTTCTTTATACTATTCACTATATACGCCGTAAGCTCTTCGGCCATTTCATACTGCTCATAAATCCTCGGGTGGCCGGGGGTGGCTTTACCTGTACGGGTGAACTCAAAGTAATGCACCCTCTCGCTGTCAAGCTCCTGCGCTGTTTCCTTGACTGCTTCGTCCCAGTCGGGGTAGTGCATAAGCACGGTGAGCAGGAAGATAAACTGCGCCTTTGGGTATTTCTCCATAAGCGATGAGGTTATCTCTTTATACTTGGCTTTCCACTTTTTGCGGTATTCGGGGTCTTTTATGTCCCTATCCTCGTGACCCTCACAATGGGGGTCGTTCTGGCCGACTGCCATAATAACTACATCGGGGGTGAAGCGTGAGAAATTCCAGTCGCTGTACGGCCCCTCGGGGTAGTAGGAAAGCTTATCCCAGGTAGTTTCAACGCCGATAGCTTCGGGATCCATATGGAAATAACCTGTGCCGTTAAATATAGCTATGCCGCCCTGAGCGTTATTATGTATCTCGGCGTTAAGGTTTCTTGCGGTTATGCACGGGTATGCGTAGTAGGCGTTATCAAACCTGCCGCAGTGGTTTTCGGGGTCGCAGCTGCCTGTATTCTCTACAGCCTCTACCACCTCGCCTGCGGAAACGCTGTCGCCGAACACCTCTATCTTCATATCATAGTGCTTTTTATAAGGGGAAACCTCGGCGCCGTCGCTTAATTCAAAGCCATAGAACTCAAAGAAATGGTAAGCGGCCTGCCTTTTGAACAAAGTCACGGTATGCTCTTTATCTTCAAGCCCCTCGGCAAGCACTACCGTCTGCTTATCGTGGTTATCCCAGCCGTTATCGAACACACTCTTTATAAGCTTGCCGTCAACGAGGGCACCTATGCTCATTTCGTTTGAGCTCATCATAGTGTTTGCGATAACTGCGGCGATATATGTGCCCTTAAAGCGCACAGTCACCTGCGAGCCTGCGTAGATAAAGCGCACGCTCTCTTTTTTTGAATCATCAAGCCTGCCCATATAGGCAAGGCGTTCATCTGTGCAGGGGATAAATGTAGTTTTCATAAGTTTTTTCTCCGTTTTGATAGATTAAGTGTCAGCTTTTGCCGGTGCCGGCTTTTTGGTAAGCTTATTGATCACAGCGGTGCTTGATATATGAAGCACTATCGCAGCGCTTACCGATATCACCATTGAAAGCAGATAGACGGGCGGCTCGCAGATATCAAGGCTGCCCTCGCTTGCTATTATGCCGTTTACGGTAACGTGCGTCATATAAAGCTCAAGCGACACGCTGCCGACTGTTTTTAAAAAGCTATGCAGCGGCTGCCATTTGATAAGCGCAAGAACTGCTATGCACACCGCCATAAATCCTATGGAGGCAAGCGAGCTTTCCATTCTCTTGCCAACGGCCGAGCCTGCGGCGTCGTTTATGAATTTGAGTGTTTTGTTATCAAGCCCGCCGAATTTATTCTTGACACCCAGTATGAACACGACTGCTCGCATCATGACTGTTGCAGCGGCAGCGGCGATATGCCATTTCTTAATGGGGGCTTTTTCAAAGACGAGCCTGCCTATGAATATGCCGAAAACAAATATAGGAAGTCTTGTAGTAGCTATCTCTGTTACGGCGAAAGACTTGGGCTTTTCCTCGTGCGCTAAATACAAAACGCCTACAAGAAAGGCAATGATAAGTGCGGTGTTTATCTTATAGTGCTTAGATGTTACTATCTCATAGAAAAGCGGGAAGAACACATAGAACACCACGATAGCGCTTATGAACCAAAGCCGCTTCTCGCCGTTTATCCAGAAGCTTGTGAGGGATAGGTCGTAGAGGTAGCGTGTGAACTTATGGTCGGTCACCACAAGGTCGGAAATAAACCACGCTATACTGGCATACATAGCGTAGGGGATAAGTATGCGCACATAGCGCTTGCGGAAGAATGCGCTTATATCCTTACGCTTGGTATAGGAGAAGTAAATCCCCATTCCCGAAAGGAACAAGAACACCTCGACGCCTATGCTGCCGAAAGCCCTGCAAAAAAGGTATGAGCTGTAGTAGTGATCCTGAGTTTTGGTTCTGTTATTGACCACCGTATGGAAATAGTGGAACGCCATAATGAATAGTATTGATATTCCGAAAAGCTCGCCACGGTATTTGCTGAAAACGAAAAACGTAAGCTTTTCACGTATGCTTTCTTTAGGCTCTGTTGTCTGTTCTGCTGTCTTTTCTTCTATCTGTTCTGTTTGCTCTGTATTATCTGTCTGTGACAAGTTATGTTACTCCTTTCCTTTTTTCCAGACGACCTCTGCTATTATGGTGTTGATACCTGCAAGGTCGATAAAAGGAATCTTTTCGCCTATGCCGACAACAAGCTTTGAGTTTTTAAAGTTTCTGTCGGCAAGCTTTTTCTTTATTTTTGTTGTGGGCTTTCTGCCGCCCTTTGAATTATTTATCGCAACTGTTCCGTCGCTCATCAGCCACGCCCAATCACCGAAGACACGCACACGCAGCTTTACGCCCACGGGCACATAGCCTTTTGCCTTGAAAGCAGGCTTTTCTATCACGCAGCTGCCGTCGTTTCGATAGCGGTTGCCTCTTAAGTAATACTCTATCTTGCCCGATTCAAAGACCTCGCAGCGGTATTTCTCCTCATCAAGCCCTAAGGCCTGAACGTCATCTGTTATCTTGTTTGTAAAGTATCTGAGCTCAAAGGTATTGCCCCTCGGGTCGGGGGTGTAATCATCAGCTGTGAGCATGATATTGCCGAGGTCGTTTGATGTTTTTACAGTATCTATATCTTTTATCCACGCAGTATTCTCAGCGGTCAGGTCAATACACTCTGCAAGGCGTGAGGATATATCTCTGTTATAAGCAAACACCTGCCCGAAGTAGGGGGCGGCGATACTAAGCGCATCAAGGGTGAGCTTATCGCCTGCTATCATCTGCTCGATAAGGGCGTTGTTTATATAGAGGTATTTGCGCTTTGCTTTCATCATGGCAAAGCAAAGCATCAGCTGCGGGTCGGGTATATCGTAGACGAATATACAGTCAAACTCGCTCTCGCCGAACATGGCCTTTGCATTTAAGTAGTAGTCGTATTTAAGCACCTCAAAGGCTTCTTTGAATGATATCTTGCCCTGCTCGTAGAGTGCGAACACCTCTCTGCCCTCATAGGAGAGCTTGACCTCGCCGCGGTAGCCGAAAGCGGGGGTATTAAAAAGCAGCGGGTAGGCGGGGGCTGTTGTGCCCGTCTTTTCCGCATCGCAGGCAAGGAATATGTCAACCTTATCCCTGTCAAAGCCACGCACAGCGCCAAGGAAGCGCAGGCTCTCGGGGGTGTTTGCGCAGCATTCGGACACGGCAAGTATCTTCTGCTTGCCGGCCTTTGGGATCTCTCTTATATCAAGCCCCTCGGTAGAATCTTTGAAGATACGGCAGAGCTTTTCGGCGCTGTCTATACAGTCATAGCCGCAGAACTCGGCTCTTGCCTTGGTATCATCATAGGTCTTGTCGCCCTTGTTGAGGTGGGCTATTATCTCTTCTTTGGTGTGCGCCATATCAAAGGGCAGGGTGAGCATATCCATATAAGTGCCCCTTGCCCGCACATAATGCTCGATATCCTCAACGTGGAGGATAAGCTGCTTGCCCAAGGTCAGGTAGTCAAAGAGCACGCTCGAATAGTCGGTGATAAGCGCATCTGACACCGCCATAAGTGCATAGCTGTCAACAAGCGGCGGGAATTTCTTTATATGGGTGAACTTCTCATAATCTATAACGTCTGAGAGCCTGTGGTGCAGGTTTACAAAGAGTATCTGGTCGTCCTTAAGGCTTGCATCAAGGAAGTCGAGCAGCTCGGCTGTTTCCTGCACGAGCACCTCGTTATCAACATAGTCCTTGAAAGTCGGCATATAGACAAAAATCTTCTCGCCGTTTGGTGCAAGCTCTTTGATAAGGGCTGAGTTATCCTTAGCCGCCGTCTGCAAAAGACCGCCGCAGCGTGGATAGCCGAGCATTAAAGCCTTGCCGTGCAGCAGCTCTCTTACCTTATAGCTCTCGGTCATATTCTTATATGTATAGTCGTTAGGGTAGAGCAGGTAGTCGGCGTTTACAAAGTTTTTCTGCGTCTTGCCGTTGCCGGGGATATTGTGGGTATTCTTGGCAAGGCCGAGCTTTTTAAGAGGCGTGCCGTGCCAGATATTCACATACACCTGCCCGGGGCGCTTTATCCAGCTCTCGGGGAAATATGTTTCGGTGATAAGGTATTTACAGCTTTCCATATAGGTAGCATAGCGCTTATCGGAACGGAATATCTTAGTGCGCTTCCAGCCGTTTTTCTTCTTATAGCCCGATATTATCTTATCTGTAGTTTCATCAGCTCTCACGTAGCAGGTATAGCCCTCAAAGTCGGGGCTTTTATTGAGCACATCGAGAACATACTGCATATTGCCCCTGACGTTCTTGCCAAGGCCTAAGATGAGTATGCTCTTTTCATCTATCGGCAGGTCATAGCAATGAGAAACGATATTGCGCTGCTCCTCATCAAGCACAAGGCCTGTTTTCTCGACAATTGCCGAAAGGGCAGCCTGTCTTTTCTCTGCGGAAAACTCGGGCTGTATCTTCGGTGAGACTATACATGAACGGGGAGAAAGTATCTTCATAGCTGTTATGGCCTTTCTGTTATTATTCCTAATGGGGGGCACAGCCCCCCATACCCCCCTGAGCCGACCCACTCGGCGCCTGAAGGGTTTGGGGTTTTTGGGTGAACGTGAACGTCCCCCCAAAAGCCCAAAAAGTCGCCTCGGGGTCGTCTCTGAGATTATCTGCCGAGGTCGGATTTTATCTGTGTAGTGGAGATATCGGGTGTGCGGGGGAGGTAGACTACCTCGCAGATGTCTTTGAGGAAATCAAATTTCCCCTCCCAGTCGTCGCCCATAACGAAAGTGTCAACTTTGAATTCCTTGACGTCGGATACTTTCTGCTCCCAGCCCTTTTCGGGGATAACAAGGTCAACATAGCGAATGGCTTCAAGCAGCTTTTTGCGCTCTTCGTAGGTGAAATAGCATTTTTTCTGCTTTTCGTTCCAGTTGAATTCATCTGTCGAGAGTGCGACTATAAGGTAATCGCCAAGCTCCTTTGCACGGCGAAGCAGATTGATATGCCCATAGTGCAGAAGGTCAAATGTGCCATAGGTTATGACTTTTTTCATATTTTTATTCTCCTTTGTCGGGGGTTACTTTCTGTTAGCATCAATAACATTCGTCTGATACTTTATCATCTCTGTATATATTCTCTTACAGTTATTATGGTCATCGAATGCATAGAAATCGTCTGCACGCTTGCGGTATTTATCTTTCATAACGCAGCCTGTGCTCATATATTCTGTCAGCTTGTCGATAAGCTCATCGTTTGTATGAACTATCTCACCGAATGCCATAGTGTCGTAGTGGTAAGCGCCCTCTTCATAGTGCTGAGGTATATCGTTATGGTGAAGATACACAAGGGGCTTGCGCATATAGGCAAAGTCAAACTGAATGCCCGAGAAGTCTGTTACCATAAGCGAGCTTTCGCAGAACATCTTCTCATAGCTCATATCGCCTATAGCGGGGATTATATCGACTCTGTCGTTCTTGTCAAAGTCGTCCACCTGCGGCGAAACTATGGGGTGAAGCACGAACTTTATGCGGTAGCCGTATTTATCTGCCGCATCGAGCAGGCGCTTGTCGTTGATGAGTGAGTTGAACACCTTGAAATATGATGTATCCTTAAAATGCTCGTTATAGTCTCTTGCGACGCCCTCGTTTTTGGAAACGAGCATCGCAGACTGCATACGCCATGTGGGGGATATCATTATCTGCTTTTTATCATCGCTCTTAAGGCCGTCATATCTGGGCACGCCTGTAAGTTTGAGCGCATCGTAGCCCACGTAGTCATAAACGGGGCGGGAGAGGTTTTCTATCTCAACAGGTGAAGCGCAGAAATAGAGCCTTGTGTTGTCACGCAGTCTGTTCTGAGCAATAGCTATCTTCTGAACAGAAAGGCCGTGCTGAACGCAGACAACGTGGAAATCGCAGATATCTCTGAAATAAGACGAGCCCTGCATTGTAAGGTCGTTAAACGCAAAGACGGTGGAGTTTGAAACTATCATCATCTGTGCGTTGAAGAACACCAGCCTGTGCTTTAGTGACCCACGCACAAGGGGCTTGAAGCCGTCGGCCTTTATGCGCTTGTAGTCGGTGGCGTTTTTATCTATCAGGTAGTACTTTGTGATGCCGTCATCCATTTTCGAGGAATAGCGGAAGAGATACTCGGAGCTGTCGCCGCCCTTATATATCTTATCAAAGAACATCCATATCTTCTTTTTGCGGTAGATCGGCCTTGTTACCCAGTAGGCAAGCCTGCCGAATAGTGCTCGCAGGTCAAGCTTTGAGTGACCCTCGATGAGCTGTAGGAACATTCTCATCTGCCTATAGAAACGCTCGCCCTTGCCGCTTCTTTTTATCCATATAGCGCCCTTGCTGTGGAAGAGTATATACTTGCTGGTCATAGGCCAGTACATCCACACAAGCTTGCCCGATATGCGGGAAGTGTGGGATTTATACTCGGGGGCGATGTTGTAGTATTTGCCGTTATATTTAAGTGCGAAGGAGAGCCTGTAGATATCCTCTTCTTCGTCTAAGGGAATACTTAAGTGGAACGAGCGAAGCTTATAAGCCGAGCAGCCGAATATCTTGGTTATGGTATAGCGCTGATTGTATACGGGCATTATATCCTTATCATCAAGCCTTGCTATGAGCTTGCAGCTTGTCTTGGGGTAGATATCGGGGAAGGTAGCGTCAATTTCGAGCATACCGTCTACGTAGTTCATAAACAGTATGTTGACCCTCATATCATCGGTTCTTGCAAGCACCACGCCGCTGTATGCCATATAAAGCGTGCCCGAGCCTTGTATAAGCTGCTCGTGGGAATCATCAAAGTCGTTCTTTATACGAACGAGCAGGAACTTAAGCTCTGCAGAGTAGCGGCACATCTCGGCGGCATCGACGTTGAGTATGACCTCATCATCAAGCTGTTTGAGGAGTGCTGCAACATCGCTCATATACGCCATAGCTTCCTCTTCATCGAGGACGTGCTTATTGCGGTTATTGAGGTTTGCATCAATGCGGGCGTATATCATAAACAGCAGGAAATACTGTATATACTTAGGTATCCTGCCAAAGCTGCGCTTAAGTTCACGGGCAAAGTCTGTAAACATATGCAGGCTGTCATAATACCACGCCTTGTCATACACGCCCTGGAAAAGGCGGTATTCGTTATCGTAGGGGGTGCAGAAAGTATAGCGGCAGCCCTTTGCATAGCAGACCATACTGTTCATAAGCAGCACACGCAGAACGAACATCTTGACCGCATCGTTGCCGAGGGCGGGGTCGATAGTCACGGCTGCGAGTATATTTGATTTAAAGAGCGTGCCTTCCAAGAACCAGGGGAATTTATCGTGGGTCTTGGTAAGGTCGATAACTTCGCTTAGGTTTTTTCTGTCTGATGAGAGCTTATCGTTGGCGGTTATCGTTTCATACTCAAACTGCTTTGCGCCGAAAGATACCGAGCAGTCATATTTTTTCATAAGGTTTATGCAGCGCTCAAAAAGCGAGGTATCAAAGCTGTCACCGCTGCACACCGTGGCAAAATAATCGCCCGTGACGGCGGAAAAGGCGGCCTTTAAAAGCACGTTTATATCGGCGTCAGCGTCTGCTGCGAGGTATTCGCTCTCTGTATAATCATCGGCGCAGGTCTTGTAAAACGCTTCACCGCTGCCCGACATATCGGCAAAGATAAGGTGTATCTTGTCTTTGAGCGAGTTTGCGTTTTTCACGCAGTCAAGGGTCTTTGCCGCATTATTTTCGTTTCCGTCATAGATAAAAATAACCGAAAGCTTCACGTTTTTGTTGCTCCTTTTGTTTTGGTTTATCTGTCTTTTGTTTTTGCTGCTCGCCTGTCGGCGTAACCCCTCCGCCCCTTCGGGGCACCTCCCCTTTTAGGGGAGGCTTGATTGTTAGCTAAGGGGGCGAATGTGTTCCCAAACCGCAATAATACGCCTCCCCTGAAAGGGGAGGGGGACCGCCGACGCCCTTTGGGCGGCGGTGGTGGTGGGGTTTCCCCAAGGGGCTATCACAGTTATTTGCTATGTAACCCGTTCACAGTTCCAGCCTTATTATATCATGGCTTATATGCCGCTTTGATATGGGCGGCAGAGCCTTATAGTCGCCGTATAGGTAGGTAAGGTATTTATCATACTCGGCTATCACGGGGAAGCGCCCGCCCTCGAAATCAAGCTCGGTAAAGCTGTCAAACCACTTTGAGGGGAATGCGCCGCTGCCGAGGTGCTGCCCCCAGCCGTCATACATATATCCCGTGTCTTTTTTATAAAAATCTATTATGCCCTTTTGCGCTTTGCAGAGAAAGCCCATAGGCAGCGCCGTTTTGAGCGCCGTGGCGGCAAGCCGTACTGCGGGGTTGAGGTTAGTGCCTTCTTTGCCACGCACGCTGCTGCCGTTCCACTTGTTGTAGACTAAGCTTCTTGCGCACTTGGTAAGAAACCTGTGCGCTTTCTGCCCCGCCTTTGTCCTTGCGGTGTAGCTGTGGCGGAAAACGTCTATGAATATGCCGTTATGGATATTATCAAGTTTATCCGTCATCTCGGTGGTCATAAGGGTGCCGTTCATTCTCACCTTGGTGAAGAAGTAGTTGCCCTTGTCGGTCACGGGTGTCTGCAAAAAGAACTTATCAGAAAACTTATCTGACAGGGTGCAGAATTTATCAAAATCTGCGGGGGGCATCATTATATCGATATCATAATCCCAGGGGATAAAGCCGCCGTGGCGCACCGCACCGAGCAGCGTACCGCCTGCAAGGGAATAGCGTATGCCGTTTTCTTTGCAGACACGGTCTGTTTCTTTGAGTATTTCAAGCTCACGAGCCTGAAGCGTCAAAAACTCCTCGGTCTTGGCATCACCAAAGCAGAAAACGCCCTCACAGCCGCTGTCAAGGTAAGCATTAAGCTCCAAAGCGTCTTCTTTCGGGATAAGGCGCTCAAAGCCCGAGCGCTTTACGCTCTCTTCCGAGTAGACGCCGCCCGCTTTGCCCTTTATAAGCACATACAGCGCAAGCCGCAGCAGGTCGGTGACATAAAGCCCCTTGTCGCTCTCGCTTGCGAGCAGCAGGGCGGCTTTCGTGCCGTGGCTTTTGAGCTTTTCGGCGGTGTGCCTGCTTGCTGTGATGATGACCGCCTTTTGCACCCCCTCGGGGAGCTTTGGATCGTCAAAGGCTATGACCGCTTCTGCCGAGGGATCATACACGCCGAGCGTTTCAAGTGCGCCCTTTGCAAGCTCTGCTGCTCTGCCGTCGCCGATAATGCGTATATCGGGCAGGTCGGCAAGGCGACCATCTTCTCTGAGGCGCAGGGCTATATCGGTAGTAAGAGGCAGGAAGTTGTTATCAGCTGTAATCTGTTCCATAGCTCTTACCTCTTTTCTTGCTTTGTTATTTGGCTTCTAAGATGCCGACTGCTCGTCTTATGCCCTCGTGCAGGTCGACCTTAGGCTCCCAGCCCAGGCCTTTGAGCCTTGTGCTGTCGAGAATCTCGGGGGTCTTTGAGAAATCCTGCACAGGCTCGGCCTCGTCTTCCTTATTGGCGAAAGACAGGTGAATATCCCTCTCGGGGAACACCTCGCAGGCGGCCTTTGCAAAGCCCCTGATAGTTACGTCCGAGGCGGGGTTTGCTATGTTGTAGGGTGTGGCGTTCTCGCCGTCGAGCATTATCTTAAGAAGTGCTGTGCAGGTATCTGTTACGTAGCAGAACGAGCGCAGGGGTGCGCCGCTGCTCTTAAGCAGGATATCCTGCTTTCTTACTATATTTGCGATAAACTGCGCCCATACTCTGTCGTCCTCCAAACTTGAAGCGCCGTAGATGTATGAGGGGCGGGCTATCTTGATAGGCATACCGTACTGCTTGGCGTAGCTTGCTGCCAGAGTCTCGGAAGCACGCTTGCCGATAGCGTAGCAGTTTTTATAGCTTGTGTGGTCGACCACGCCGATGTCTGTTTCATAGATGCGGTCGTTGCCCGTTGAGAGTGCGCCGTAGACCTTAAGGGAAGAAACGATAAGCGTAACAGCGCCGTTAGCCTTTGCAAGCTCTAAAATATTCTCTGTACCCGAAAGGTTTGCATTTATCGTGCCGACGGGGTCGTTCTCAAACTGAATGTTGCTTGCCTGGCTTGCAGCATGGATAATAAAATCCATACCCGTTGCATTCACGCCCTTTGAAACATCAGACACATTAAGGCTCAAATCAAAGCGCTTTAGCATATCGCCGTATTTTGCGCTGGCACGCTCTTTGTTTCTGACATTTGCCATAATGCATATCTCATCGCCGAAAAGGTCGTTTCTGAGCATTAAAGCCATTGTAAGGTGGCTGCCTATAAAGCCGCCTGCACCTGTTATCAGAATGGTGGAGCCTTTAAGCCTTTCCCAGTCGATAAAGGGGGAAGTGGCTAT
The DNA here is from genome assembly GCA_902787365.1 of uncultured Ruminococcus sp. GTDB lineage: Bacteria > Bacillota > Clostridia > Oscillospirales > Ruminococcaceae > NK3A76. Next base: position 19,733 of record CADAGC010000005.1, on the reverse strand, counting down.
CTCGTAGAGGTCGTTATAAACGCCCTCGCTTACCAAGCCTTTTATCTCATAAGCCATACTTTAACTCTTCCTTTGCAAATTTCTTGTAGTTCTCATAGTAGAACTGTGAGCGGAGCGTTGTCAGGTCTTCGGGAGTTGTTACCTTGATGTTGAAGCGCTCGCCTATGAAGATGTGAACGCTCTCGCCAAGCTCAATGAACAGCTCGCTGGAGGACACGGGGTTTAAGATGTTTCTCTTATAAGCTTCATCGTGTGCCCAGAGTATGCGCTCCATTGTATAGCCTTGGGGTGCCTGGGTGATATACATGGTGCTTCTCTGATAGCTCTTTGCGCAGTTCTCGCCGTCCTCGGAATAGAGGAGCGAGTCGATAGCAGGCGTTACGGGAACGGCCGTGCCGTATTTCTTTGTATCGTTTATGCAGTTAGTGATAAGCTGTTCGGAAAGCATGGGGCGCACGCCGTCGCAGATGAGGATTATATCATCATCGTTTTTCTGGAACTCGGCAGTTGCCACAACGCCGTTATGGATAGAGTCAAAGCCGTTAGCGCCGCCGGGAACGATAGCCTTTACCTTGGGCACGTTATACTGCTTGATAAGGTCTTTTAAGTAGTCGATCCAGTCTTCCTTGCAGGCGATAACTATTGCATCTACCTCGGGGTGGCGTGCAAAATGACCCATTGTGTGTATTATGATAGGCATACCGCCTACCTCTAAAAACTGCTTGGGCATATCGACAGATTTCATACGGGCACCTATACCGCCCGCAAAGAGCATTGCTGTTATCATTTTTACATCTTCCTTTCAGGTTATATCATTTTTATCAGTTTCATTATTCGCTTGGTGGCTTTACCGTCGCACCGCCCCATATGGTAGGCGTGGAATGCGAACAGTTCGCTTTTGCCCCGCTTTGAAAGCTCGTGAGTTACGGCTTTCATTATCTCGCCGCCGTCTTTTACAACGGTGGTGGGGAAGCGCTCTATATCGGCATAGAAGCCGACTTTTTCAACATACTCATCATAGTCGGGTGCGAAGATGACAAAGGGCTTTTCAAAAAGCGAGTAGTCAAACAGCACAGATGAGAAGTCTGTTATCATCATATCAGCCACGGGCAGCAGACGCTCGGTTGGTATATCGCAGCTGATCTTGCCGCTGTAGCTTTCATAGTGCGGGTGAAGCTTTTTAACGAGGAAAAACTCCTCCTGCCCCTCAAAGGCCTTGTCTACCATTTCCTCGCCCACCATTTCCGGCTCGGAGGCGCTGCCTCTGAACGTGGGGGCGTAGAGGACTATTTTTTTGCCCTTTGCTTCGGGGTAGCGCTTATAGAACTCACGCTTGCAGTTGGCTTTGAACTTGCGGCTATAATACATATCCGTCCTTGAAACGCCCGTTGCCTTGACAACACCCTCGGGCTGGCGCATCATGCGTGTGAAAACAGGCACGCAGCAGTCAGAGCTGACGGTGAGTAAGTCGTAGTTTGCAAAGACGTTGCCCTTGTAGTATTCGGGCACGGAATAGGGCTGGTCGTAGCCCGATTTCTTTAAAAGCCCGCCCGAATGCCACAGCTGAACGACTGTCGTTTCCGCCCTCTTGTCGCAGGAGGAAACGGGCAGAAAGTTGTCGCAGATAAAGACGTATTCCGCTTTGGCGTAGAGCTTCATAAAACCATATAGCCATTTGGTGAGCGCAGGCTTTGACATTTTCGAAAAATCCCTGCACCGCACCTTTATGTCATAGCGGCCGAGCGCTCTGACCTCGGCGTACATTTTTTTCATTGAAAAGGGGAGTTTGTCGTTGTGGGCATCTGCGAAAATAACAAGCCCCTTTTGTATTTTACCCTCTGCCGCCTTTTTGTAAACATGGGGCAGCCAGGTGTGCTGTAAAAGCATTTTCATTTGTTCCTTTGCGTAAAGCTTAAGGCTCAAAACAAGACGCACCTCCCCAAAATACATACTTCATTTAATTATAACATAAAAACGCATAAAAGTCAAATCGAAAACTCCCGAAAATGCGCTGTTTCGGGCAAAGTTTTTGGGGTAAAGATACAAAAAAGAAAACAAAAAACCACAGCCCTCATCGGACTGTGGTATGTGTGCTTTAGAATTCTATCTTCGAGTAAAGGCCTGCGGACTTCATTGTGTCTTCGGGCTTGGGCTTTTTGTAGTCCTTCTCGAATGATGTTGTGATGTCGAAATGCGCTCTGGGCTTTCTGTCGTTTCTTCTGCCGCCGCGTCTGTCGCCGCCTCTGCGGTCGCTGCTGTAGCCTCTGCCGCCGCTGCGCTTCTCGGTGGAGCTGATTATAACCTTTCTGTAAGGCTCTTCGCCTGTTGAGCGGCTTGTTACGCCCTCTAACTCGGATACTTTAGCGTGGATTATGCGCCTCTCGTAGGGGTTCATAGGCTCTAAGGCTGATGTTCTGCCTGTTCTCTTAACTGTTGCGGCTATCTTGCCTGCAAGGTCTTCAAGCTGCTGTCTTCTCTTCTCTCTGAAACCGTTGCAGTCTGTTGTTATGCGGAAATAGTCTCTGTTTATCTTGTTGGATACGAGCGATGCAAGATACTGTAAGGAATCGAGCACCTCGCCCTTTTTGCCGAGCAGCTCTTCAAAGCCCTCTGCCTTGATGTCTAAAAGTGCGCCGTTCTCAATGGGCGAAATGTCTATCTTTGCGTCTGCAAAGCCCATTTTGCCAAGCACCTTGATGATATACTCTGCTGCTACCTGCTCCTTAGTCTGCTCATAAACAGCTTCTACCTTTGCTTCGCCCTTTGTGAAGAGCAATCCCTTTTTAGGCTCTTCGATAACTGTGAAGGTTATCTTCTCCTCGTCAACGCCGAATTCCACGGCTGCAAGAGCCTTTGCCTCCTCTACAGTCTTGGCTGTAAACTCTTTTTTCATCTCTTTATCTATCCTTTCATCGGGGTTATCCCGTTAGTCTTCCTTGTATTCGTCGCCGTATTTCTCGGCCATGCGCTTTCTTGCCTCGTTGAGCTTCTTTCTTTGCAGCTCCTTAAGCTCAGCCTTTGAAAGCTTCTTCTCCTCTGTCTCTTCCTCCTCGTCATCGTCGTCATCATCGTCGGAGTAGGACTTCTTTCTGCCCTCAAGTCCCTGCTGCTGAGCTTCGAGTGCTTTTTCCATAAAGGATTTCTTGCCGCTCTTTTTCTTCTTTTCGTCTTCTTTCTTGATAAGCTCCTCAACGTGCTCGGGAGTGTAGACCATATTAAGGAACACAGTCTGCCCCAGACCCACAACGCTTGACATTACCCAGTAGATACCAAGACCTACGGGGAAGTTGAAGGTGATTATCAGCGAGAACACAGGCATTACATACAGCATTACCTTCATGCCGCCCATAGCCTCGGAAGCCGAGGGGTTGTTCTTCTTTTGGAAGTGCTGCATAACGAATGTTGTGAGCAGCTGCATCACAAAGGAAAGAATCGGAACTATAACAAGCAGGCTGTCGGAACTAAAGCCGTTCCACTTGGGGAAGCTTTCAAGCTTTATGCCGAAGAAAGTATAGTCAAAATCGCCTATATTCTTTCTCAGCTTGCCCGAATCGTCTACCAAGTCGATAACGTCTGCATACTTGCCGTCTGCCTTATTCAGGAAGCTGAAATTAAGCAACGCAGGCCTGTTCTTTGCAAGGCTTGATGTGATATAGTCCTCATTGAGCATAAACTCTGTGTCTATATCGTTATGAAGCTTTATAGCGCCCAGAACTCTGTCCCACTGCTTATCGGTCATTTCGAGCTTTTCTATCTTTTCGTATTCCATAAGCTCGTCCTTGAGCTTATCGTACTTATCGTCTTCGGAAATGCCCTCGTTATCCTTTTCTATCTTCTTAAGTATATCGGAGATAGAATCAACGTCCTCATCTTCCTTGACCTCATAGGAAACGGTGTAGAGGTTTGAGATGAGCTTATTTGAAGTGTCAAGGTCGTCTCTGTTTATATCCGTTACATAGTAAAGGGGGTTATAAACGACCTCGATAAGTGCAAAAAGTACGAGCATCGTTATGAGCATAGGCAGGCAGCCCGCTGTGGGAGATGCATTCTCCTTGGCGTAGAGCGCCATCATCTCTTCCTGATACTTTTCCTTATTATTAGCGTATTTTTTCTGAAGCTTCTTAAGCTCCGGCTGGAGCTTTGACATTCTTGCAGTTGATTTTTGCTGCTTTATATTCAAAGGCAGCAGCAGAAGCCTTATGATTATCGTAAAAAGAATGAGTGCTATACCGTAATTCTTGACAAGAAGGTAGCAGCCCTTCATTATCCAGCCGAGCGGTATTGCTATGACTCCAAAAAGTGCAGACATATATATCTCCTTAATTCGGGGGATCGTTTTTTCCCCGTTCTTTTATTCTTACAAGTGTGAATTTCTCGGGCACAGGGTCAACGCCGCCCCTGAAAAGCGGGTTACAGCGAAGAATGCGCCGTGTGGTGAGTATGCTCCCCTTTATAAAACCGTGCTTTTTATAGCACCCTATCGCATACTGCGAGCAGGTAGGGTAATAGCGGCAATGCGCCCCCGTCAGCGGGCTTATAAACCGCTGATAGAGCCTTATCAGGCCTATAGCCAAGTGTTTCATTTATTACCTGCTTTTTTATCTATCTCTTTTATGACTCTTGTTTTTATAAAGCGCACTATATCGGTGGATTTTTTCTCCGCTATGCCGTTTCTCGCAACGAACACCACATCATACCCTATAGGTATCATCGGCTCGCACTCGGCATAGGCCGCCCTTATTATACGCTTTGCACGGTTGCGCTCGACGGCGCAGCCTATCTTCTTTGAAACGCTTATTCCGAGACGGTTATAGGGGGTCTTATTCGGAAAAAAATACACCGTGACCATACCGCCGCCGACATATGCGCCTTTTTTAAAGGCTCTCATAAAGCCCTTATTGTCTTTAAGCCTTACTGTAAAAAGCATGGAATCTCCTGTAAAACAATAAAGACCCAATACCTATTCAATTATGTGAATGGTATTCGGTCCTTAATTCTTATCAGTGGCTAAGTCTTGCTCTGCCCTTTGCTCTTCTTCTTGCGAGAACCTTTCTTCCGTTCCTTGTAGACATTCTGCTCATAAAGCCGTGAACTTTCTTTCTCTGCAGCTTCTTAGGCTGGTATGTTCTTTTCATTTCAAATCCTCCCTTCGCCCGCTTCAACAGCGATCGATCTCATTACAGGCCTCACCTTATAGAGACCCTTACAAAGTAACATTATATCAAATCCCGTGAAATTTGTCAAGGCTGTTCATAATTTTTTTAAAATTTGCAAGGCGGAAAGCGGTTACGGCGCACAATTCGGTCTGCCGCTTCTTACATCTAATAAAAACCGCCGCCCACGCAGGACGGCGGTAAGTTTTTACTTTGTGTTGCTCAGGTTCCACCTGAAAGGCGATATTCTCTGCGCCTTGGTGTTGTCGTAGTTCCAGTTCATAAAGGTATTCGACGGGTCGAAGTATCTGTAATCCGTCTTAGCCTTGCTCTTTGAAATGGTAAGACCCATATTCGGGCTTCTCTGAACTACCGCACCTATTCTGTGGTGCTCACGCTCGTGGTTGATTATTTCCTTGGCTGTGGTTATCTTGGTATCGCAGATATTGTATATACCCTCATATCTGCCCTGCGGGCCTGCGATTATAGCGCATATGAAGTCAACCACGTTGAAAACGCAGCAGAACTTAAAGCCGTAGTCGCCCTCATTAAAGATGAAAGCCACGTCTTCCTTGGCGTCATACACTCTGTCGAGCAGGTTCTGGGTATACTCTGATGTATAAACGGGCGCTATCCTCATTATTACGGATATAACGTCGCCCTTCTTGAATTCCTTCTGCAAAAGCTTTTCGCTGAGCAGCTTCAGCTCGGCGTAGTTGCTGTTGCCTTTTTCGGCCTGAGTTTCTCTTATGGGCTCTCTGCCCTTTTGCAGACCGTAGACCACAGTTGAGCTGGCAAGGATAAAGTTCTTTACCCTCGCATCTCTTGCGGCGGCGTATATGAACTTATCGGTAGCCTTGGAGTTTTTGAGTTCCAGATCGGTGATATACTGGTCGAGGTCGTTATCGACAGTATATGCCAGGTGAACTACTGTGTCGATGTTGTTTGATTTTATTGCGTCTGTTATACGATCCTTATCATTTGCGTCGCACTGAATAAAGGTATAATTCGGGTCAGCCCCTATAAATTCATTTGACTTGATATCTACGCCGAATACCCTGTGTTTCTTTTTGAGTAAAGCAGACGTAAGATACATACCTATCATTCCGCTTGCGCCTGTTATTAAGACTGATGCCAAGTCTTTCACTCCCTCTCCGATTAAAAAAACCGGCATATGTGCAAAGTTCACAAGTTGTTTTGCAGACTATGACCGATTATCTATACAATATTATAACACATATTCTTATTTTTGCAAATACTTTATAGATATTTTCAAAAAATTTTGACTTTATTTATAAAAAAGCTTGCTTAACTTTGTGAAGTGTGATAAAATATTTATATATTAATTCAAGAATTGCATAGTCTGGTAAAATGATTTAATGTTTAAAGCCGGTTTTATGTACAAAGGAGTAAGCTGAAATTGGTATATACTGATCTGTTTTTTCTCTTGGCTCTGCTGCCGCTGACGGTGATAATCTCATTTTTTGACAGCAGCGCAGAATATAAAAATATGGTGCTTATCGTCTCGGGGCTGATATTTATATCCTGGGGCAGGCCGCTTGTTTGTCTTCTTATACTGCTCTCGTTCATATTTGACTGGGGCATGGGGCTTTTAGTAGGCAAGCTTCGGGACAAGAGCCGTGCAGGGGCTGCGTTTTTCCTGATGCTGGATATGCTGTTCAATGCAGGCATATTCATAGTATACACAAGGGCTGACGTGATAAGCCTGCCTGACAAGCTGACCCTTAAGCAGAGCCTTATCCCTCTTGCTATGGGATACTATGTTCTGCGGGCGTTTTCATATGTTTATGACGTATACAAGGGCGAGGAAGCGGAGAAAAACCCCCTTTGCCTGCTGACATACATGGTATCGTTCCACTTTATGATGTGCGGCCCTGTAGTAAGATACAAGGACATAAAGCCGCAGATGAGAGAGCGTGCCGCAACCGGCAGAATGATGAGCAAGGGCTTTGACCACATAGTTTTAGGCCTTGCAAAGGTAGTGCTGGTGGGGCATTCACTGGAGCTGCTGATGCGCACAGGGCTTGACCTTAATGAGATGACCCTTTTTGGCTGCTGGCTGGGAATGGCGGCATTTTTCGGTCAGGCGTACTTCACCCTTTCGGGGCTTTGCGAGATGAGCATGGGCATGGGGCTTTTAAACGGCTTCACCTACAAGAAAAACTTTGACGACATCGACAGCAAGAATCTTTTCACAGGGCTTATAAAGGGCTACAACACCTCGGTGACGGGCTTTTTCAGAGAACTGATATTCACCCCCTTTGAGGACAAGACGGTGCTCGGCATGGGTGCGGCGCTTGTTACCTGCGTGACGGTTGCGGGCTGGTACAGCTTCTCAAAGGCGGCGTTTATAGCAGGTGCGGCGGCAGGCGTTATAGTTATTCTTGAAATGATAATCGGCGACAAGCTGAGAAGACTGCCTGCTGTGATAAGATATATCTATATGACCGTTCTGGCTATGCTGATATTTGGTGGACTGTATTTCGGCACTATCTACGGCTGGCGCAAGTGGGCGTTCGGGCTTATAGGTGTCGGCGACAAATACTTCCTTTCGGTAAGAATGAAAGAGATCCTGCTTTCAAATCTTTTCATTTATATAGTAGGGCTTATATACTTCCTGCCTGCGGCAAGGGGCTTTGTAACAGGCTCTCTTGAAAAGCTGCAAAGCAGATCAAAGAGCTTTTATACGGGCATAGAGATATGCAAGACCGCCGTAAAGGCACTGCTGCTCATTATGTGTATAGCGGCGATAACGGTGGGGAAGATGGTCTGATAAGCAGGTCTTTGGACAAGAAAAACACAGAAAGGTTTTTGGGTCAAGGACTGGCCCTTGCAGGGTTTGGGGCTGGCCCCAATCGCCGATAGGCGCTGGGCGGCGAACATACTAATCTAAACTGCAAAACCACGGGAACGCTCTCAGCTATGAGCGCTTTCATCAATATGTTATTTCGATAAATCATACTCAAAAAGAGGTCAGTTTTATGTCAAAATACGAAAAATACATCTCCCCCGAAGGGGCACCCGAAATGCCCGAGGACAAGAGGGGCGAGCAGGAGATAAAAAACATAGCCGACAGCGAGCAGCAGGGCAAGTGCAGCTTTATAAACCTTGCGGTGCTCACTCTTGCGCTCATATTCTGTGCGATGATAGTGTTCGTTCTGCGTGAGAACGACTATACCAGCCTTAACGAATCAACAAAGCTCGAAAAGGAGAATTTCCTCTCGGGCGAGTATTTCGGCTCGCTTGAAAGCGACGTTGTGGCGCACCTGTCGCTTCGTGAGGAAATGATAATAGTAAACAACAACCTGCACTATCTGTGCGGCGTCAACAACGAGATCATGCACTTTGAAGAGGAAGAGGAAACGCCCCTGCCGGACAATGCGTTCAGAATGTCTGATCCGGGAGTGCCCGGCGGAAGAAACAATGATACCGACACCCACGAGGTAGTTACAAGAACTGTGACCGAGCAGACGGAAGCTACCACCAAAAAGACGAAAAAGACCAAAAAGACAAAGAAGAAAGCAGAGGAAACATCAGTAACCACGGCGGCTAAGAAGATGACCTCGACTGAGGCGGAGAGCACAACCACTACCACCACCACCGAGGAAGAAACCACCACCACACCCGAAACAAAGAACACCGCCCCGGGCATAACCACCAAGGTAACGACAGCGCCCACGCAGCCGCCTGCCACCAAGGCCACCACAAAGGAAACGACAAAGGCCACCACAAAGGAGACCACCAAGGCTACTACCGAATCCACCACCGGGAGCACTACTGCTTCGACCACACAGGAGGAGACAGAGCCTGCCGAGCAGGGTGAGCAGTAATGCGCCCGCCCTTTAAATACTCTGACGATAACAAGAGATACCACGGCTACAGCTACTACCTGAAACACCGCTTCGGCAAAAAGGTCTACAAAGTGCCGCTCAATGTGGGGCTTGGATGCCCTAACAGAGACGGCAGCAAGGGCACGGGCGGGTGCAGCTTTTGCTCAGGTGCGCTCAGCGGCAATTTTGCAGGCGACCCGAAGCAGAGCATACTGACCCAGTTTGAAGCCGTGCGTGAGGTCATGGAGAAGAAATGGCAGGGGGGCTTGTGCATACCCTACTTTCAGGCGGGCAGCAACACCCACACCGACATAAAGACCCTTGAGAGTATGCTTGATACAGCGCTTTCGCTGCCGAATGCTGTGGGTATGAGCATAGCCACCCGTGCGGACTGTCTTGACAGCGAGAAATGCAAGCTCTTAGGCGAGTATGCAAAGAAAACATACCTTGTGTGCGAGTTAGGTCTGCAAACGGTGCATGACAGTACAGCGAGGGCGATAAACCGCTGCCACACCTATGATGATTTTCTTAAGGGTTATGAAATGCTGCGGCAAAACGGTGTTAATGTGTGCGTTCACATAATAAACGGCCTGCCGAATGAAACTCACGAGATGATGCTGCAAACGGCAAGAAAGATAGCAGGGCTTGACATACACATGGTGAAGCTGCACCTTCTGCACATAATAAAAAACACCCCCTTAGCCGAACAGTACCTGCGGGGTGAGTTTGCGGCTATGGAGATGAATGATTACATAAGCACTATATGCGACCAGATAGAGCTTCTGCCCGAGGATTTTATAATAGGCAGGCTCACGGGCGACGGCGACAAGCGGGAGCTTTTAGCCCCTATGTGGAGCACCAACAAGCGTGCGGTGCTAAACGGCATAGATATGGAGCTTGCAAGGCGTGGGAGCGTGCAGGGCTGCAAACGATAATTGACAAAACAAAACGCCTATGATATAATAGTCACAAGCATTCGTAAAGCGGTAATTTTGCCGGTATTTACAGCGATAAAAAGAAACAACTATACTCATCGGAGGCTAACCGTTTATCACGGGCGCCTCTTTATTATGCGTATTGTAACATTAAGATCTCAATTTGTCAATACTCTCTGAAAGGAAGATATATATGAAAAGATCAATGACCCTGACTTATGAGGTAGACAGCGGGCTTTATATAAACGTCACCAACAAATGCCCCTGCAACTGCACTTTCTGCATAAGAAACAACGGCGACGGGGCTTACGGCTCTGACCCGTTATGGCTCGAGCATCAGCCGAGCGCTGATGAGATAATCGAGAGCGTAAAGACAAGAGATCTGTCGAAATACAGCGAGGTGGTATTCTGCGGCTACGGCGAGCCTACCTGCGAGCTGGAGACTATGCTCAAAGTCGCCGACTACATAAAGAGTGTAAGCTCAATAAAGACACGCCTTAACACAAACGGCCTTGGCAACATCATAAACGGCAGGCGCATTGAGAGCGAGCTTAAGGGCAAACTCGATGCGGTGTCGGTAAGCCTTAACGCCCCCACAAAGGAAGAATACGACGCCGTCACCCGCCCGTCGTTTAAAGACGTTGACTGCTTTGAAGCGATGTTTGACTTTGCAAAGACCGTCAAGGAGTATGTGGGCGAGGTAATGTTCACAGTCGTTGACGTTATAGGCGAGGACAAGATAGAACTCTCACGTCAGCTTGCCGAAAAGGCAGGCATACGCCTGAGAGTCAGGGAGTATATAAGCGGATAATGCTTATGCAAAAACACTTGTGAAAAGTTATGTTTGACAAATAAAAACGCCTGTGGTATAATACCCACAGGCGTAGCTGGCGTCCTTGCGGACGCCGTAAAATTTTGTTTCGCCGTTCAAGAAACGGCGATTTTGCTGCGCAAAACCACAAAAGTTTTCCACATAGCGTAGGCGGTCAAATCTAACCCCCGATCTTAATCGAAAGGGGGGAGGCAAAATGAGCGTTATCGAGGTTTTAACACTGTTATTACTCATAACAAACATAACAGCCCTCTTTGTCGATATTTACAACGGCAAAAAGAAATAACCGCCTGACACCACTCAAGACGGTTATTATACATTAATTTCCTATCAAGGGGGTGACCGCTTACCGCAGGCGCCTCTTTGTTATGTATATTATAACACACGGATAGTGTTTTGTCAATAGATAAAGGACGATAAAAATGAACGAGCTTAAGAAAGAATACTTTGATATATGCGTCATAGGCGCAGGCCATGCGGGGTGCGAAGCGGCACTTGCATCAGCAAGGCTGGGGCTTAAGACGGCGCTTTTTACCATAACCCTTGACGGCGTGGCAAATATGCCCTGCAACCCCTCTATAGGCGGAACTGCAAAGGGGCACCTTGTTCGAGAGATAGATGCGCTCGGCGGTGAAATGGGCAAGGCGGCGGACAAGACCTTTCTGCAAAGCCGCATACTCAACCGTGGCAAGGGGCCTGCCGTTCACAGCCTGCGTGCGCAGATAGACAGGGTGGCTTACCACAACCTTATGAAGCACACGATAGAGAAGCAGGATAACCTCTATCTAAAACAGGCAGAGATAACCGACATTCTCTTTGAGGGGAAGCGTGTTGTCGGCGTGCGCACAAAGCTTGGTACCGAGTATGAGTGCAAGGCGGCGATAATCGCCAGCGGCACATACTTAAACGGCATGATACACGTAGGCGCTGTTTCGTACAAGAGCGTTTGACCTTCTGGAAAGGCAGGACGGCGACGAGAAGATACAGCCCTTTTCCTTTGAGACGAGGGGTGAGCTTAAAAACACCGTGTCCTGCTATGTTGCATACACCAATTCCGAGACCCACAAGGTGATAAGGGATAACATTCACCTTTCCCCCATATATTCAGGACGTATAGACGCTATCGGCCCACGCTACTGCCCCTCGATTGAGGACAAGATAATGCGCTTTGCAGACAAGCCGAGGCATCAGCTGTTTATCGAGCCTATGGGGCTTGAAACGGAAGAATACTATTTGCAGGGCATGAGCTCGTCGCTGCCAGAGGCGGTGCAGCTTGATTTTCTGCATACTATAAAAGGTTTAGAGCGTGTTGAGATAATGCGAAACGCCTACGCCATAGAGTATGACTGCTGCGACCCCACCGAGCTGCTTGCGACCCTTGAATTCAAGGAGATAAGCGGGCTTTACGGCGCAGGGCAGTTCAACGGCACATCGGGCTATGAAGAAGCCGCCGCACAGGGGCTTATAGCAGGCATAAACGCCGCTCTTAAGATAAAAGGCGAGCAGCCGCTTATTCTTGACAGGGCATCGAGCTACACAGGCACGCTCATTGATGACCTTGTGACAAAGGGCTGTTCTGACCCTTACAGAATGCTCACATCACGAAGCGAATACCGCCTGCTGCTGCGTGAGGACAACGCCGACCTGCGCCTTACCGAGCACGGCCACAGAATAGGGCTTATAAATGATGAGAGATACAGCGCTTTCCTTATAAAGAAAGAGCAGATAGAAAAAGAGACTGCACGCCTGCGCACAGTCAACCTCTCGCCAAACAGCGGCATTAATCAGTACTTGGAGAGCATAGGCACAGAGCCGCTGTCAACGGGCATAAAGCTTTCGCAGCTTTTAAAGCGCCCCGAGGTGACTTATGAGGGGCTTGCACCCTTTGACCCCGAGCGCCCCGAGCTGCCCGAAGATGTCAAAGAGCAGGCAGAACTGAACATCAAGTACGAGGGCTACATAAAGATACAGCTTGAACAGGTAGAAGCTATGCGCAAGCTTGAAGAGAAAAAGCTACCCGAGGGGGTAGATTACAACACCGTGACGGGGCTGAGACTTGAAGCGGCGGAGAAGCTCAACAAGATACGTCCCTTATCTGTAGGGCAGGCAAGCCGCATATCGGGCGTAAACCCTGCCGATGTCAACGTCTTGCTCATATGGCTCAGCCGTGAAGAGAGGGGCGGCGGTAATGGATAAGGCGAAAAAGAAAAGATCCACCGACTGCAACTTATGCGTAAATTTCGTCTACGACGAGGACTACGAGGAATACACCTGCCTTGTGAACTTAGATGAGGACGAATACTACAGGCTGCTCAATCAGGCAGACTATGTATGCCCCTATTACAGGCTCGATGATGAGTATGGGGTAGTAAGAAAGCAAAACTAAACAGCACACAAAAAAGCCGCCCACACGGGCGGCTTTAGTATTATACTTAATTACTTGATGTAGCTCTGGAACTCCTCATTTTCCTTCTTGAGGGCGGCTATCTGTGACTCAAGCTCTGCGGCCTCTGCCTCAGCCTTTACCTTATCGGCAGCTATCTTGTCAGCTTCTTCTCTGAGCTTAGCTATCTGAGCCTCTATCTCGCCTACCTTAGCGGCAACGGAATCAACGCTTGCCTTAGCGTCTTCTGCCTTCTTTTCAAGGTCTGCTATCTTATCCTCATTATCCTTTATCTGAAGCTCAGCGAACTTCCTCATTTTTTCCATAGGTGTCATAGAATCGTCCTCCTCAATATTATAATCGGTAGTATCCTCTTCATCGCTCTGTTCCTCGGCAGGCTTAGCTGCAAAGGGATTCTCGAAAGAGTTTATAAACGACGGCTTTGCCGGCTCTTCGTTTTCCTGCGGCTGCTCGGGCTCTGCTTCTGCCTCGGGCTCTGCCGTTATCTCTTCGATCTCGGGAACAATAGGTGCAGCGCTGGGTATCTCGAAGTTTTCTGCTGCTCTTTCTTCTAAGCTATGCTCGACCTCTTCCTCGGTCTCTTCTGCCGTTGTGGGGGTCTTGGGGATATCAGATCCGAATACCAGCTCGTCTACGTTAGGCACCACAAGTTCGTCCATAGTAGGATTCTCGGGAACGGGGTCGTAAACGGGAGGAACATACTCCTGCTCGAAATCCTCCACCGAAACGGGGGCGGAGCTTACAGCCTCGGAAGCGCTGTTTCCTGTGAGCAGGTCTGTGCTTTCCTTTACCTTCGGGCCGTCGTAGTCGGGGCCTGTCTTAAAGGAATCTCTCTTGGCTGCCTCGGCAGCTTCCTTACGTCTGAAGTGCTCGTCCATGACCAGACGTACTGCTTCAACGTCTGCGGGGGTGCAGTTAAGGAATGCACATATATCTTTAGGGCTTCTGCCCTTCTTTATCATAGATGCGATGCCGGCTACGCTTCTGTCTATAAAGCCTTCATCATCCATATCAAGGTTGAGCATAGATGCTGATGCATCGGTGGGGGTATCTTCTTTCTTTCCCCTGCCGAAGAAACCGCCTATGCCGCCCTTCTTGGGCTTTTCGGGCTCGAGATCGTGCTTTCTTTCCGGCTGAACGTAGCTCTGATAGTCGGGAAAATGCTTTTCTAATATATTTGGCACATTCCCCTTGGGTATCTCCATGACTCTTGCTATCTCGTCGATAGAGCACCCTTCCTTATATAGTCTTACGATTTTTTCGCTTGTGCTTTCGTTTTTTCTTGCCAAGAGAACCATTCCTTTCGCAAAATCTTTACCTTAATATTATACTATATTTCCCCTTAATATTCAAGCAATATTTTATACAAATTTAGATGTGATTTTAGGTCAGTATTCACAATACAATACTATATAGGTATATGGTAGTCTGTATATCACGCTGTTTGGTGGGGTTATCCCTCAAACGCCGCTATCATCTGCGAATATCTCTCAAAGGTCACATCCGACAGGCTGACAAGCTCCCCATGTTCTTCTTTAAGCGCACCGCACAGAGCGCCCACGCAGACAAATCCGCCCGCCCGTGCGCCCGATATCCCCTCGGGGATATCCTCAAACACCGCCGCATCGGCAGGTTTGACGCCGAGTGCTGCCGCTGCGTGCAGATACACATCGGGGAAGCCCTTGCCACGCTCGACCTCGCTTGTCTGCGAGAAAAAGTCGAGCAGTTCGTAAAGCCCCGTTCTCTTTAGTGCAGGCTCATAGAACACCCTATCCGACGCAGTCGCAAGGGCGGTCTTTATGCCACGCTGTTTGAGCAGCGCAAGAAACTCATACGCCCCCTCAAAGGGCTTGACGTTATCACGGTATTCGTGCATAGCGCTCGATTTCCATTCATCTATTATCTCGTCTATGCTATTGCTAAGCGCAAAGCGTTTCTTGGTATAGACTGCCGCCTGCTCTAAGTTCATCGTGCAGATGCTTTTGCAGTAGTCGTCGGGCAGTTCAAGCCCACGACTGCCGAGAAACTGCCTGTCAACCTCTGCCCACACATAGGCCGAGTCGAGCAGCGTGCCGTCAAGGTCAAAAATGGCGGCTTTTATCTTTGTTATATCCATAGCTATCTCCTTGTTATGGTGATGATATGATTATATCATATCGGGGCGGGCGCTGTCAAACGGGGCGGCGCAATTATAGCAAATCTGACGATTGACAGGGAATGTGAAAAGGGGTATAATATAAGGTACAGTTTATTTATATAAGAAGAAAAACGGCGGCAACAGCCCCGAATAAGCGTGTATTATTTTGGAAGGTGATATAAATTGAAACTTAAAAAGAAACTTACGGCACTTACCTGTGCTTTGGCGCTTGCGCTTACACAGGTGACGGGCGCAGCGGCGCTTGATGAGATAGCGGTATCTTTGG
The DNA here is from genome assembly GCA_902787365.1 of uncultured Ruminococcus sp. Classification (GTDB taxonomy): domain Bacteria; phylum Bacillota; class Clostridia; order Oscillospirales; family Ruminococcaceae; genus NK3A76. Next base: position 4,135 of record CADAGC010000005.1, on the reverse strand, counting down.
GCGAATCGGGGCAGGAGCACGAGCACACCTACACAGTCACGATAACCAAAGAAGCCACCTGTCTTGAAGCGGGCGAGAAGACATTCACCTGCGAGTGCGGCGACAGCTACACCGAAACGATACCCAAGACCACATCTCACAAATACGGCGTGGGCGAGGTAATCACACAGGCTGCCTGCGGCGTTGAGGGCAAGGTGGTATACACCTGCAAGATATGCGGGCGCTCGTACACCGAGACTGTTCCTGCGCTGTCACACGAGCTTGACGAGGGCGTTATAACAAAAGAGCCCACCTGCTCGGAAACAGGCATAATAATGCACACCTGCACCCTCTGCGGTTCGACCTTTGACAGCGAGCTGCCCATATCCCCCGATGCTCACAACTGGGGCGAGGGCGAGGTGACAAAGCAGCCCAACTGCAAGGACAAGGGCATAACCACCTACACCTGCACCCTCTGCGGCACCACCAAAGAGGAAGAGATAGCCAAGACCGACGACCACAAGTGGGACGAGGGCAAGCAGACCAAAGCCCCCACCTGCGGCAAGGCAGGCGTCAAGACATACACCTGCACAGTCTGCGGCAAGACGAGGACTGAGGAGATTCCTGCAACGGGCGACCACTACTTCGGCAAGGGCGAGGTCATAAAGGCTGCCGACTGCACTCACGCAGGGCTTAAGCACTACGTTTGCTCGGGCTGCGGCTTAGAGGTCGATACGGTTATCCCCAAGAGCGCTGTTCACAAGTTTGACGGCGTGACTGTGACCAAGGCCGCCACACTCACCGAGACAGGCAAGGCCACCTACACCTGCACCCTCTGCGGCAAGAAGCTCACAAGGGCGATACCCAAGCTTAAGGATATATCCACACTCAGCATAACTCTTTCGACCACCAAATACACCTACGACGGCAAGGCAAAGACTCCTGCCGTGACAGTAAAGGACGGCAGCAAGACCCTTGTAAAGGGCACAGACTACACGCTGACCTATGCATCTAACACAAACGCAGGCACGGCGAGCGTTACAGTCAAGGGCAAGGGCAAGTATGCAGCAAGCAAGAAGATAAGCTACACCATTGAGGCGGCAAACCTGAGTGGTGCGTCACTTTCGGGAGTAAAGGGCAGCTATGTCTACACAGGCAAGGGCATAACCCCCGCAGTCAAAGTGACGATGCTCGACAGAACTCTCGGCCTCGGCAGCGAATACACGGTAAGCTTCTCGTCCAACAAGGAGATAGGTGCTGCCAAGATAACCGTCAAGGGCACGGGCAACTTCAAGGGCAGCAAGAGCATATCATTCGGCATAGTGCCGAAGAGCACCGAGATAAGCAAGCTGACAAGCAGCAAGGCCGGCAAGATAGCCGTCAAGTGGAAGAAGAATGCCACCGTTACTGGCTATCAGATAGTTTACTCGACAGACAAGACATTCGCTTCAAAGAAGAGCGCCACAGTCGAGGGTGCTGCAACTGTCAGCAAGAATCTTTCAAAGCTCACATCGGGCAAGACATATTATGTCAAAATACGCTGCTTCAAGACAGTCGGCAGCACAAGGTACTACAGCAGCTATTCGGCTGTTAAGAGCTTGAAAGCGAAATAATGCATAATTAGCCAAGTATAACAGAAATGACCCCAAGGAATTTGATTTCCTCGGGGTCGTTTTTTTAATCCGTCCTGCGAAGCAGGACACCTTAATTATGCATTATGCATTAGGACGAAGTCCTCCTGAGCATTCTGATAGCATTGAGCACCGCAATCACCATAACGCCTACGTCTGCGAAGATCGCTATCCACATATTTGCGATGCCCAGAGCGCCCAGAGCTAAGCATATAAGCTTTACGCCTATGGCAAAGACGATGTTTTCGTAAACTATGCGCATACATTTCTTTGAGAGGTTTATGGCCTTGGCTATTTTAAGCGGGTTGTCGTCCATAAGCACAACGTCTGCCGCTTCTATCGCCGCATCAGAGCCGAGGGCGCCCATCGCTATGCCTATGTCGGCACGGGTGAGCACGGGGGCGTCGTTTATGCCGTCGCCCACAAAGGCAAGTGCCGAGCCGTCCTGCTTTTGCGAGAGCAGCTCTTCTACCCTTGTTACTTTGTCTTCGGGCATAAGGCGTGAGTAGAGCTTGTCTATCTCCAGTTCCTTTGCGGCGGCTTCTGCTGCACGCTCGCCGTCGCCCGTGAGCATTACCGTCTGCAAGATGCCTGCCTGCTTAAGCGCCTTGATAGCGGCCTTTGAGTCGGGCTTTAGCACATCTGCCACAACTATATGCCCAAGATAGCGGCTGCCCTGTGATATGTGTATTACCGTGCCTGCGCTGTGGCATTCGGTGTAATCTGCACCCGCACGCTTCATCAGCTTGTCGTTGCCGACAAAGACCTCACGCTTGTCGATAACGGCGCACACGCCCTCGCCTGCATATTCGCTGACGGCGGTTAGGCGGCTGCTGTCGGGCAGCGTCTTGCAGGCCTTGACTATGCTCTTGGCTATGGGGTGGTTAGAGTTCTGCTCGGCAAGGGCGGCAAGTTCGAGCAGCTTTTCTTCTTCGATTGCGCTGTGGTGAATGCCCACCACCTCGAACACGCCCTTTGTCATGGTGCCCGTTTTGTCAAAGACCACGTATTTTGTCTTGGAAAGCGTTTCGATAAAGTTCGAGCCCTTGATAAGTATTCCCTCGCTGCCTGCGCCGCCGATAGCGGCAAAGAATCCGAGCGGTATGCTTATAACGAGCGCACAGGGGCAGCTGATAACAAGGAACGTCAGCGCCCTTGCCACCCAGGTCGAGAACATAGCGCTGCTGCCCGTGAGCATTCTCACAAGCGGCACGCCCACGCCCAGCAGCAGTGCCGATATGCACACGGCAGGGGTGTAGTAGCGGGCGAATTTGGTGATGAAATTCTCCGAGCGTGACTTGCGCTCGCCTGCGTTCTCCACAAGTTCGAGTATCTTTGAAACTGTTGACTCGCCGAAGGGCTTTGTCGTCCTTACTCTGATAAGTGCGGTGAGGTTTATGCTGCCGCTTTGCACACTGTCGCCGCAGATAGCGTCTGCGGGCATACTCTCGCCCGTGAGTGCGGCGGTGTTCAGCGTAGTGTCACCCTCGATGATAATGCCGTCAATGGGTATCTTCTCGCCGGGCTTAACTACTATTATACTGCCCACCTCAACGTCGTCGGGGTCGGCTTCCTCTACGCCGTTTTCTGTTTCGACAAAGGCGCAGTCGGGGCGAATGTCCATAAGAGCGGCGATGTTTTTGCGGCTCTTGCCCACGGCAATACTCTGGAAAAGCTCGCCTATCTGATAAAAGAGCATAACAGCCGAGCCCTCACGGTATTCACCCAGAGCCATAGCCCCTATGGTAGCCACCGCCATAAGGAAATTCTCATCGAGCACCTGACCGTTTATTATGCCCTTGACGGCCTTGATAAGAATATCATACCCTATGACGAAATATGGCAGCAGATACATACAAAGCTGCACATACCAGGCAGGCTCTGCGATATGGTCAATTATCGACACCGCCACGAGCAGCACGAGGGCTATGATTATTCGTGTAAGAACTTTCTTTTGCTTTCGGGTCATAGGGGATACTCCTTTGGGTTATAATGATGAGGGGGAGTCAGTTAACAGTTAACTATTAACTGCATTAGCGCCTGCGGCGCTAATGCACGGCGCCGCCGCTCAGAACTCTATCTCACAGTCAGGCTCTACCTTGCGGCAGGCTTTGAGCACGTTTTTCATAACAGCCTTTTCATCTGCGCCCTCTTCAAACTCGACTTTCATCTTAAGCGCCATAAAGTTCACCGATGCGTCCTTAACGCCCTCGGTCTTTTTTGCAGCCTCCTGCATTTTGTTTGCGCAGTTTGCGCAGTCAACTTCGATAGCATATGTCTTTTTCATTTCTATTACTCCCTTTCTAGCGAACATATGAATAGTTGTTCATTTGTTTGATTTTATTATATCACCTTTTTTATTATATGTCAAGGGGGGAGAGGAAATTTTTTATTGTGATTGTGGGTGTTTTGTCCGAAGCTGTTAGTTAAGGCAATACCGCACGACCATTGTATGTCAGTATACGTGGTCTCAGCGAAGCTGAGACCGACAAATTTTTCGTCAGATTGCCTATATCCGCCGCAGT
>CADAGC010000004.1:15505-57948 GCA_902787365.1 uncultured Ruminococcus sp. | reverse complement strand
GTCGGCAGCCTGTATTCGCTTTTCTTTTTCACTATTTCACTTCCTTTACATATTCATTGTGACCGCAGTTTCCTCGGCTGTCTCTTCCTCGGAACTGCTCGACAAATCGCCCACAGCGCCGTTCTGTTCCTCACCGGGTGTTTCCCCGACCTCGCTCTCATTTTGCGACACGACTCGCACACGCTCGTTACGGGCGGCTTCACGCTCGGCCTTGATCCTTTCTCGCTGGGCTATGGCATCTTCGGGGTGTCGCCATGCGATATTGCCCGAAAGATGCTTGAGCAGGTGAGAACGGTAGTTCTTGTACTCATCACCGATAAAACCCAAATTCAGCAGAAAAACACGAAAGCTGTACCGCATATTATCTGAATGCGATACAGCCGGAGAGCATTTTGTTCTTGTAACTGCGGCGTTGCTGATAGCAAGTGCAAGAAGTATCTGTGCCTTGACCTCGCCAGCGTGGAGCGAAGCATTGCAGGCTCTTATCTCATAGTGACCATGCTGAAAAAAGCTGTGCAGATTCAAACCATGATAACGGGTAGAGTTATAGTGCCGTTCAGGACTGTCTGTTGTTTCTGCATACCACAGCTTCTTGATCTCGTTCATTGTTTTTGGTTTTCGGCGGTTAAGCTGTTCTACAAAAGTACGATTTATCTTCTTGCAGTAATATGACCGTGCAGAGGATACCTGAAGAGCATCCCAAAGATAATCTTCTTTGCTCGACCACAGATTAACAAGGTTCCGTATCTGCTGTGGGGTGTAGTCGGCAGCGTCAATGTGAATGTGAGTACCGCAGTCATATTGCGGACCGGTAATTGCTCCTTCCTTACGCAAAGCTCGTATGACCTCCTGCAGCAGGTCAAGGTCATCAAATTCAAGAATAGGGGAGTTCATCTCAACCTTATAATAGTCTGAGGCAGAATCTCCGTTTTTCTTTCGGGCATAGATACTGCTGTCATATACGATCTGCCACCTTCTGCCTTTCTCATCACCGACAGTGTATTTATCATAAGTCCCACCCTCATGATTGATAGAACCGCCCAGCACCTTTTGGATAGCCTTTGCCGCCGAACATCGGGTGATGCCCGTCATTTCGATCTCGACTCCGAACCGCCTTGTCTTGATACCGTCAAAGTTTCCGGCCATTGTTTCACCTCCGTCCTTTTAATATGTATCCAGGTTATTGCAACAAAAAAGCCCGGACTCAGTGTTCTCACATTTCGTGAAAAGCACCAAATCCGGGCTGAAAAAGTTTGTTTATTATTCTACCACTAAAATCAGTGATTCTTTAGTCGATAAACCCTCTGATAATTCCAATAAGCTCCATATGTGAGAGTTCAACTCCTGTTTTACCCTCAAAAGCAGCAAATGTCATCTTCGGTTATGTATAAAAAAATATCAGCATTAGGGCAACAAAAAAGCGCGTAAATACGTGCTTTTCGTGGCGGACATCTTTTTCTTTCGCCATAGAATATTCATTTGATAATAAAAATGATTTTCAGCACAGAATAGCTATCCAAGTGTATATTTTTCGATATAGTTTTTCTTGCGAAATATTCAACACCAAAGTAGTATCAATCATATGACAATAAAAACGAGTTCAATCAATTAAATATACAGTCTCTCATAAGCTACAGAAATGTTTGCTGTTAAATCTAATTCATCATATTAATCAAAAAATTCAATTTTCCTCGATATATACATCGAAATTCATATTCATCCGCACTTGACAATTTCTCATTTTTGTGGTACAATTCTTTCGTTAGTTAAATGTTTTTACAACTATATTATACCACAAAAAGAAGAGCTTGGCACTACCTCTTTGGTATGTGCCAGGCTCTTTTTCTTGTTGCGGGGTGCAACAGGCCCATGATTTATCTGCTTGACTTTATAAGCTCTTCCGGATCATATCTCTTTCCGTTGAATTTTACATACTTCACCTCTCCAAGTCTATAAAGACTATCCTCTGTAAAACCTGTCAAAATATCTGTCTTGCTCTCTCCGTTATTATAATACACCGAAAAGTTAAAGTCCTCGCTCTCCTCTGCCTTTCGGTTTTCATACAGGCAGACCTCGGACAGATAGATCTCATCGCCATTCTCGCTCTGTAAGACAAGCGTGTCAAAATTCGATTTCAAAGGCAGTTCAAAGCTCATGCCCTCAAATATCCCCGCATTTTGCTCCTGGAAATATGTTTTGAGCTGATTGCATTCTACCTTTACTTTTTCATCATTACCTAAATTTCTTTTGTTGATTCCGAAGGTAAATGTTGCTTCTGTTTCATCACCCTTTTTGCCAAACATATTGTCAGAGGTAGAGTTGAACCCCGTCAGCCTTTCCCCCGACTGCGAATATGCTATCATATAAGGAATAAACTGGTCAAAGTCATGATCATTGTTCTCAAAGTAATTTGATATTTCAGAATCAGTCATTTTATCGACTTCTTCCGGAAGTATAAGATTATCAGAAATAAAGCTCTTTCCGCTATTATCGATTCCCTCAAGTGTGGCTGTGCAGCGGATATAGATCTCATCAGATATAACTGAATCAACTGTCATTCTTATGTGTTTGTTTTCACAAACTATCGGCTCTGTTGCTCGTTTATCAAGTTCAGATATAAGAGCTTGATTGTTATGATATTCGTGGTTAACATTATCTTTATGAGATATATAATATCTGATTGCAGCAGAAGCGCCAATACTCAATACCGCCATTATTGTTATGGCGGCAGCTAATGCAAAAGAGAACCTTGGGATCCTAACCTTTCTTTTTTGTTCACCTTCTTGGATCTCGCATATATATTTCTCATCAATTTGAGATAACAGCTCTAAAAAATCAAGCTCGTTTTTATAAATCATATCAGATTCTCCTTTTCAATATGTTTCTTTAATCTGCGTTTAATACGTGTAAGATTCACTGTTATGTAACTGACCGACCATCCATACTCCTCAGCAATATCCCGTATACTATAAAAATAATAGTATCGTCTTATAAAAATAATGCGCTGTTTTTTGGATAGAGTTTCAATGAAATCGTTGATGCAATTGATCAGTTCTTTATTTTCTAATTGCTTTTCTACGCTTAATGTGTCAGGAATAATGTCTGATATTTCTTCGATTGTTGCTTTCATATCATTATCCAACTGCTTAATAGACATATTTTTTCTATATTTATCTATCGATGCATTTCTAACAATTACAGTAAGATATGCAGGTAGATTTTTAGGCTTTTCAGGAGGAATGCTGTTCCAGACTTTCAACCATGTATCATTGAGTGCTTCATTACAGTCTTCATTGTTATTAAGTATATTAAAAGCAATTTTACAACACATTTCCATATATTTTCGTTCAGTTTCATAAATTGCTTGTTCATCACGACGAAAGAATAATTCTATAATCTGATTATCATCCACAGAATCACCACCTATTATATTGACGTAAAATAATATAGTTTTACTACACTTTTATTATAAATTATTTTTATAAAATTATCAAGAAATATGTAGTACTATTCAAATATGATACGTCAATAATTATGAAAGCAATTAATCGGTTGATTATTGTGTTTTGCTTTTGCAAACACATAAAATATAAAATTTTTCAAGGAGGTCTTACTGATGAAAAAGAGTAAGAGAATAATTTCAATGGGATTGTCTTTACTGACAGCAGCTAGTTTTCTATGCATAAATGCGAGTGCATTTACTTATAAAGGCTCACCCACTTATGCATATACAAATGGTTCACAGAGCATAAAAATAACCGCTCGAGGTTATACAGATGTTTATGAGCCATCCGGTGGTGTTCATGTTTATTATTGGGGAGTAAGAGCATATACACCCGGATATAACAATTCCAACACTATTACCACTAAATTTACGATTACAGGCTATGCACACAATTCGTCAACTTCTGATTATTTTAGTGGATCCAATAGCGGTGAACACTATGACAAGGACATTTCTTCAACCAATTCAACAAAATATAATTATGTAACATCAACTGTTAAGACATCATCCTCTGTATATGGCACTTCATCACAGAGTTGCAATTACAATTGCTAATCTTTATTAATTATGTCAATTTATTGATGCAATGATAGATGCCACATAGTATAATTTGCTAAAATGAATTCCATTGCAATTGTACTGTGTGGCAATCTTTTATAAGTTATTGATATGGCAGCCTCTCTAATCTACCGCGGATTAGTTGGGTAATTGAATCATTTTGATATTGTGACCAATTATCAAGTGCTTTTGAAGTATAAGGTGATTAAAAAAGCGTTTCGAATGGGAGATTCAAAATCATTTATATTTGTACTAAAGGGGATATCAAATGAAAAAAATAGCAATAGTAATCATAACAACCATATTTTTAAGTTCGTGCTCATCTAAAAACACAGAACAGTACATCGATTATAAAGATGTTGAAGAGGAATATCAAACAGCAATTACCTCGGAGAATGCTGACACAATTGAAATTGATGATAAAGCGAAGGTCTTTCTGCACTCGGGATATTCTGTTTCATCAAATCAGTTTGCCGTTTTTGAGCAGGACAGAAAAAAGCTTATTGACCTTAACACTGGCATAATAAGTTCATTCTGCGATATACCCGGGTGTCCTCACGATGACACGGCAATTGACACCTGCAAGGAATATATGCCGATAAACAACCCTATTTTTACAAAGGACGGAATGTATTACACAAATTATTTTTCTCCCGGAAAGCTGTTTTTCAAGACGGCAGGAGAGGAAAAAACAGTCTTTGAAAACACATTTTACACCGACAAGGAGGCCGAATTTGAGCCCGACGCTAAAACAGGCTGCGGTTTTTTCATCCATGGGGAAACATTATATGTTACGGGAATGACATATTTCTACACCGTCGATATCTCCACAATGAAGCAGACCTGTGAGCCCGTAGTTATATCCGAAAGCCCTATATGGAACGCCGATGTAAGCGATGATATGTTCTATATAACAAACGAGAATTTAGAACTTATCAGCTATGATATGAAAAGCGGTGAGCTTAAAAAGCTTGCCGACAAGGTATGGCGCATTCAGGCTTGTAATGATAGCCTTTACTACATAAAAACCGACGAGGGCAAGAACTCTGTTTTTAAAAGTGATCCCGATGGGAGCAATGAGAAAAAGTTGGTCACAGATACCGAGCTTTCTATGTATGTGACCGATAAACGTATTTACTATCTGACGACTGACGGGCTGTATAGCTGTGACTTATCAGGCGAAAATGCGGAGAAGATAAGCCTTGAGCTTACCTACGAAAATAACGAGCAATATGTCACAAGTGACTTCGGCACAGTGCAGCTTATCTCCTGCCCGTCATCAAGGTTTATATACCTGCTTGACTACACCAAAAGCACGGGCGATAAATGCTACAATGCACTTTTCAGGATAGATAAGGAAACGAACGAGGTCAGAGCAACAAGTCTTGGTATCTGGTATCAGCCCGAAAACGGCAGGGAAGAAATACTATCATATTGAGGATTAGAATGATGAATAAAAGAATAATGCTGATACATCTGTTTCTGATAATAAGTGTAATACTATGTGGATGTACAAATAATGCCACATCGGATAATAGTTCAGAGAGCAAAGAGTCGGAAATATTGACATCAGCTTCTGATAATAATGAATCTGATAATGAATCATTTGACTTTTTTGCTGCTATGAATTTATGTAAATTAAATGATGATAACAGTACGGGAGAACCATTGGGATTCAAATATGAAATAGGTGACGAGTTAGTCAGTATTGTACTTGAGACTACAGTGTCACCGGACAGCAGTATACAATCAGATAAGCTGCCAGTAAGGGTTTGGCTTATATGCGATAATGAATTATTGCCGTTTTCACTCGACGGGGGTGAATTCAAAGAAACTAATGAATATGATGAAAGTGAGGGATATTCTCATATAATCAGCTTTAACGGAAAAAAGGATATGAGATTTGTAACAGTAGTAATTTCTGCCTTGCCCGATCATGTCCCGGAACTTAAACTCGGCTTATATACCGGAATCTGTACATATACGTTTGTCAACACAAGCTCAAATTCACTTGACATTATTCCTGACGCTGTTGATGAGAATAATTATCTTGTGACACCGTCGGCTGTAAGCAAAGGCTGTTTTGATTTTGATAAATCGTCATTTGAAAACGATAAAGACACTCATTTTCAGTTTTATGAGGACTTTATCCTAAAAGAAAATGATAATATGTACATTAAATTCAACTGCGATCAGGTCAATGATGAGCAAGAACCATTGGGAATATATTATAGCTTATTTATCATTATCGACGGAGAAATAATACCTGTCTTTAAAGGTAACAAAACAATTATAGTCCACACCCCTTTTACAAGTGAATTAAAAGCCTGTGATAAGACATTTGAATATGCTATCCCTTCAACTTTTCTAAAATCAAAAGGATTGCACATATTACAAGCTGTTGCCGTACCTTATTATATTCCGAATGCTTTAGATAATATAAAAAACAACACATCATATGGCTATAATGGTTCAAGCACTAACAAAACCAGAGTTGCTAAAGAATGAGGTGAGCCATTAAGTGAAATACGAATACAAAAAGCTTTTCTCCTCAAAGCTGTTGCTTATTATGCTTGCGCTGACGCTTGCATATATGATATATCTTCCCGTGCGTGAAGTCTGGGGCGGAATAGAGGAAAACCGCAAAACTTTTCAATCTTATGAAAACATTATAGCAAAAGCGCAGGCAGATAACAAGACCTACGGCGAGCTTTATGAGGAGATAAACAATATCTTCGCAAACGGTGAGGCTAAACCTATATACAGCGACAACGCTATAAACGATGTCGGCGGTATAATGTTTGCAGCCGACAAGCTGCAATATGTGACCACAGGCTTTGAGAGTGACAGAAAAGAGCTTGTAAAGGGAATGATCTATCAGAACGTTACCGAGCAGCAAAAGGAAAGCCCCGACAAATATCTTATCAGAGCGAACAAGAAAGCAATATCGCAGTATAACCGCAGGATTGAGCTTGAATTTGAGAACACCGGAATGAACAGCTCAGGCTATTATTCGTCTTTCAATTATTCAATGTGGGAGTATGTAATGATTGCTTTCTGCGTTATGATGACAGTGCGGCTTTTCACACTTGAATACACCACCTCCGCATACTGTCTTGTAAACACAAGCAAACGCACGGTGCAGGATTTATTTTTAAAAAAGTATCTTGCAATCATCAGCATTGCGGCAGTTGTTCTGCTTGTTCAGGCGGTGTTTGAGATAGGCTTTGGAATGTATGCTTACGGGGCAAAGAATTTCAGCCTGCCCTTGCAGCAGATAGCCGAGTTTGAATACTGCCCCTACATTCTCAGCATAGCGGAGTTTTATGTGATAAAGTATTTTGTAAGGCTTATCTGCTATACGGCTGTTATCTCTGCAACAGCGTTAATCGCCGTCTTTATTAAGCGTCCGCTTATCGTGAACATCATATCTATCATCATTTCGGCAAGCGGTCTTGCGGCAAATATGGCACTTTATGTTGCTATTGACAAAAGCGAAAAGAGCAAATCAGCACTTATCCCCATTTATGATAAGCTGCGTATTATCCTGCCGCAGAGTTTGCTCAACATAAGAGAATACCTCAAAGGTTTTGACTGCTTTTCGCTGTTCGGTTTTCCTTGCAGCAGGATAGTGTTCTGTATTGCTTTGGCGGTCATCATATCGGCAGCCTGCGCAGTAATTGGCTATATCCAAAGCGGAAGAATAAGGAGGGCGTCATAATGGAGCTTGAATTCAAAAACGTGTGCAAAAGCTATAAGTCAAAGCAGGCGCTTACAGATTTTTCGGTGACGCTGAACGAAGGCGTTCATGCTCTGCTCGGTCCTAACGGTGCAGGCAAATCGACGCTTATGAATATACTTGCAGGTCTGCTCAAACAGACCTCGGGCAGCGTGATGATAGATGGAACTGACACCGACAAAATGGGTGCTGATTTTAGGGAGATACTTGGCTTTATGCCGCAGGATCTTGGCTTTTACAAGAGCTTTTCGGCAGTCGAAACGCTTGAATACTATGCTGCTTTGCGTGATGTGAAAGACAGCAAAAAGCGCATAGACGAGCTGCTGACACTTGTGAATTTGCAGGAGGATAAAAAGCGCAAGGTCGGCGGTTACAGCGGAGGAATGAAAAGGCGGCTCGGTATTGCGCTTGCACTACTGAATGACCCGAAAATACTTATCCTTGACGAGCCCACGGCAGGTCTTGACCCAAAGGAGAGAATGCGCTTTCGCAATGTTATCTCGCAGGTGGGTTTTGGCAAGATAGTCATTCTTGCAACTCATATCGTTTCAGATGTCGAGAGCATCAGCGATGACTGTTTGCTGCTAAAGAACGGGCGACTGATAGACAAGGGCAGCCCAGACGAGCTGTGCGCGAAAATAGAGGGCAAGGTATGGGATATCCCAATGACCGAGAAGCAGGCGGAAAGCTATCTGCTGACACATAGCTGCGCCAATATCATAAAGCGTGAGGGCGGTGTTTTTGTGCATACGGTGTCGGACGAAATGCCCGACAAAAACGCAAGCCCTGCAAAGGCCGGGCTTGAAGATGTTTACATGAACTATTTTGGTGAAGTGACGGAAAATGCTTAGGATATTTTTCACGGAGTTTAAAAAGCTTGTAAAAATAAACCGCCTGCCGCTTGTCATTCTGCTTGCGGTCGCTGTAAGGGCGGTGCTGTGTATTCTGCCGTCGGTGCATGAGCACCCCTATTCTGATGAAGTCTATAAAAGCTACACCGCGCAGCTTGAAGGTGAGCTGACAGCTGAAAAGGCAGAGTATCTTAACAGCCGCCTTGCCGAAATAGACGAGCTAATAGGTGCCTATGATGAAATGCAGCAAAGGTACACGGCAGGAGAGATCACCCTTGATGAATATTCAGCCTACACCGAGCAGCATGGCAAAGCAAAGGCAGAGGAAAGCACGGTGCGTTATCTTTGCAGCAAATGCGAAGCACTTGACGGCTGTACTGATTTTGATAAGCAGATCTTTTGTGATACCGCCTGGAATGACTTTTTCGAGGATAACGGCTTTGACTATGTGATGCTGATAGCGCTTTTGTGTATTGCTGTTCCTGCTTTTGATGCCGAGTATTCGTCGGGGAGCTTTAAACAGATAATCACATCAAAGCGAGGAAAAACTCAGCTTGCGCTATCAAAGCTTGCGGCGGTTTGGGCTGCGATATTTGTGTTGTCCTGTCTGATGAGTGCGGTCATGCTCGGTGTGTTTGTATACCGGAATGGACTTGAATACAGCGATATGCCTGTCGGGAATATCCTGCTGACTGACGGTTTCGGGGATACTTCTCTGATAGTATATTATCTTAAATATACTCTGTTAAAAGCTCTGATATGGGCAATGTATTCCTGCCTTTTCTGCCTTATCGCAGTGCTTTTTAAAAATATCACCTTTGCAATCATTACGGGGTTTATTATCGGGATAACGCCTCAGATCATTTCGACAGGAGTTGAAAGTGAGAGAGCTGTTTATTATATAAGCGGAATGCAGCTTGGAAAGATGTATTCGGCATCTGTAAGCCTGTGGTTACTTGTAGGAATAATATTTATAAAAAGCATCTTATTATCATTAGCAGTTTCAATGGCTTGGAGTAAAAAAATATAAGAATTCTTATTATATTAACCGGCAGCAGTATTCCTTGAGAATGCTGCTGCCGGTTAAGTTTTCAGGGAAGTTAATATGTTATTATTACGTGTGAATCGTTATTTTGTTGTTTTGACAGAAAGTGGTACTATTTATTGGACTTTTTATATGGTTTCGGGGCGTTTTTTGCTTAAAAATCCGATTTTTCATCTATGGTTTTGTAGTATAAAAATTTCTGTAAAATGGCTCTTAAAATACCGTATTTTCGGGACTTGGAGGGGTTGTCATCTATTTTGTGTGAGCAAGGGACCTCAGCCGTTTCGGAAGAAACTATATCGAAGTCGGCAGATATGTAGATTACATTTTTCCGAGTTACAATATCCGTTTTATTGCGCTTAATGATAATGTTGATACGGCTAATAAAGACAGTTCAGCTCTTGACATGATGCCGATACTCAATTTATTTAACGAGTGGCACACATCATTGTCGAAAACCCGATAAAGCAAAATATACGCAAATACAACGTTTTTTGATCCCTCTGCAAAGTAACAGCCCCGATACTCTTTTGAGTACCGAGGCTGTTTTTTACCTTTACACATTTAATGTATTGTTTCGTGTGGGAGAGGTTGAGGAGATTTGCATTAGTTTAATGCCGCTTTTACCACCATAGTATCCTAAAATGCGAAGAAATCATCTCTCATATTTCTGCAACGTATAAATAGTTTTCTTGAAATCGCGGAGATTGCTTCAAAAAAGTTTTTCGCTTGATGTTATATTTCCTTCTGTATTTTCTTGTTATGCTCCTCTCCAAAAATATGCTCGCTGCAATTATTTCTTTCAAGAGAACTCATATAGTTTTCAAATTCATCATCATAGACGTTTTCCAACGCCTGCAAAAACAGTTTGTTACTTCCCATTATGAGTCCTCCTTTCCTAACAGCTTTTTCAAATTTTCTCTGGCGGTATATACCCTTACCCTTGCTGCGCCTTGACTTATACGGAGCGTTTTAGCTATTTCCTTATATTCGAGCTGCAATATACATCTTAAGTATAAAATATCCTTGTCGGTTTGAGTAAGCATTTTTATACTTTCGTTCCAATCAACTATACCATATTCGGAAAAGCCTTCTTCGGTAAAGAAACTGTCATCGTCATATTCTTCGGTGTTCAAATTGATTTTTTCTTTCTTCAAAGTATCTTTGGCTGTGTTTCTAATACTTATGACGACATATTTAAGCTTTTTGTTAGGATCTAAATTGTTAACAATCTGAAAATTCTTCGCAATAGATAAAAACGCTTCCGATACACATTTCTTTATATATTATATTTTATATTGCTTTTGGGCAATAAAAAAGCCCATATTTCTTAGCACCTCACTTTTGTGAGATACTAACAAATACGGGCTTAAAAATTCGTGAAACTTTTTGCTTAAAAATATATGCGGTTGCTTTAAATCTATGTGCATAAACACTCCAAAATCCTTTTTGTGAGAGTTCAACTCCTGCTTCATACTCGAAAAAGTCGAATGTCATCTTCGGTTTTGTATAAAAATTTTTCAGCATCAGAGCAACAAAAAAGCGCGTAAATACGCGCTTTTCTTGGCGGACATCTTTTTCGTTCGCCATATATGGTGCGCCAGGAGGGACTCGAACCCCCGACCTACTGGTTCGTAGCCAGTCACTCTATCCAGCTGAGCTACTGGCGCACGTTTCAACTTATATATTATATCATATCATAAAGCGCAAGTCAAGGGGCATTTGAAAAAACGGGGGCAAATTTAATAAAACTTTAATATTTGCCTGCGAATGTCACTTGTCGGCTTCGGCAACGCTCTTATCAAGCAGAGCAATAAACTCCGAGGTACTGTTGGCAATAAGCAGCGGGTGCTCGATGTCGTCTGGGAAGGAAAGATAGACCTTTTCGCTTGCACTGTCCCAGTAGTAGGTGTCGCCGCCACGATCTGCGGCAAGGGGATAAAAGGTGTCGGGCAGAAAGCCGTCAGCCCTGTCCCAGTCGGCTATCTTCTCAAAGTGTAATATGTCGGGCTTAAGGTGTGTAAGCTTGCAGACCTCGCAAACGACCCCGCCGATGTCAAAAACGCATAGCTTTATTCTGCCCGTTTCGCATTCGGCGTATAGCTTCCTCAAAGCTTCGGGGAATCGTATGCCATACTTTTCTTCAAGGTGCTTTATCGCAGCTTCTGTTTCGGCTGCGTTTTTCGGCGGTGCTGTCGTGAATCTGTGCATTCTTTACTCTCCTGATTCTGTGTATATCTCCCACGCCCTTGGCAGCTTTTGGCGCACAAAATGTGCATACGAGCAGTCGGGGGCGCTTGCCATGTTCTTCTCCTTGAGGTATGCGGCCACCATTCTGTGCCAGCGCTCAAGCTCTTCGGGGGTCTTGTCCTCATATCTGCTGACTTTAAGCTTGCCCTCTGCAATATACTGCTGCATAAGCTCATAGGCATCAGCCACCTCGATTCGGCCGACCACATCAAGCGGCACCGAGCCGAGCCGTGCGCAGGGAATGTCCTTAAACGGTATGTATTCCCCCTCTTTGGCATCGACTGTGTATATGCAGCCACGCACGCCCTGCGACACCTCACGCAGAGCATCGGGGTAAAGCTCGTGATATACGGGCACATCGCTCCCTCGCTCAAAGCCGTAAGGAAACCAGTAAAAGGGGCGCTGCACGGCGTTGCAGAGATACATCGCCGCTACCTGTTCTATTGTCGTCAGGTACACATACGGTCTGTCGTGGTCGGCCTGTCTTGGGCAGAGCTGTGTCAGACCCGCAGTGTTGCTTCCGTGATATAACAGCATAGCCTTACCACTCTATCTCGCTGACGTCGGTAGGGGAGGGGTTGAGCCTTACATCTACCACCTTGCTGTTTTTTACCTTTATCACTCTGTCGGCCATAGGCACTATGGCGCTGTTGTGGGTGATGACTATGACCGTCATGCCCTGCTTGCGGCAGGTGTCCTGCAAAAGCTGCAATATCTGCTTGCCCGTGGTGTAGTCAAGCGCACCAGTCGGCTCGTCGCATAAAAGCAGCTTCGGGTTTTTCGCAAGCGCCCTTGCTATCGACACTCGCTGCTGCTCGCCGCCCGAAAGCTGCGAGGGGAAGTTATCAAGCCTGTCGCCCAGCCCCACGCTCCTAAGCACCTCGGCGGGGTCGAGGGCGTCACGGCATATCTGCGTTGCCAGCTCAACATTCTCCTTAGCGGTGAGGTTGTTGACGAGGTTATAAAACTGGAACACAAACCCTATGTCATAGCGCTTATACTCGGTCAGCCCACGTTTTGAAAGGGCGGTGATGTCAACGCCGTCAACTATCATCTGCCCCTCGTCGCATCTGTCCATACCGCCGAGCATATTGAGTATGGTGGTCTTGCCCGCACCCGACGAGCCGAGAATGACCGCAAACTCGCCCCTCTCGACCTCAAAGCTGACCCCGTCAGACGCCGTTATCGTCACCTCGCCCATGCGGTAGCGCTTGTATACGTTTTTGAATTCCACAAATGCCATACTCTCACCTCACATCTATTATACTATATTTTGGGGAGTTTGTAAAGAGAAAAGCCGAGGGGGTCAGTCCTCGGCTATAATTGCTCTATCAGAATTCCATTTGACTTGCAAACTCTTTCATCTCATCAAGGGTTATGCCTTTGTCGTTTGCATATAAGCTCCACGCAAGCCCCTCGGAGCTTAGCCCCATAAGTGCATAACCGTTTGTGTATTCGCTGTTTTTATCTATTATCAAGCCGTCCTTTATCTCGGTTGAGGAATTTGGCATCATAAAGCCCATTTCCTTGAAGAACTTTTCATACATATCATCTATGTTGTCAAATTTCAGCAAATATACTTCCATATTGTAGGGCTTATCCTTGTAATCATACGAAAGGCGGTAAAAGCTCAGATGTGCCGTGCAGCCGTATTCCACAAAGCCCTCCTTTGGCTTTGGTGTTAGCTTTTCTTTCGGCACACCGCCCCTTTCGCTCAGAAAATCTCCCCATACCGAGTTTCGCATATCCTCTATCTTTTCAAACTTTTCGCTGTCGTCAACAAAATAGTCGCCGTCAGACATAGACTTTTCAAGTTCATACGGGTCGTATGTCAATTCTGTGTTTGAAGAATCTTCATTTTGCGTGCTCTCGGTCGTGCTTTCTGCCGTGCTGTCGGTCACACTTTCAGGCTTGCTCTCGGAAGCTGTCTGCGAAACTGAGTCGCTCCGAGTCGTTGTGTCCTCTGTACTGCTGCTTGAAGCGTTGCCGCAACCTGTCAGTAAAAGCGCACATAGTATTGCCGATAGTGCTTTTTTCACTCTGACCGCCTCCTTTATTTTATTATACAATGCCTCCCATATTTTGTCAATGCCGAGCGGCTTTTTTCCCCTTGCTCAGCCCAAACAAATTCCCTCTTTATCCACATCTTTACAAATCCTTTAAAATATGTTACAATAATAAAGTGCTAAAGCGGCGAAAACGATTAAGATGTGCGTACAAGCCGCTTGCTCGGCGGCAATATATGTAAAATGTTGCAACTTTTTGAGACGTTTGACTAAATCAAATGTGAAAAGTTTGTTGTAAGTTGTTATATTCTGACGAATATTATAAAACTTGGGATATTATATTGACAAACAATATTATATGATGTATAATATCATCATAGGGCGGAAATGAATAGAAAAGAAAGGCCGCTGACCGCTTCGGGAAAAATATTTTGTTTTTCTTGTAACGAATCGGCGCTTTCTCCGTCTAATCTTTGTAAGACGGGCGCTGCTGCCCGAAAATAGGAAGGGAGAGGTAATTTTGGGAGTTTTTCTGAAGTACATTTCAAAGAATATGCTCGAAAAGAAAGGCAGACTGTTCCTGCTAATCTTCTCGATCATGTGCTGTACGGCGCTTCTGATAATGAGCTTAGGCCTTGTCGATGTGCTGCTTGACAGCTTTACGCAGCCCGCAAGGGAGGCGGCGGAGGGGCAGGATATCACGATCTACTCCACCACCGACGACCAGTTCTTTGATGAGAATGACGTCAAGGGCAACGTTTCAGACCTCGAGGGTGGCATAGGGCTTACGGGCGTTCTTAATGAGGACGAGATAATCTATGTATCGATCAGCGGTAAAAAGGGCTATGATAAGGATATGGTCGAGGGTAAGATCGACAACGTGAACGAAAAGGTCTGCGTTATATCCGACAGAATAGCCGATGAGAGAAGCCTTAAGGTAGGCGATAAGCTCACAGTAGCCATAAACGGCGAAAAGACAGACTTCGTGATAAAGGGTATCGCCGCAAACAGCGGTATCTTCTATACCGACACCAAGAAGAATTTCAGCGTGGTCGTTCCTTATGCTTATCTTGATGACCTGTTAGGCGCAGGCGGCAAGTATAACTATATGAGAGCAAAGGTCGATTCAGAAGATAAGAGCTACGATAAGATAAAGGGTATTATCTCGGATTTCAATGACGAGAACGACAAGGTCGCAGCAAGCGCACTTGTCAACGACAGTAAGGACGGCTCAGAGTCGATAACCTTAGGCCTTTATGTAATGCTCTCGATCGTGTGCGTTGTCTGCGTGATCATCATCTACGGTGCATTCAAGCTGATAATCACCGAGCGTATCACGGTAATAGGCACATTTATGAGCCAGGGCGCTACAAAGAAAAAGATAGAGCATATCCTGCTCGTTGAGGCTGTACTCTACGGCATATGCGGCTCGGCATTCGGCATTGGCGTGGGTCTTGGCGGACTTAAGCTGCTCACAAACATGATATCGCCCCTTAAGGACTACGGCATCTATATGCCCCTGAGAATAAACGGCGTGCATATCGTAATAGGCGTGCTGTTTGCAGTTTTCCTCTCGGTAATATCCGCCTGGATACCGATAAGAAGCATAAGAAAGTTCCAGGTCAAGGATGTTATCTTAAACCGTATGGAGACTACTCACAAAAAGGGTGCAGTTCGCTTCACTATCGGCTGCATACTCTTAGCACTTGCAGTAGTTGGCGCACTTGTAAAGAACGAATCTATCGACGCTTTAGCAGGGCTGTTTATGGTATTTGCCATAATCGGTATGCTGATGATGTCGAGAAAGTTCATCAAGGTAGTTTCGGGCAAGATAGCAGGGCTGTTCAGAGGCCACACAACTACATTCCTCTCACTCAATGCTATCAAGACTTCAAAGCTGCTTCGTGGCAACATAACACTTTTGGTACTTACACTTTCATCGGTAATGCTCATAGCTTCAATAGGTTCGAGCATGACAGATTACATAGTTAATGCCTACAAGGAACTCAACTACGACTATATGATATCGGCAGGCATACCCAGCAACGAAGAAGTTACCACCACACAGAAGATAGTGGAGGAGCTTAAAAAGATAGACGGCATCGACTCAACAAGGTTCTGCACACAGACAGATGCATGGGCAACAGTAAACAGCAAGGAAGCTGTCGTTATGGCGGCAGACCCGACACTCTTTGCCGAGTGGGGCGAATACTTAAAGCTCACAGTCGGCAAGACAAGCGAGCAGTACAAGGACTACACTGCATCGACAGGCAAGGACGCTATGGTATCCACCAGCTTCCTTAAGGATATAGACAAGAGCGTCGGCGATGATATCGACATAGACATCGACGGCATCAAGGATACATTCCACATCATAGGCGAGTTTGACGGCGGCCAGTTAAACGGCGGCAAGATAATCCTTATGCACGAGGACAAGATACAGGAGATCTACAAGCTCAAAGAGGCAGGCTCTATAACCTTCTTCCTTAAGGACGGCGCAGACTCCGACAAGGTAGAGGAGGAGCTCAAAAAGTCGATAGGCGACTACGGCGCTACCTACATATCCAAGCAGGATATGGTAGATGATAACGTTCAGAGCAACCAGATGATAATCGACATTCTCTCGATATTCACATACCTTGCACTTGTTATCGCATCTATAGGTATATTCAACAACATCTCTATAAGCTTTGCGCAGAGAAAGAAAGAGTTTGCGGTAATGGCATCTGTAGGTATGAACATCAAGCAGAGAAGAAGAATGATACTCTCAGAGAGCATCACAGGCGTTGTATGGAGCGCTATCGCATCTATACCTTACACAATGCTTTTATGCATACTCGCACAGAAGCTTCTCGACGGTGTTGGTATGGGCGGCCTTGATATAACATTCAGCTGGAAGCAGTACCCGATATATTTAGTAGTTATCGCATTTGTAATATTCCTCGCATCTGTCGGCTCGATGAAGAACATCGCCAAGCTGAGAGTTGTGGAAGAGCTTAAGTACGAATAAGGAGGAAGAGAAAATGAGTGTAATAGAAGTAAACGCTGTAAACAGAAAGTTCCAGAACGGCAAGGAAGTAGCACACGTTTTAAAGGATATAAACCTTAATGTTGAGGAGGGCGAGTTCATATCAATTATGGGTCCCTCGGGCGGCGGCAAATCCACCCTGCTTTATCTGCTGGGCGGCCTTGATATGCCTACATCGGGCACTGTCAAGATAAACGGCACAGACTTAAGCACCCTTAAGGACAAGGCGCTTTGCAAGATGAGAAATGAAGACGTGGGCTTCGTGTTCCAGTTCTATAACTTAGTTCCCAACCTTACAGTTGAGGATAACATCGCTCTGCCCCTTATGATAGCAGGCAAGAAGCGTTCTGACTACGCTGACAAGCTTGATGAGTGCTTAAAGATAATTGGTATGGAGGAGAAGAGAAAGCTCACCCCCCGTGAGCTCTCGGGCGGCCAGCAGCAGAGAGTTGCTATAGCACGCTCGCTGGTGTTTGACCCCAAGATACTGTTCCTTGATGAGCCTATAGGCAACCTTGACACCAAGACGGGTACCGGCATTATGGAGCTTTTCCGTGACATAAACAAAAAATACGGCAAGACCATAGTGCAGGTAACTCACTCTGAAAAGGCTGCAAAGTACGGCACAAAGCTCGTCAGACTCGTTGACGGCCAGATAGAGTCGGTAGAGGATATCGAGCAGATTCAGGACTGATTCAGTTAACAGTTAACAGGTAACAGTTAACAGTTGAGGTATCCGCCTGCGGCGGATAGATTAAAAAAACACAGCGCCTCGGGAGGAATTTTCTCTCGGGGCGCTTTATTGTCACGGCGCAGCCGTAATTGTGCATTAGTGTTTAGTCGTCATTTCCAGCTCGATATTAAAGAAACCGCCGCTTATGCCGAAAGGCAGCATAAGCCCGTCAGGCACCGTCACCTCGCTGCCGTCTTTAAAAAAGAATGTCAGCTTCTTGCTGCTCAGGGGTGTATAGCCGCTTTCGGGCAGGCCGTTCCAAGCGAGAATGCCGCAGCCTGTTATGCTCTGCTTTATCGCTTCAATGCTTTCCGCTTCAACGGGCTTCTCGCTCTCAAAAACTTTAGGGTCTTCATAGCGGCTTTGCTTTTTGTTGACACCTGTGCCGTCAGCATTTATGGTAAGCTCTGCCTTTGTGAAGCCGCCGTTTTTGCGCTGCTCATCAAATTCTATCTTAACAAGGTCTGTCACATCCGGCAGGGCAACACGCTCGCTCTGCATAGCACGCTCAAACACCTCGATTATCTTCTGCCCCGTTTCGTATGAGAAAATCGGGCATTGGTTGTTTGAATAGCTTATCTGCTCGCCGCTTGCGTATCTTATGTCAACGCTGCCGCCGAAGTTTTCGGGCAGGCCTGCGGTGTTTGAGTGATAGCCGTTGCCCGTGGCCATTTTCTGCTCGTTGACGACCCTTACAAGCTCGGGCATTATGTCAGCTTTTATAAGGGCAACGCTTGCAGGGCGCTTTTCATATCTCACGCCCTTGTATAGATAAAGAAACGTGCCGCCATTTGCAGGTGCTGCATAGGCCGAAAGGCGGTCAATGCGCTGCTCGCCCTCGTTTATGTCAACTACCATTACAGTAAACGAAGAATCCGCCATAAACATAGTCATATCCTGCGACGCTATCTCGGTGGGGGCGTTTTTGCGCTGAGTGGCATATGTGCCGCCGCAGGCCAAGGGGTCAGGCTTATGCACAACTATTATGTCGGGGTCAATGTCTGTGTCGGGTTGTGGCTTTTTCTTAAAAAACATAGCACGCTCCTCCTTAAATTACTCTTTTTATTGAAAGGTCGGCCTTGTCGGCTATCACAAAATGTGCGGCCTTGCCCTTGACTATGCTGCCGAATCTGTCATCACACCCCACCGAACGGGCAGGGTTAATGGTCGCCGCACGCACGGCACTCTCAAGCGGTATGCCCATTGACACGGCGGTTTTCATGCAGCCATAGAGATTAGTTACACTTCCTGCGAGGGTGCCGTTTTCAAGAGAAGCCTGTGCGCCACGCTTGAATACACGCTGGCCGCCTAATGTGTAGCTGCCGTCGGGCATTCCCGTGCCCTCCATGCTGTCGCTTATGAGAATAATGCGCTCATCACCGAACAGCTTAAACGCCGCCCTCACCGCCGTAGGCGATATATGCACCCCGTCACAGATAAGCTCGGCATAGCATTTTCCCTCATCAAAGGCCGCACCTATCACGCCCGTTTCACGGTGATGAAAGGGCGGCATGGCGTTGAAAAGATGTGTGATGTGGTCTGCCCCTGCGGCAAGGGCGGCCTTGGCGGTATCATAATCTGCCGCCGTGTGCCCGAGAGAAAAATGAAACTCGCCGCCGCACTCGCTTATCATTTTTGCCGCACCCTCAATCTCGGGTGCTATCGTCACAAGACGTATCAGCCCGCCCGTGAGCGACTGATATTCCATAAGCTTTTCGGCAGAGGGCAGCTGTGTGCTGTCGCTGCTCTGTGCGCCGCACATATCCTTTGATACGAAAGGCCCTTCGAGGTGAACGCCTATCATCTTCGCCTTGCCCTGCATTTTCGCCTGCGTTGTATAGGCTTTAAGCGACATAAGCACCGCTTTCAGCCTGTCGTCGGGTATGGTCATTGTGGTCGGGCAGAATGCCGTAACACCGTGGGAAAACTCATACCCTGCAATAGCCGAAAGCGAGCGTGTGTCGCCGTCGCACACATCATGCCCCATGCAGCCGTGCAGGTGAATGTCAACAAGCCCCGGCAGCAGGTAACAGCCCTTGCAGTCTATCACCTCGCCGCTTTGAATATCGGGGGCGATATCTGTTATCACGCCGCCCGAAAAGGCCACATCAAGCGGTTCAAAGCGGCAGTTCTCTGTAAAAACAAGGCCGTGTTTTAGTGTATAGCTTTCCATAGTGCTCCTTTCAGCAGTTGCCTGTGTATACGTATTTAAGCTTCTCTCTTGCCACATCTGCAAGGTGATAGACAAGCCTTACATCTGTCGCCGTTCTGTCGGTCATCTTGAAGCGTGGGAAAAAGCGTGACAGGTGCAGCGGTATCTCGTTATCAAGTGCGGCTATCCACGAGCTAAGCTCTCTTATCTCACCTTCGCTGTCGTTCATTCCCGGCACGATAAGGGTAGTAAGCTCAATGTGTGCCGTCTTGTGCGCCTGCGTTATAAAGTCAAGCACCGTTTGCAGGTCGCCGCCCAGCGTGTGGCTGTAGGTGTCAGCATTAAAGCACTTAAGGTCTATGTTCATAGCATCAATGTAAGGGGAGATCTCTGCAAGTGTATCAAGGGTGGCGCAGCCGTTAGTCACAAGCACGTTTTTCATTCCACGCTCGCTGACAAGTCGTGCGGTGTCACGCACAAATTCAAAGCCAATAAGCGGCTCGTTATAGGTGAACGCCACGCCTATGTTGCCCTTTGGCCTGTACTCATACGCAAGAGAAGCCAGCTGCTGCGGCGTTATCTGCTGCGCACGCTCGTCATATTCAAGGGCTTCCTCCGCCCAGGATATGCCGCTGTTCTGACAGAACGGGCAGCGCAGGTTGCAGCCGAAACTGCCCACCGATAGTATGTATGCCCCGGGCTCAAAGCGTGCAAGTGGCTTTTTCTCTATGGGGTCGAGGGCGATAGCGGTTATCTTGCCGTAGTTTTTGGCGGTTATCTCGCCGCCCTCACAGACCCTTGCCCCGCAAAAGCCCGTCTGCCCCTCTTTAAGCTCACAATGCCTGAAGCAGACCTTACATCTTGCCATTTTTTCACCCCCGCATAAATCATTTGACGGTCATTGTTTGTTGGGTATACCAATTCTTTTGATATCATCGGCGCTTAGCGCCGATACCTTAATTATGCATTTATACGTGTCTGATGACCTCAAACCTGTGCAGCGTTATCTCCTCATCAGGGGATATGCCGCCTTTCATCATGGCTATCTGTATCTGCTGCTCTACCGTGTCAACGCCCTCTAAGTCGGGCAGCAGCAGCCCCCGCCTGTAGCCGTGGCTGACTATAACGCCGTAGCGCTTTACGTCAAGCTCGTTGGTAGAGCTTATCTGCTCGGGCTCGCTTAGCACATCGACGTTTATCTCTAAGTCTTTAAGTTCCTCACGGGTTATGGGCGGAAATCTCGGGTCTTTGGTCGAGGCGCTGACGGCGTTTGAGATTATCTCTTCGGCGAGGTTTTGCTTTGTGGCGAGTATCGTGCCTATGCAGCCCCGCAGGTCGCCGTTTTTGTGAATCGAAACAAACGCTCCCGCCTGTGTGTCAAGCATCTCCCTCGGCAGATCATCGGTGACTTTCGGCACTCTGCCCTCTTTGATATAAAGCTCCACCGTCTGCCTTGCAAGGTTTACGTATGGGTCATTACTCATCTGCTCTTCCTCCTTCGGGTGAAAGGTTATGACCCCGTAGCCCACGCCCGTTATATCCTCGTGGGATAGGGGATTGGGGGTGACGCTCACCCCGTCAAGTGCGCCCGCCATTATGATAAACGACCTGTGGCCGCACTCTGCCGCCTTATCGCAAAAGCCCTCATCAAACCGCAAAAGCTCTGAAAACGCCGCCCGTGAGCAAACGTCCATAAGCCGCCTGTCATACTCGGGGCCTTCCTTTGCAAAGCCGTATGGGCCGTAGGCTTGCAGCTTGTGGGAAAGATCGCCGCTTGCCACGAACACCGCTCGCCGCCCGAGGGTGGTCGCGGCCTTTTTGATAAGCCTGCCAAGCTCATAGTGCATTGCAAAAGGCAGCCCCGAAAGGCCTATTCGCACTATACGCCCGCCCTGATATTTTTGCCTTATGAAATAAAGCGGCACCATTGTTCCGTGGTCAAGCATCGGGTCACGCTCGCCCTGCGTGCCTGCGGGCAGGCCTGCATACTGCGCATACTGCTCTATCAGGCTCACAAGCTCGGTGTCGTACTTCTCGTCAAAGCTCACCTGCGGCGCACGAAACTGCGCAAAGCTGCCCCTTGCCCCCTCGCCGGGCGATATGTGGAAATAGTCGCCGTACATCACCGAATGGGGGCTTGTGATGATGATAGTGTCGGGCTTTAGCCTTGCTATCTCGTCTGCCACCTGCTCGTATGAGCGAATGGTCTTTATGACCTTTTTCTCCTCGCCACGCCCTATCTGCGGAACTATCAGCGGCGGGTGCGGCACTATGAATGCAGCTTCTATCGGCATAGTATCACTCCTATTCCTAATGGGGGCATGGCCCCCATACCCCCTGCGCTGACCCACTCGGCGATTGGAGAGGCTTGGAAACTTAGAAAGACCTAAAGGCCTTTCTAAGTTCCCAAGGAATCACCTCGGGGTCAGCTTGTATTTGAGGGCGATGATTTTTAAGATCCGTGCCCGAAGGGCACACCTTTTTTATTCTTTATTATTTCTTATTTATATGTAATAAACTCTTCCCTCTTTTCTCGGTGCGGGGGCAGGGGTGTCGCTTGCGGGGAAGCCTAAGGCAACATGGCCTATGCCCTCCCATTCGCCCTCAATACCGAGGCTCTTTAACAGCTCCTTGTAATAGGGCTGCTCGAATTCTTCCTTTGCTCGGTGTATCCATATGCTGCCAAGCCCCAAAGAATATGCGGCGTTCATAAGGTTGCCCATAACAAGGCTGCCGTCGTAGATATAGGTGGGTACGCTCTTGTCGGCAAGCACAATGAGTATAGCAGGTGCGCCGTAGAACGGGTCAAACCCCTCGTCCCAGCCGCCGATTTTTCTGTTGTCATCACTAAGTCTGTCACGGGTCTGCTTGTCGGTCACGGCTATGGTGATGACCGCCTGCTTTCCTCTGCCGTTGGCGGCATAAAGCCCTGCGTCTATTATGGCGTCAATGTCATCTTTCTTAGGCATTTCGGGCGTAAAGCCCCTTATGCTGCGTCTTTGTTTTAGCGCGTTTATAGTTTCGTTCATATGTATCTGCCTCCTGTACTTAAACTTTATATTATTATACCGCTTTATCATATTAAAGTCAATACAGAAAAAAGGCGGCGTTATTTGTGTATATTGACTTGCTTCTGTCTTGCAAATAAGTTTAAAATGTGCTATAATATACAGCAAGATAAAGCGCATGCCGAAAGGAGCCGTACTATGAAAAACGCCAAAAAGACCATAGGCTTTGCAGTAGATGCTGCTATGTATCTGCTGCTTGTTGTTCAGATGCTTTATATTTTTACCGGCAATACCGTCCACGAGATATTGGGATTGGGCTTTTTTGCCTGCGTGGTGATACATATCGTAATAAAGCGCTGGTGGTTTGCGGCCCTTTTTAAAAAGCGTGAGAGCAAGCGCCCAAAGCTGCGGCTTGTTTCAGATATGCTCACAGCGGCTCTGATGCTGCTTTGCCTGATACTTGCGCTTAGCAGTATGGGCGTGTCACGCCTTGTGTTTTCGTGGTTTAACTATCTCGGAAGTGCTGACCTGCACCGATACCTTGCAACGGCTGTGCTGTCTGTTGCGGCGGCGCACGGCGGAATGCACTTTATAATAGTCGCAAAAAGCAAGAAAAAGCCCGTGATACTCACTACCCTTGCGGTGATAGCAGCGGCGGCTGTAGGCCTTGCCCTCGTGCCCTATATGAACAGGCACTTTAAAAAGGTTGACATATCCCTCTCCGATAAGGTGAGCGGCGATAAGACCGAGTGGACGGGCGGCAAGGTGCTGACAGTCTATTTCACAAGGCTCGGCAACACCGACTTTGAGGAGGACG
The DNA here is from genome assembly GCA_902787365.1 of uncultured Ruminococcus sp. Classification (GTDB taxonomy): domain Bacteria; phylum Bacillota; class Clostridia; order Oscillospirales; family Ruminococcaceae; genus NK3A76. The sequence goes on along the minus strand of CADAGC010000004.1, from coordinate 34,256 downwards.
TTGATGCAGTCTCGGGCGCATCGCTTATGCTTGCTGACGGCGAGCTTATGGGCAGCGACCAGTTGCTCGCACTTATGATGCAGGATATAACAGGCTGTGAGATAAAGCCAATAACCATAACAGGCAAGAAATACCCCAGCAGCTATAACGACACGATAGGCGTGGCTATGGACGAGAAGAATAAAGACGCCCGCCCCGAAATAGAGCCTATCGACATAAGCAGCTATGATGATATAGTGCTTATCTACCCGCTGTGGTGGGGCGATGTGCCTATGCCCGTAGCGACGTTTTTGGAGCAGAATGATTTTTCGGGCAAGAACATCTATCTTTTGGCAACGCAAGGCAGCAGCGGCTTCTCATCAAGCACGGAGACTGTCAAAAAGCTGGCAAAGGGCGCCAATGTCGAGGAGGTAATGAGTATCTACTGCGACGATATACCCGATTCGAGAGAGCGGCTGTATGACTGGGTGAAAAACAGATAAGGAGGAGCATCTATGGCAAGGGCAAGACGGCTTAAAAGAAGAACAAGGCTTTTGATTGCTGCGGCGGTGATAGTTCTCATCGTGCCGCTTATCATAATGATAGGCCTGCCTGCGTATATCGTGACGGGCAAGCGCCAGACCCTTGACGAAGCGAGGAAATGGCAGGAGGAGCACTACGATGTGTCGTTCTATGACGGCCTTGAAAAGCATGATTATACTGTCAAAAGCTATGACGGGTATACCCTGCACGCACAGCTTCTCAAAAACCCCGTGCCGACAGATAAATACATAATAATCTCTCACGGCTATACCGACAACCGCTTCGGGGCGGTCAAGTATGTGCAGATGTATCTTGACTTGGGCTTTAACTGCGTTATCTATGACCTGCGAGGCCACGGCGAGAACGAGAGCACCTTTACCACCTACAGCATTCGTGAGGGGCAGGACATAGCCGAGCTTGTCAAGGACACAAGAGAGCACTATGATAATATCTCGGTGCTTGGGCTTCACGGCGAGTCGCTTGGTGCGGCATCGACTGTGGCTTCTCTTAAGTATTCCCCGAATGTTGATTTTGCGGTGGCAGACTGCGGCTTTTCGGATATCGAGAATGTGCTCAAAGGCGGCTTCAAGGCGGCAAAGCTGCCCTCGTTCCTCTTTGAGCTTGCAGATGTGGGGGCAGGTTTCAGATACGGCTATAATCTTTCTGATATGCGCCCGATAGATTCGCTTGATGACAATAAAGTGCCGCTTTTATTTATCCACGGCGAGGATGATGCCCTTATAAGCCCCCAAAACTCAAAAGATATGGCAAAGCGCACAGCAGGGGTGAGTGAAGTGCATATCATAAAGGGTGCTGCCCACGCCGAGAGCATACTCGTTTCCCCCGAGGAGTATAAGGACTGTGTAAAGGCTTTTCTTGATAAGGTTTTGGCGTAAAGAGCGCTATTTATCCATTACCGACAGTAAAAAGAAAGAAATCTCAAATAAATATGGTAAAAATGCTTGAAATTTTTAAAGGAATATGGTATAATATATTGTGGGCATATATCTGAATTATAAAATGCCCCTAAATACATAATATAATGGTGATTTTCGGAGGATCGCATATTATGAGCAGGATAAATGATTTTCTGACAGAGGCAGGGGTCTTCTTCCTTGCAACGGCAGACGGCAGCCAGCCGAAGCTTCGCCCCCTCGGCGCACATCTTGAAATGGACGGAAAGGTGCTTTTCGGAGTGGGGGATTTTAAGGCGGTTTACAGGCAGCTGACTGCTAACCCTATGTGCGAGATAGCCGCAGCCAAGCCCGACGGGCACTGGCTCAGATATACAGGCAGGGCGGTCTTTGAGACTGACCCGAAATATGCCGAGGCGATGCTTGATTCGATGCCGCAGCTCAGAGGCATATATAATGATGAAACGGGAAATAAAATGATGGTCTTTCACCTTGAAGATGCCACGGCTGTTGATATAGCAGTTATGGGCGAGGGCGAGAGCATTATTTGATCGGAGGAAATACAGATGAAAAGACTTGTTACACGAAGCGACTTTGATGGGCTGGTTTGCGCCATGCTTCTCAATGAGATAGGCATTATAGATGAGATAAAGTTTGTTCACCCCAAGGACGTTCAGGACGGCAAGATAGAGCTTACCGAAAATGACATAACCACAAACCTTCCCTTTGACAAGAGGGTAGGCCTTGCCTTTGACCACCACGAGAGTGAGCTTATAAGAAACAACCTTGAAGACTACCTCGGCAAGTACATAATAGACGGCACAGCAAGATCGGCTGCCCGTGTTGTTTATGACTACTACGGCGGCGAAATGGTGTTCACAAACGTTTCGCAGGAGATAATGGAAGCCGTTGACAAGGGCGACAGCGCCGACTTTACTGTTGACGAGATACTTAACCCCAAGGGCTGGGTGCTCATGAACTTCCTTATGGACGCAAGAACAGGCCTTGGCCGTTTCCACGATTTCCGCATATCAAACTATGACCTTATGATGCAGCTCATCAAGTTCTGTGTTGACCACTCTATCGATGATGTTTTAAAGCTTCCCGATGTCAAGGAGAGAGTTGATCTCTACTTTGAGCAGCAGGAGCTTTTCAAGGAGCAGCTCAGACGCCTTACCAAGATAGACGGCAAGGTGGCAGTTATAGACCTTCGCCACGAGAGCACTATCTACGCAGGCAACCGCTTTATGGTATACGCTATGTGGCCTGAGGTTGAGCTTTCCGTTCACGTTGCGTGGGGCTTCAGAAAGCAGAACACCGCAGTTATGATAGGCAAGTCGATAGTAAACCGCAGCTCGAAGTTCGACATAGGAGAGCTTTGCCTTACCTACGGCGGCGGCGGTCACACCAATGCAGGCACCTGTCAGCTTGACAATGACAGGATAGACGCCGAGCTGCCGATAATCGTTGACAAGCTAAACGGCAGACGCCCTGTCAAGGAATGGTTCAAGTAATAAGAGTATTCACAGCCGTCGGCAGAGATGTCGGCGGCTTTTGCATTGTGTGCAGGAGGGAAAGCTAAAATGCAAAAAAATTTCTCCCCTCTGTCATATTTCACATATTCCGAATGATTAGTATAAGTGAGAGGCAAAAATCTCAGACATCTTGCAAGGTGAGGAAAACCAAATGAACGATAAGGAACTGCTTTCGCTGCTGCAAAGCGACCCCGAGAAGGGGCTTGAACAGGTAGTGGAAAGCTATAGCGCATATGTGTATGCAGTCTGCAAGGGCAGGCTGTCTGCGGTGTGCGATGAGCGTGATATGGAGGAGACTGCGAGCGATATCTTCGTGCGCTTCTACCGCTTCGGGCTTAAAAGGGGCTTTGATACTCTAACAGCCGTGCGCCCTGTGATACTGGTGATAGCAAGGCGGCGCTGCGCCGATGTGTTTCGTGCAAAAAGCGGTGATCCCGAAGTTATCGACATAGACGACCTGTCATACTTAACAGACGGCAGCACAGACACCGAGCGTGCCGAGCTGATCGAGCTTATAAAAGCCCTCGGCGAGCCTGATTCACGGCTTATATGGCTGCGCTATTTCTACGGGCTAAGCTCAAAGGAAATAGGAAAGCAGACAGGCCTGCGCCCGAACACGGTTGACAAGCGCATACAGCGTGCCTTATCAAAACTCAGACAGCAGTTGGAGGAGGATATGTAATGGAAAAGAAGATAACAGAGCTTTTTGACAGCCTGACCCCCGAGGAGGCTGCCCTTGCAGGCGATGAGTGCCGCATAGAGCGCGGGGACAAGGACATAACAGCACGCATACTTTCTCTGACTGAGAGAAAGGCAGGGATAACTATGGAGAACAGAATTAGTCACACCAAAAAATACAGCAGACGCTTTATAGGCTTTATGGCAGCGGCGGCGATAGCGGTCACGGGCATAGTGGGCGCGGGGGCTTCATATGTTTATAAGAAAAACTCCGCAAGCGAGAGATACTTCGGCGCAGGCGCAGACGAAAAGCTTGAAAGCATGGGCGCAAAATACGAGCAGACTTTCAAGGGCAAGCATTTTGACATCAACATAGAGACGATACTCTCGGACGGGCAGTATATTACAGTTGTTGCAAATGCTGAGCCGAATGATGAAAGGGGTGCAAAAATGCTTCAAAACTGCGAGGAGCCCTGGCTGCACTCGGTCAAGTCGGAGATAAGCGATACGGAATTTGATGAGGAGACAAACACTCTTGTGGAAAACGGCAGAGCGGTAATGCGCTGGTCTTATGTTCTTGACGAGCCGCAGGACAAGGTGACTATGCCTATGTCGCTTATAACCTTTGGCATTGAGGGAGGAAAGTATATAACCTTTGCAGAGTTTGAGCTGACCTTTGAAAAGAACGAAAGAACAATAATTCTTGAAAACGCGGAAAATGAAAAAATATCACTTTGCGAAAACAGCATAAGCGGCAGAGATGTGACGATCGCAGTCAAGACCGACCCGCTGCCGTTCAGAGAGGTGACAGTATTCTACAAGGACGGCACATCAAAGAGCATTGAGATATACGGCTCTTCCGAATCGAGGGATGACGGGCATTATGACAAGATACACATATCGTTCTTGGAGTTTGTTGATATTGACAATGTAAGCGCAATAACCATAGGCGGTACACGCTTTGAGGTCAAGTAAGAATAAAACCTGATAATCCAAAGACGGCAGGCACAAAGCCTGCCGCCTTTTCTTTTCCCAAAATCTGTGCTATAATAAAAAAGAAAAAATTTTTATCCCCCTTGCAAGGATTCGGGGGTGTGAAACGTGTTATAAGTGAAAGGCCTTTTAAAGGAGTGAACAGGATATGACGGAAAAAGAATTTATATCCTGCTATAACGAATATTTTGATATGGTTTGGCGCATATGCTTTGTCGAGCTTTCGGGCAGGCGGCAGGACGTGGAGGACGCTGTGTCGGACACGTTCTTAAAGCTTTACAAAAGCTGCTCGGTCAGCTCCGAAGACAGCGAGCATATAAAAGCCTGGCTCATAGTCACGGCGCAGAACACCTGCCGCTCACAGCTTAGGCTTGCATACAGGCGGGTGATAAGCTTGGAGGCGCACATAGCCGAGGCAGGCGAGCTTACAGCCCCGGAGCAGACGAGCGAACTTGCGCAGGCGCTATCACAAATGGGGGATAATGAGCGGGGCGTGATGACGCTTTACTACTATTTCGGATATTCGGCAGCAGAGATATCACAGATGCTTGATATGAAAGAGGGAACGGTGTATTCTACCCTCAGCCGAGGCAGAAAGCGGCTGTCGGCACTACTGAAAGGAGATGAGGACGATGCAGGATAAGGAGATGTTTGACCTTTTTAAGTCGCTTGACGGCATAGCCCCCCCTGCAGGCGTCAGGGAACGGATATTGAACGAGCGTATATTAAAAGAGAAAGACACGCCCGTAAACGACATAGCCGACGAAGCTTCGGTGTTTTCGATAATTGAGGACAAAAGATTAGATATAACCCCGCCCGTGACGGAGTACACAGAAACAGACACCACTCCGTCTGAGGGCGAGGAGCACGCAGCGGCGGCGGTAAGGCAGCCCAGGCTATTTATGTGGCTGGGCGCGGCGGCTGCCTGCATAGTGGTGATAGTGCTGGGCGTGTTTGCGGTGAACTTTTACAATAAGGGCAGGCTGACGACGGGAACGCCCTCCGACAACAGCGCCACAAAGCGCACGGATATTTTTGATAAGAGCAAGAGCCTGTATACCCTGCTCACCAACGAGGTCACGGGCGCAGAAGAAGATGATGCCGACGATGGTGCAAGGCAGGCTTATCAGATAGGCTATGACAGGATACTGCTGATGAATAATGACGGCTCGGCGGTCGTTGACGGCAGCGGCAATATTTACGCCACATCAAAGGATATATGCAGCAAGCTTGATTATCTCACCTGCACGGGCAGTGATATTTTTGTGGCACTTCTCTCTTGTGACTATGATGCGGAAAATAATAGCAAAAAACAAATGCTTGAGGTGTTTGGCTATGATGCAAGCACTCTTGAGCCTACGGGCAAGGGCTTTGGGGTGCAGTATGATGATGCTGATGTGACGGCTTACTGCCTTGCCGACTCGGACTATACATTAAAAGAACCCGAAGCAGGCAGCACGGGCGATGACAGCTGCATAACGCTATTTTACAGCACCATCGCAAAAAGGGATGACGGCAGCACGGAAAACACGGTCTACCGTCAGCGCTTTGGCAAGCAGCCCGAAAAGCTATACACCATCACCGATAAAAATGGTGCAAAGACCCTGACACGCATCGAGGGCATATACACCTCAGGCACGCTTAACGTGAGCAAGACCGAAGATCAGGATAATATGAGCGACATATTTATTATATACAGCGAAACCTCGTCAGAGCCGCAGAGCAGCGGGCTTTACAAGGTAGAGTATCACATAATGGCTCTTGACACGCTGGGCATAGAGGAGCCTGCGACAGCAAAGCTCTTTGATGACGAGTCGCCGTTTGCAGACAGCACCTTTGAGGACAGATACACGGCTATCGCAGAATACGAGACAGATGTGTGCGTGCTCAACAAAAGCACGGGCGTGATAACGACAGCGCAGTTCATTCACGGAACATATGAAGGCGAGAACTATGAAACCTTCGTCAAAAATAGGCACTTTGAGCTTAGCACCGAGACAGGTCTTGTGCCCATTCCGGGCAGCGGTATTTCTTCATCAAGGTATTCTATCGCAAGGCAAAAATGCTATTATGATGAGATCACGCTGTACGTTGATGAGGACGGACGCTACTATACAGAAAACGAGGTGCATGACTTCCCCGAAAGGTTCGAGGACAAAAAGCTGACAAAAAAACCGTCATATATGGAGTCGGATATAATCGTGAAAGCCAGGGTGGATTATGACAGCAGCGGCAGCCCCATAAGCAGCACGCTGGTCAAGAAAGGCGGCAGCCACTGCGAGATAGTGGGCGAGGTAGTAAGTGCAGAGAACGGCAGCGCTCTGCTCATAGGCGGCAGCGGCGAGTATGACAATAACTATACTCTGCACACGCCGAGCAGTCTGCAAAGGATTGAGTTCCACCAGTAAGAATAAGTAAGAAGCCATATACGATCTTTCCACCCGCCGCCTTCCCCCCAAAATAAAAGGCGGCAACAAGAAAAGCAGGAGAGCTGATAACTCTCCTGCTTTTGCTTTTATTTGGTTTAATCTTCGCCCAGTTTGAGCGCCTTGCTGATGTTGATGCCCCTTATCAACCTGCCGAGAACTGCGAAGCAGAACAGCAGCATAGCGCCGAGGGCGGCGTATATCTTCAGGTAGTCGCCCCGCTCGGGGATAACTGCGAACTCGGGGTAAGCGCCCGACTGCATGAATGACTGGAACAGCGGCACGAACAGCTCGCTTGCGATAGACCCTACCACGAATGAGAGCACTATCGCCGCACCTGAAACAAGCACCTGCTCGGTTATGAGCATAGCGATTATCTCACGGAACTTCATGCCCATAGCACGCAGTATGCCAAATTGCAACGTGCGTGAGCGAATGGAAATTATCCAGTAGATAAGGAAGCCGATTATGCACATTATCATTATTATGATAAAGCCTAATGTCAGAGCGCCGTTCATGCCCTGCAGCATGGGGTCGTTCTTTTTCTGTATTATCTGCTGGCTTGCGACCTCTAAGGTGTCACACTTTATCTTTGCATCTTCAAGGGCTGTGTAGAAATCCTCAGTCTTTGTGCCGTCTTTTAGTTTTAGCCATACCTCGTAAGGCTCAACGTTCGTTGCGACCCGAACATAGTCAAAGTTCATTATCGCAAAGTCACGGTATTCGCCTGTTTCGGTCTTCGCATAGGGCTGAATAGACGGCCAGCAGTCAACAAATGCCAGCACCGTCACGGTGAATTCAGAGTTGCTGCCCCACTTGCACGATACCGTGTCGCCAAGCTTTAAGCCGTAGGTGTCACGGAACGATGTCGAGAGTATAACGCCCGAATTGTAGTCGGCAAGTGCGTTTAAGTAGTTGTTTATGTGTGTCGGGAAAAGCCGTGGGGTCGTCCAGACCACCTTTGAGAACTCGCCCGGGTCAACGGTCATAAGCGTTACGTCCTTTGCCGAGTTGGACGAGCCTGTGTCCTCCATATTCATGAAGTCTTCCTTCTTGCGCTCGTTCTTGTCTTTGTAGGTGGCCTTTTTGGGCACCTTCATCTTGCTCGAAGAAAGGGTCACGCTGTCTTTTCTAAACACCCTTGCCGCCGCCTCAACGCCGTCAAGCTTTTCAAATCTCGTAAAGTCGGGCTCTTCGTAGCTTAAGGTGGAAGCGTCTACTTCTTCTTCCTCCTCTTCGTCGCCCGTGTTGCCCGTCATGCCGAATGAAGCCGCCGACTGCCCCTGACTGCTCTTTGATACCTTGTTTGATTTCCAGGTCTCGGTGAGCCTTACATCACAGCCGACTGCGTAGTTTATCTGGTCGGTGGCCGAGCGGTTGAGCGCCCGTGCGGTGTTTGCAAAGAACAGGCCTAACGATACCGTCAGCACCAGGAAGAGGATAAGGAACTTCTCCCTGCCCGTGGACGAGCGGCCGATGTTGTTGAGTGATACGTGTATCGACGGCGGCCAGAAGCGCCTGCCTGCAAAAGCTATAAGCCTTATCATCAGCGGGTAGAGTCTGATTATCAGCAGCCCGCAGCCGAGAATAAAGCCTGTAGAAGCTACAAACAGCATCGGGTTGACTGTGGCTGTTATGTCGGTAACGCCCTCGCTTAAAAGCTGCGCCTGCTCTTTTTTGTAGTAGTAGAGCCAGCCTACCGAGCCGCCAAGAAGTATTATGTCAAGCCCCGTTTTCTCCCAAAGCGAGAGCTTTCTCTTTTTGGCCTTTGACTGCTTGTGGCCGACTATCGTTTCCTTTGTTGCAGGGAAGATAGGCAGCATAGTCGTCGCAAAGAACACCGCCGCTGCTATGAATGAGTAGATGAACGCCTCAAATGACAGCCTTGCAGGGATAGATGAACGGTTTACAAATTCAAGGAAGCCGTTTGATGCGCCGAGTATGCGGCAAAGCAGCAGCCCCGCAAAGGGTGCCAAAAGTGCCGAGCATACGCCGATAACTACCGATTCAAGGGCATACATCAGCACGACCTGCCCACGTGATGCGCCACGGGATTTGAATACGGCTATCTCGTTTTTCTCCTGCTCGACGTTGAGCTGTGCCACCATAAACAGGTAGAAAAGAATCATCAGCATTATGGGTATCTGTAAAAGCCATAATACCAGCCTAAGCTGTGAAGCACGCTCGGCATAGTCTTCGATTATCTCCTTAGCAGGCATCGAGAAGCTCACCTTTGCCTGCTTGTAGGCTTCTGCCTGCTCGTCTATCTTTTCTATAAAGCTGTCAAGCCTCGTCATATCGAGCTTGTTGTAGTCGATAGCGTAGTTGTTGACATACTGCGAGGTGTGAAGTGTCCCTGTGTCGAGCATCTCGCCAAGGTAGGTGTCATAGTCTGCAAGCACCGAGCTTAGGTATTCATCAAGCCCCTCTGCCCAGTAGGCCTCGCAGCCCTCCTTAGGCTCAAAAACGCCCACGACCTCGACCCTTATGCTGCCCTTTGACGGGTCAAAGATGTTTGCAAGCTCGTAGGTCTGCCCGACCGCTATGCCCGTAACTTTCATGGCACGCTCGGTGGTTATGACCTCAAAGGCGCCGTTTCCGTTTTTGCCCGGCTCAAACATACGCCCCTGCGTTACCGTGACATTGTCGGCTATGCCGCTCATAGCGCCCAGGTGAAGTTTTACCGAATCGCCGCCCGCCTCTGTCGAGAAGTTTGCAGCATACAGGTAGTCATCACTCACAAAGCGCTTGTTCGTCGCCTCGACGTCAAGCTGCTCAAAGCTCTCGTCAACCGCTTTTTCGGTGGCTTCTATGAGCTGCCGCTGCCCTTCGGCATTAAGGCTCATGTTCATGGCGTATTTGGTATTATACATACCCGGGTATATATTGTAATCCTGCTGAAAGACCTCTAAGTCCTTAACGAGCATTCGCTGCAGCGATGCATTCATATAGATAGGTATGGTCGCCATCATGGCGCAGGCCATAACGCAGCCTATCAGCAGGCAGAACACCATCCATTTGGTGTTTCGCATTTTTCTCAGCAAAAGTGTAAACATAGATGTAATTCTTCCTTATCTGATAATGACCTCGTCACCTTCGTTAAGACCCGAGATTATCTCGGCCTGTGAGCCTGTCTGTAAGCCGACCTCTACCGTCACGGCTACCTTTTCGCCGTCTTTGAGCACATATACTACCTGCTCGCCGTCAACCTTCTTGATGAGGTTGTTTGATATGATGATAGCGTCTTCTGCCTTGTCGAGCAGCAGCGTAACGTCAGCAAGCTGCCCCACCGCCGAAGCGGATGATTTCTTGTCGTTAAAGCGCACATATACAGCATCTGCAAGGTAGGCTATCTTGTCCTCTATCTTTTCCTTTGACTTTTTCTGCTCATCTCTGTATTTGGTAAGCTCTGAGGGTATCATGAATACAGTTCCCTCGTATTCATCTTCGCCCACACGGATAGTTACCTTCTGATCCATCTTGAAATACTTGGTGTCGCCGCTCTTGGGCTTTATTTCGATGAATAATGCCTTTGTGTCAAGTATGGTGCAGACTGTCGTGCCCGTGTCTATGCTGTCGCCTGCACGAAGCGAGGTCAGATAGGTTATAGTGCCGCTTGCCTCGGCTTTGAGGGTAGCGCCCTCCTTTAAGGCATACAGCTTGTCGAGCTTTTTCTGTATAAGCTCCTCCTCAACACCCGAGCGGTCTATCTCAGCCTGAGTGCCCTTGTTCTGAACTATCACCTGCGTGTCGAGCTTTGCCCTTTTGAGGTAAAGCTCCTGCTCGGCTATCTCGTAGTCGATGTCGGTGGTGTCAAGCGAGCATATGGGGTCGCCTTTCTTGACTGTGTCGCCCGTGTTGACGTAGAATTTCTTTATCACGCCGCTGTTGTCGGCATATGACTGGGAATACTGGTTCTCGCTCGATACCGTGCCCGAGCAGATGACCTTCTTTTCAAGTGTCTTTTTCTCGGCAGTCACGGTGGTGTACTTGACCTCTGAGCTCTTTACCGAGGGTGCTGCAAGAACCTCCTCCTCATCGGGCAGGAAATAGCACCCCGAGAGTGCCCCGCAAAGCGCCAATGCCGCCACGACCGCCGCTGATTTCTTTAATAAATATAGTTTCATATTTTTATATCCTTTTCAATATGTCGGTGGTTGCCAATACTTATACATTTTATATTATAACATATATATCGTATTTTTTCTATATACAAAGCTACAAAAAAATGATTGTGTTTTTTACACATCTTCCAAAAGAAAAATGTTATTTGAATTTTTTAACATACTCCCCGGAAAAACATTCAGAAAATCAAGCCCGCCCGTGAACTTCTGCTCACGGGCGGGGAATATTTTGATATAAACTATATTATGTCATATCACGGAAGTCGATAAGACCGTATGTAGCCTCACCTGTCTTGTTAGTCATATCCTTCATCGAGGATACTACAGATGCGTCAACATTGTTCTTGGTCTTGATAACTGCAACCTTGAATGTCGGGTAGATAGCTGTTTCTTCATCTATCCTTATGGTAGCCTGCAACTCACGGAAAGCAATATTTACTCTGTCCATGATCTCATCCTTTGCAGGGCTGCCGCCTGCTGTGGGTATCTTGACTACGAACTCGTCGGAACCTGTACGGTAGATGTTCTCTGCCTCATAGTGTTCCTTAAGAACCTGACCAATACGTGCGAGCAGGTTGTCGCCTGCGATAGTGCCGTACTTGGAGTTGATGCCGCTGAAGTCGCAGATGTTGAACATTACGAAGTAGTAAGGATCTGTCTTCTTCTGCTCAGCTGCCTTCTGAAGATCTACAGTAAGGCTGATTCTGTTGTTAACATCGGTAAGAACGTCCTTGAACATCGCAGTGTTGAGCGATTTCTTGGTGATGTTTGCCTTGGCGATAGTAGAAACGAGCTTCTGGTTGATCTTCTCCTGTTTCTTGCTGATGAAGTTGAATACTATGATAAGGCCGAGTACTACAAGACCGAAGATGCCGAGGTAGATGATCATCGTTCTCTGAAGCTCGAAAACCTCACCGGGAGTATCGTCTATTGTAAGGATCCAGCCGTATTCGGGCATATATGTGTAGATAGATACATAAGTCTCGCCGTCAGACTCATACTCGTAGTCATCAGTTGCCGAGTCCTTTTCGCCCTTGTACTTTTCGCAGAGCTTTAACAGCTCGTCGTTCTCGATCTCCTTGTCAACCATTTTGTCATCTTTATTGAAGATGTACTTGTTGGTGTTAACGTTCACCATTGTGTAGAAGGAGTTCTTGATGCCGGGAACGGGAACCTTGTCGAGTGTGTCGATAAGGCCTTCGGTGAATATACCAAGACCTACGAAGCCTACCATTTTATCATTCTTGAAAACGCCCTTATACATCGAAAGGCACTGCTTGCCGGATGCAGGGGAGATGATGATACCTGTGTTGTAAACGCCGTCAGGACCTGCTGCTTCAAGAGCGTCGATAAGCTGCTTGCGCCTGTCCTCGTCCTTACGTGTTACCATGCCTATGATGCCTGCGGTGTCGGGGTTTGCGGGGTCATAGCTCGAGTGTGTAAGAACCTCTGTCTGTAAAGTACCGCTCCAAAGACCTTCGTTGTACTCAATGTCCTTAGCGAACTCGTTTGTGTAAGCCTGTGCGGCGGACTTATAGTTGCCGTCGTCGGGGTTCATGAACATATCAACTATCTGCTGAGATTTGCTGAAATAGGAAAGAGTTCTTTCCGAGTTCTCAACATAGCTCTTGATGATGTTTGCACGTTCATCTGTGATACCATTCATGTGGTTGATAGCATTCTCTTTTGTCTTGCTGCTGACTGTTAGTGTGATGAAGATAGATAAGCCAAGCATTATGACAAGCTGAATGATCAAGATGAGATTAAGGGTAGAAAAACTTCTGCCCGTGTCTTTTGATTTACTCATAATCGTTTACCTTCTTTGTCATATATTTTTGTTTGGTGGCTGCTTAGCCAAAAAGACCCAAGAATTTCTTTTTCTTCTTAGGCGCAAGCTCTTCGAGGAAAGCCTCATCGTCATCATCGTCATCCTCGACAGCGCTCATAATACTGTTTACCCTGTTCATCAAAAGGTCGGCATTTGCATTAACTTTAACCTCTTCGGTCTTGCCGGCCGCTTCTTTTTTCTTATCCAATATTCTTTCGCCTCCATTTGCTTTAATATAGTAAAGTTGTAACATATTACCCTATAAATAAGGCGTAATTGTTAATTGCTTACTATCTTATTTTATCATTTATGAGTTTATTTGTCAATCTTTGCTAACTTATGTTTATCGTTTTCGAAGGTGTTTTTGTATGTTTGCACAAATTGTCAACCTGCTTGTTAAGCATTATTACCACTTAGTAATAAGATAATAAATGCAAAAAAAGCCCGAAGTATTACGCTTCGGGCTGAGTTTTAATATTCCGACAGGCTATATAATGACTTACTTGCGCCGCTCGGTAAAAATGGTGGAGGTTAAAAGGATGTCATTCCCCGTCCATAGGGGTAATAAAGGAGCGGGCAAACGCTTGTCGGCTTCCCTCGGGCCTTGATTGTGACAGACTGTTTTCAAAGCTTATATGGGCAGCCCCGCTTTCACGGGGGTCTGCCGTCACATAATTTACCAACAATAAAAGGAAGTCACAGTTTTCGGAATCGAACCGTGCTTTTGAAAACAACGCCCGAGAGGTTGTCAGGCTGTGCTGCAGCGAACTGACCTCTGCAAAAATCAGGTAAGATTTTTAAAAGGAAGCTGCAATAAAGCAGAGGGAACGCCTGACTATAGGAAGCACCGTCAATGTGGCAGCTGACTGATACACACAACTGCGGCGTCATGCCCCGCTGTACCGGAACATGACCCTCCGCCGTGACAGGTTAAAAGTATGCTGCCGAAAAAAGTGTGTACCAACGCCGGTGCTCTCCGGCTGTGTAAGTGGGGTATCTTACCCCATAAAGAAATTATTGTCGATAAGGCTTACTTCCTTATCGTCTGTGGGCTTGCCCATAACGAGCACTACGTCAGCCTCTTCACGGGTGTCAACTCTCGTTGCCCACTGACCCTTGAAGAGCACGTTTAAGTACTTGTTTACGTTAAAGGCATTGTTTCTTGCATAGGTGTCATAGTAGCCGCCGCCCTTGTTCCTGACGCCGTCAAATACTATTACCCTGTGCTGCAAATCAACGTAGCCGTAGTTTATCGTTCTGTATTTGCCTGTGAGGTAGTGGGTGAAGAAGCAGTTCTTGGGGTCGTAGAGTGCTATCTCTTCGCCCACCTTGTCAACTGCCATAGCGCCCACGAAGCATTCGTCTATCTCAGCGAATGTGGAGTAGCCCGAGAATATGTTTATGTTAGCAGACACGTAGCTTACAGAGGTGCTTGCCTTGTCGAGGTCTATGTCTATGTATTCTGCGGCATCGCTGTGGGTTATGTCGCCGCTGAATACCATCTCGTCGGTCTTGTACTGTGAGTTCCAGCCTACGTGGATGTTCTCGCCGTTAAGCCCCTTTGCCGAGCTGTGCAGGTCAATGTCAACACGCTGCTCGTCGTTCCAGTAAACAAAGAATCTTATGCGGCTCACTCCCTCGGGTATCTTGTAAGCAAGCCCCGAGCGTATATAGCCGCCCTCTGCCGACTTGTCAACTACTCTTATTGCCGACTCGTCAAGGTCAAAGTCACGCTCGTCAACGTAGACCTTCTTGCCCCTGAAAGGCGTATTGCAGGCCATAAAGCGGCGCATAAGCAGCTGGTTTATCATAATGCTGAGCACTAAGGCTTCGTTGAAGCGCTCGTCGCTCTCCCAAACCTCGGCAGGGCGCTCAAAGTGGTTTGCTAAGCTCACAAGCGTCTGGATCTTCAGCTGTGTTGCCTTTTCAAACAAAAGCTTGTAGATAAGGTCTGCCTTGTAGCCGTTTCTGAGCAGATAGGTGAGGTGCCTTATCATTATGCCGGGGCGCTGTATGTAGTAGCCCAGCGCTGAGGGGTTTTTGCTTGAAACAAGATACTTCGCCCTTGACTCCCACGAGCGCAGGTCGCCGTTTCTGAATGAAGCCACAGCCGCCTTGTGCTCTCTGCTCCTCGAATACTCATTAAAGTCGATGAATTTGAGCATGAGCAGCGTTCTCTCGCCCTTTTTGTTTGAAAGGATAAGGTTTGCCTTAAAGTCGTCTATGGGGTAGCTTTCAAGCAGCTTGACGATGAGCCTTTTCTGCGAGGTCTTGAAGTGGAAGCCAGCCCTTGTGAGGGCAAAGTCCATACACTTCCACACGTCGCCTGTGTGCTGGCATACTGCGTGCAGGGCTTCAAGCTTCTGTGCGCTGTCAAGCTCTGCCGCCGTGAATATGGTGTTGAACACATCAAGCAGGTTCTGCTTGAAAGTAACAGTCACGCCGCTTATCTGCTCGGTGGTGAGGTTTTTAAGGCATTCGAGTATCATCATACGCTCTTTGTCGTCCATACGCTCGGTCTTTGAGAGTATCTTCGTGTAAGGCGTGATGAACTTGTCCTTTTCATCTATAAGCCCCAACACCTTAGCGCTGAGCAGGGGTGTGTCCTGCTCGGTCTTTTCGGTCTTTTCCATTTCAGGCAGCCAGCCCTTTGACACTCTCTGCCCTGTAAAGCGCTCGATACCGTAGGTCGAGAGGTAGTGGAGCATCTGGTGAAAGCGGAAAGTCGCTTCGTCCATTGCCATTACCTGATTAGGGAAATCGGGGTACATAGGGTCTGCCTTTACGTCGCCTATATACTCACGCACACGGGCAACAAAGCCCCCCATACTGTCTGAGCAGGCAAGTGTCGCTATATCGCTCGGGGACAGGGTGTACCCGAGGTTTACAAGCTCTTCGTTGACGGTCATAGACTTAACGAGCGCTTCGTCTGTCAGTTCTTTATCTGTTGTCTTTACAGCCACCAAACGCAGCTGCGAAAACAAAAGCTGATTGTAATTCATATCTGTCCCCTCCATTTTTTCAATGCATGGTGCATGATTTCGGTGTTTTTATTCTTCTCTCCTATTTTGGGTAAGTACTATAATATACCACATTCGTGCAGAAATGTCAACAGTTTGTTTCAAAGTTTACGCATTGTTCATATTTGCGGTATATAAAAATCGCCCTTACTATTACATAAGGGCGATAGGTGTCCGCATTTATCAGTCGGGCATTTGAGCGGAGCTTCCGACAGTAAATTTCGCAAACATAAAGCTTGCGGCTTAGCCACTTGGTTTATACTCGCATTGGCGTTTGAGTTGTATGTAGTATAGCATATTTCTGCTGCTTTGTCAAGCAAAAAACGGCACAGGACGTTTTGCCCTATGCCGTGAATATTATCTGTGTGATTTGAATAGGAGCTTCGGCTCGTATTCATCGGGTGTGGTCTTGCGTATCTTCTTTGCCTTGAAAAGCGACAGCAGCGTGTCAACAAAGAGCATGACCGACATCACCATCATGATGATGAGCCCTGCACTTATCATAAGCGAATCAAGCGCCTGCTCGACCTTGGGCTCGATGATAGTTACTATAACAAACCCCGCAGCCGCAAAGAAAAGGGTATTTCGCAGGCATATCAGCCCCTTGAAGTTAAAGCGCATATGCGAGTAATCCCACCACCGTGCGTGGAATGCTTTTTGAAGCGCCTCGCCTACAAGCAGCTCGATGCCCGTGCATAAAAGCATAGACACGATGACCAGCAAAACATAATTGTCGCTGAAGCCCTTGAGTATTATATTCAAAGTAAGGATACCCAGCCCGTATATCGGGCACAGGGGAAGATGAAGAAAGCCTCTGTTCTGAAATTCCCTTGCTTCTATCGCCATATCGGCGACTTCTACCAACCAGCCTATAAAACTCCAGAAGCAGAATATACCGAACATCTGGTAAAGGCTGTAGCCTATATAAGGAAGGTCTGTCAGAACACGCTGAAAGTATGTGTTTAGCATAAACGTCCCTCATTAAATATCTATAATAAAATGCCAGTATTAAATACTTATCTAATATAATAATATCAGAAACAATATACATTTGTCAATAATTATTACAGAATTTACGCATTTAAAACAAAATTATCCTTGCTATCAAGAGACTTTTTTAGACTATTTTACGATAGATATTACAATTCGGTTTCACGCTGTGCGCATAGGGGCATTATCACGCAAAAAAGCCCGTGTCAGCTGTCATAAAGTTTCATTGTGTATTTAAGCATCATAAGCCCTGCAAAGCCCCATATCAGCGAGCGGTATTCCGAAGGCTGAACTCTGCCGCCGACACCGAGCATATCGTAGATGACGTTTGCTTCCTGTATGCGCTGGCCTGTGCGCTCAAAGCCTGCATTCTCATAAAAGTGCTGACGGGCAAGCCGCTGTTTAAAATTATCCGCCCGTTCATCAGGCTGCTCGATAGCGAGGAAAAACCGCCTGCCCTGATATTTTTTGAGGGCGGCTTTGAGTATTGCCGTGCCGTAGCCCCTGCCACGTGAGCGCTCGTCTACTGCAAGGTAGAAGATGTAGCTTAAGTCTTTATAGTTGAGTATGTAGAGCATACCTATCCACTTGCCGCCGTCCATACAGGCAAAGAAGTTTATGTCTTTCCTTTTTGCCTTTCTTACAAGCTTATCAAATGGCGCTCGCTCATCTTCGGGGAATGATGTGAGGTAAAGCCTTTTTATGTCTTCGATGTGGGTCGGGTCACGGGTTATGTTTACAAGCCTTATGTTCATATGTGTTCTCCTTATCAAGAGGTGCTGTGTTTACCTTATTATACAAAATCACCAAATCAAAGTCAATAGCGCTGTCTATTATCTACAGTAAACAAACTGTTAAAACC
The DNA here is from genome assembly GCA_902787365.1 of uncultured Ruminococcus sp. Taxonomy (GTDB): domain Bacteria; phylum Bacillota; class Clostridia; order Oscillospirales; family Ruminococcaceae; genus NK3A76. Next base: position 16,364 of record CADAGC010000004.1, on the reverse strand, counting down.
CGCCTTTTTGCTTGACATTGCGGGGGTTATGTGGTATAATTTGAAATTGAAAATTACTCTCAAATTGAAAGCGGGTGACGAAATGGCGAAATACAATACTCATCAGAAAGAGGAGCTTAAGTGCTTTCTGGCAAGGCATAAGAGCGAGAGCTTCACGGTGCGGCAGATAGCCGATATGATGAAAGCCGACCCCGAGGTGAGCAAAGCCCCCGGCGAGAGTACTGTATACAGGCTCGTCAAGGAACTGGTAGAAAGCGGCGAGGTTAAGCGCACCGTCAAGGGCAACAGCCGCAATTTCGTCTATCAGCTCACCGAGGGCGAGGGCTGCCACCACCACCTGCATATGAAATGCGTCACCTGCGGCAAGCTCTATCATATGAACGATGAGGAGAGCCGTGAGATAGTAGAGCGCATATTCAGGGAGGAGAGCTTTGAGCTTGACAAGAGCGCCGTTCTCCCCGGCAAATGCAAAGACTGCAAAGGATAAATGTTATGAAAAGGATAAAGCTTTTAGGCGCTGTACTTGCGCTTGTTTTTGCGCTGACCGTGTTCGGTGCGGCGGCCTTTGAGGCGGCGCAGTATGACCACGACTGCTGCGGCGAGGGCTGCGGCATATGCGCTGTATTGCAGATATGCGACAATATGTTAAGGCTCGGTGCGGCGTGCGGTGCAGCTCTGGCTGTATGCGCAGTATGTGCCGTGTCAGCTTTGGCGATAATCAGGGCATATGTCGGCTTTGAGGGAAGAAACACACTTATATCTCTTAGGGTAAGGCTTGACAGTTAGAGATATAGATATTAAGGCAACACCGCACAACCAACGGCTTACGCCTTTGTATGCCATATGCTTGAAAATTTTC
>CADAGC010000004.1:0-15469 GCA_902787365.1 uncultured Ruminococcus sp. | reverse complement strand
CTGCGGCGGATATAGGCAATCTGACGAAAAATTTGTCGGTCTCAGCGTAGCTGAGACCACGTATACTGACATACAATGGTCGTGCGGTATTGCCTTAACAAACAAGCTAAGACCAAGATATAAGAGAGGACAAAGGATAATGATAAAGAAAATAATAGCCGCAGCTTTATGTGCTGCGATGATGATGAGTTTTGCTTCCTGCTCGGACACGGGCAGCAGCAAGAAAGAGGGCAAGGTAAGCGTTGTATGCACTATCTTCCCCGAATATGACTGGGTAAGAAACATAACCAAGGGCGTTGATGATGTTGAGATAACATATCTTCTCGAAAACGGCAGCGACCTGCACTCCTACCAGCCGACGGCCGAGGATATACTCAAAATATCCGACTGTGATGTGTTCATATACGCAGGCGGCGAGTCTGACGGTTGGGTATCCGATGCTCTGGAGAACAAGCGCAACAAGGATATGAAGATGATAAATATGCTCGACGTTGTAGGTGACAAGGCAAAGGAAGAGGAAGTCAAAGAGGGTATGCAGGCCGAGGAGGAAGACCACGACCACGAAGAAGGCGAAGAGGAAGAAAAGGAATATGACGAGCACACATGGCTCTCTGTATCAAATGCCAAGACAGTATGCAAGCGCATAGCCGACGACCTCTCGGAAATTGATGAAAACAACAAGGACGCCTACAAGCAAAACTTAGAAAGCTACACCAAGGAGCTTGATGCGCTGGATTCTGATATAAGAGCATTTGCAGATAGTACTAAGAACAAGACGCTCATTTTCGGCGACAGGTTCCCGTTTCGATATTTTACAGACGAATACGGCTTTGACTACTATGCGGCGTTCGTGGGCTGCTCGGCAGAAACAGAGGCAAGCTTTGAGACTATAGCTTTCCTTGCAAACAAGGCAGACGAGCTGGGCGCAAAGACCGTGTTTATGATAGAGAATTCAGACGGCAAGATAGCTCAGGCGATAATCGACAACACAAAGCAGAAAGACGCAAAGACTGCTACTCTCAACTCGCTCCAGTCGGTAACAAAGGAGCAGCTTGATGACGGGCAGAGCTATATATCACTTATGAGAAGCAATTTAGACACACTTAAGTCAGCGCTCGGCTGACAGGAGGAAACGCTATGGCAGAGCAGATAGTATGCCGTGAGGCCACACTTGGCTATGAGAATATGACCGTTGCCGAGGGTATAGATTTTACCGTCAGCGAGGGGGATTATCTTTGCATATTGGGCGAGAACGGCTCGGGCAAGAGCACGCTGATAAAAACCATTCTCGGCTTAAAGCCCGTAGACTCAGGCTCGATAGACTGGGTGGGGCTTACCCCGAAAGAGATAGGCTATCTGCCCCAGCAGACGGTGGTGCAGAAAGATTTCCCCGCATCGGTAAGAGAGATAGTGCTTTCGGGCTGCCTTTCAAAGACGGGGTTCAAGCCGTTTTACGGCAGAGAACTCAAAGAGCTTGCAGCACAGAATATGCAGCGCCTTGGCATCAGTGACCTTGCAAAGCGCTGCTACCGTGAACTTTCGGGCGGGCAGCAGCAGAGGGTGCTGCTTGCAAGGGCATTGTGCGCTACAAGCAAGGTGCTTCTGCTCGATGAGCCTGTAACAGGCCTTGACCCCAAGGCGCAGAACGACCTCTATGAGCTTATAAGCGAGCTCAACAAAAGCGGCATAACCATAATAATGGTATCGCACGACGTTAATGCGGCTGTGAGGTATGCAAGCCACGTTCTGCATATGGGACACCGCAGGCAGCTTTTCTTCGGCAGCAAGGAGGATTATCTGCAAAGCCGCATAGGCAAGAGCTTTATAATGAGTGACAGCGACGACGGGGAAGCCTCGTCAGTTAAAGAGCAAAGCGATGCGAGAGCCATTCTCGCACCCGTGGCAGCGGCGGCAGGTGCGGCTGCGGCAGGGGCTTTGATATCGGGTATAATTAAAACCGGGGGGAAGAGAAAATGTCTGAGATAATAGATAAGCTTTCACTTTATTTTTCCTACCCGTTTGTAAGGTATGCGCTCATTGTCGGTCTGCTGATAGCTTTGTGTTCCTCCCTTTTGGGGGTAACGCTTGTGCTCAAGCGACTGTCATTTATCGGTGACGGGCTTTCGCACGTAGCATTCGGTGCTATGAGCTTAGCGGCAGTGCTTCCCGTTATCATAAAAGAGATAGCAGCAGGCGTCAGCGCTTCGGGCGAGGTGCCGCAGGGGGTAAGAGAGCTTGCCGACACCCTGTCAAAAGCCAACAACAACTACATAGTTCTGCCAATAACGCTGATAGCGGCGATACTGCTTCTCCGCCCCGGCAAAAACGCCAAGATAAAGGGCGATGCAGCGGTGGCGATGATATCGGTAGGGTCTTTGGCGGTGGGCTATATGCTTATGAACCGCTTCCCGACCTCGTCGAACATCTCGGGCGATGTCTGCTCGACGCTTTTCGGCTCGACCTCGATACTCACCCTTAAAGAGGACGATGTGCGCCTGTGTCTTATAATGGCGATAGTGGTGATACTCATATTCATTATCTTCTACAACAGGATATTTGCCATAACCTTTGATGAGAACTTCTCAAAGGCCACAGGCATAAAGGCCGACAGCTACAACCTGCTCATAGCGGTGGTAACAGCGCTGATAATAGTGCTTGCTATGAATCTTGTAGGCTCGCTGCTCATCTCGGCGCTTATAATCTTCCCTTCGCTTTCGGCTATGAGGGTATTTCGCAGCTTCCGCTCGGTGATAATCTGCTCGGCTGTCATCTCGGTGATATGTGCGGGCGTGGGAATAATCGCATCAATACTTATGTCAACGCCGGTAGGCTCGACTATAGTTACAGCGGATATAATAGTTTTCTTCCTTTTCTATATAACAGGAAAGATAACCAAAAGGGCGTAAAGGAGCATATATTATGAAAATGATAAAAAGAATACTTCCCGCAGCGGCGGCGCTTTTGCTGCTCACCTCCTGCGGCGATACCTCAAAGGTAGACAGCCTTATAAGCCAGAGTGAAAAGGCCGCAACATCTGCGCCCGAGGCTTCATCTTCGCAGAGCGACAGCGCCACACAGACAGATGTCAGCCTTCCCGACACCGCAAGCGGTGATGTTGACGTTGACCTGACCGTGCTTGACTCGAATATGGTCTATGCGCAGGTTTTTGATATGGTCAACAACACCGAAAACTACAAGGGCAAGACGGTAAAGGCAAAGGGCAGCTTTGCCCACACCACAGATGACACGGGCAGCAAGGACTACTACGCCGTGTTCATATCCGATGCCTCGGCCTGCTGCCAGCAGGGGCTGGAGTTTGAGCGAAAGGGCGAATTCAAATACCCCGACGATTTCCCCGAAGTCGGGGCTGACATAACCGTAACAGGGGAGTTTGATACATACATGGAAGGCGACTACCAGTACTGCGTGCTGAGAAACGCCCAGATGACAAAAGGGTAAATCATAGTCAGAAAGCCCGCCAAAGCGGGCAAATAATATTCACAACACAAAGGTATCGCCTGCGGTGATGATGTTACAAATCATCTGCCGCAGGCGATAGCTTTTTATATAAGCGTATTCTTATATCTGCTCTTTTCCACCGCAAGTATCGGGTGGTCGTCAAGATAGGGGCGCACAAGCTCGGGGTGCTCGTCTGCCATGGCGAAAGCTTCCGCTGCGGCAGCCTGCGCCGATATGCATACATCGTCAAATTTCTTTGAGTTGACCACAGGGCAGGCAGGCGAGAGGGTAAGCACCTTTCTGCCGCAAAGCTCCATTATCATAAACGGCCATATCTCGCAGTCAAAGGGCTTGTCGTCACCCATTATGCAGCCCTTATCCTCATCGAGAAGCGGGCAGAGGTAAACGTCGGCGCCCTGCTCCTTTTCCATTTTTATAAGAAAATGCTCACCACGCTTGACAAACTCCATACGTGGCGAATATTCCTGCAATATCCTGCTGGCAAGTGTCTTGTATATAACGGGCGTCTGCCACAGGTCGTAGCTGTCAAACTTGCAGCAAAGCCTGCACGCAGCACAGTCGGCTTTTGAAAGCAATCTTTCGAGCACGGCTCATCACTCCTTTCGCTTTAGGATATTGTAGCATATTATTTGAAAAGAATCAAGAGGAAAAGAGAAAAGACCCGCAGTAAGTGCAGGTCTTTCCCAAAAGAGGTTGTAATATGAATGAAATGAAGTTGGCTTATTTATCTTTCTTCCTGATAGCGGCTGTCTCGTAGATGAACTTGACTTCGCTTACCGTGCCCTCTGCGTGACCCGAGAAGCTGTTGTATTCAGCACTCATATCTGCAAGTGCCTTTACTCTCTCGGTGAGGGGCTGTATGTCGTCGCTGTAGAGGTCGAGGATCTTGCCTACTGCCTCTGTGCGGAATTTCTGCATACCGTCATTGAGCTTCTTGCCGCCTGCTTCGAGCTTGTCAACGCCCTCTGCAAGAGCCTTGCCGCCGTCGCTCAACTTGTCAGCGCCGTCAGCAAGAGCCGATGCGCCGTCTGCAAGCTGCTTTGTGCCGTCGGTCAGCTGCTTTACACCGTCGCCAAGTGACGATTCAAGTGTCTGCATACCGTTATCAAGCTTTGCAGCGCCGTCTGTGAGGGCTGCTGAGTTTGCGTTAAGTGTTGCAAGGCCTGCTGCGAGCTGTGCTGCGCCTGCGGTGTAGTCGTTAACACCCTTTGTCAGCTTGTCAGAGCCGCCCGCTATCTGTGCAAGGCCTGCTGCAAGCTTTGCAGCACCTGCGGTGTATTCGTTTATGCCTTTAACTATCTTATCATTGTTTGCAGCTATCTGATTAACGCCGTCAGCTAAAGCCTTAGCGCCTGCGGTGTAGCTGCTGATACCATTTACGAGCGCCTGCGAGTTCTCTGCAAGCTTGCCAAGACCTGCTGTGAGCTGTGCCGCACCTGCGGTGTAGTCGGCTACGCCTTTCTTTATGGCTGCCGAGTTCTTGTCAAGAGTCTTAAGACCCTCTGTCAGCTGTGCCGCACCCGATGTGTAGTTGCTTACACCTGCCTTGATGTCTGCACTCTTGCCGTCAAGCTGTGCAAGGCCGCCGTTTATTACTGTGAGTGCCTGAATAAGACCCATATCCTGCGCTGTTTCGCCCTGCTTGTCAAGGCCTGCCTTTACTGTTTCAAGGCCGCCCATAAGCTTTGTGATAGCCTGTGTGCTTGCGGGAAGAACTATGTCTGCGCTCTTTGCGAGTGTGGCTACGCTTTCCTTGAGTGTTGCGACCTGTGTGCCTAACTCTGAAAGCTGTGCAAGGCCTGCGGCAGCGCCGCTTATTGCTTCAAGCTGTGTGCCTATGTCCTGTGTCTTTTCGCCTATGTCGCCGAGCGATACCATAAGCGCCTGAACGTTCTCGTCCTCGGCAAGCTCGGGGTGCTCGGTGAGGAGCGCCTGTAATTTAGCCCCCATATCCTGCGCATCTGCGCCTATTGCCTGTGCATCTGCGCCTATCTGTGTTGCAGAGGTTGTGAGCGTCTGCCCTGCGGCTGTAAGGTCGGGCAGCTCTATCGCTGCGACCGCCGCTGCAAGCTGCTGTATGCCTGCGTTGAGCTGTGCCGTGCCGTCTGTGAGCTGCTTGATGTTTGCCTTGTTCTCATCACTGAGCTGCTCGCCCAAAGCGGCAGATGTGTCCTTGACTGCTTTGAGCACCTGTGCGCTTGCGGCATTAAGCTGTGAAACGCCTGCTGTGTACTGTGTAAGCCCTGCGTTGAGTGCTTCGTTGTTGCCTGTGAGCTGGTCAGCGCCTGCATAAGCCTTTGCCACGCCGTCTGTGTAGTTCTTGACGCCGTTGTTCAGCTTTTCGTTGTTTGCAGTCAGCTGCTTTGAGCCTGCAAGCGCCTGTGCAACGCCTGCGGTGTAGTCTGTTATGCCCTTGATGAGTGCGTCATTGTTGGCGATGAGTGTGTCAGCGCCGTCTGCTGCCTTTTTCACGCCGTTTGTGTAGTCCTTGACGCCGTTGTTAAGTGTGTCGTTGTTTGCGATAAGTGTCTGTGCGCCCTTGTAGGCCATATCAATGCCGCCCGTGTAGTCGCCAAGGCCGTTTATGAGTGCGGTGTTGTTTGCGGTAAGGGTCTTAGCGCCCTCGTTTGCCTGCGAAACGCCGTCTGTGTACTGTCTGATGCCGTCATCAAGCTTCTTTGCGCCGTCTGCGAGCTGTGTTATGCCGTCGCCTGCTTTGTCCTTTAAGGTATTCACGCCGTCGTTGAGCTTCTCTGCGCCGTCTTTGAGCTTGTTTGCGCCGTCATCAACTGCGTCAATGCCGTCTGTGAGGTCGCCCGACTTTTCCTTGAACTCTGCAAGCCCGTCATAAAGCTGCTGTGTGCCGTCTGCAAGCTGGTCGCAGGCATCGGCTATCTCATCAAGCTTATCCTTAACGTCCTGTATCTTGTCGCTGTTGATGTTTCTGTTTGCAAAGAGGTCGCTCGTGCCTACCGATATTGCCATGCCTATCTCGAAGTTCTTGACATCTGCCGATATCTCGAAATATTCAGGTATCTCAAAATCAAGCTCCTTGTCCTGCAGGCCTAAACTTTCTGTCAGGCCGGGGATAGCGTAACCTATGATTATCTTCTTTGCACCGTCTGTTATCAGCCTGCCGTTTGTTACCTCAACGTGCGAGAACTTATCGCCGTCAAGCATAAGCCCCGTTGCCATTACAAAGGGTGTGTAGATAGTCTCCTTTTTGCCGCCTATCTCAACTTCCTTGGAGGAGAGATTCTTGTAGTCGTATCTGATTGTCACACGGCCGCTTTTGCCGAGCAGCTCATCAGGCTCGATGTCCTTGCCGTCAAGCTTGTAGCTGACGCTTATCTCAATGGGCAGATCCTTGTCGGAATGGCCTTTGTAGTAGATGTCGCCGCCGTTTGTGTTCCATGTAAGGCTCTCGCCGTTTTTGGTGAAATCTTCGTTGGTCTTTACGTTCTCTATCTTTGAAAGGTCTGACATATCGGGCAGCTCTGAGAGCTTTTCGGGGTTTTGCAGCCAGTTTGAAACTATCGTGTCAGTCCTGTTGCCCTTGGCGTCAGTCAGCACGTAGACCGTTTCTTTCTTTGCCTGCACGGCACTTTCCGAGTAGCCCTCGGTCATGTTCGCAGCCTCTGTCTTGGCTGATGTGCTCACGGTGTTTTCGCTGTTTTTATCCTTATTTGCGTGTGCATAAAGCCCTGTCGAGCCTGCCGATATAAGTATCGCCAGCACGCCTGCAAGTACCTTTGTCCATGTTTTCATAGCAATTACCTCTTTTATTTATCGGCTGTCGCCTGTACGGGGGGCAGCTTGTAGTATTTTGTCTCTTTGCCTTTGCGAAGGCTTCTCATATCGAATGTGGTGTAAACTATCAGCTTGTCAAGCAGCATAAGCATCGAGGGGAGTATGCATATAACCGTTACCATGCTTACCAGAGCACCACGGGAGAGCAGCGTGCATATCTGCGATATCATATCTACTCTTGAATAAACGCCCACGCCGAATGTGGCTGCAAAGAAGCCCACCGCCGACACGAGTATCGACTTGATAGATGTTGCAAGGGCTATAGACACCGCTTCGTGCTTTTCCTTGCCTAAAAGGCGCTCGGCCTTGTATCTTGTAGTCATAAGTATCGCATAGTCAACAGTAGCGCCCAGCTGTATGCAGCCGATAACTACCGATGCGATAAACGGTATCGTGGTGCCCAAGTAGCAGGAAAGCCCCATGTTTACAAATACCGCAAACTCTATTGCCGACACAAGAATTATCGGCAGCGATATGCTCTTAAGTGCGAATATGATTATCACGAATACCATAGCTATCGAGAGAGCGTTTACTATCTTGAAGTCACGGTCTGTGATGTTTATAAGGTCTTTCGTTGCGGCTGCTTCGCCGATTATCATGCCGTTTTTGTCATACTTTTTGAGTATGTCTTCAAGCTCATCTACCTGTGCGTTGACTTCGGGGGAGGCTACCTTGTATTCGCTTCCTACCACCATCATCTGCCAGCCGCCGCTCTTAAGCAGGTTCTTGAGCCTGTCGGGTATCGCCTCATCGGGCACCATGCCGAGCACCGAGTCAAGGCCTACTGCCATTTTAACGCCCTTGACCTGCTTCATCTCGCTTATCATCATATTGGCGTCTGCGGCTTTCATGTTCTCATCAACCATGATAATGTGAGATGAGGTTATGCCGTAGTCTTCCGAAAGCTTTGAAGCCGCCATTACCGAGTTCAGGTCTGTGGGCAGAGTGTCTGTAAGGTTGTAGTATACCTGCGTGTGTGTTTCGCCGTAGATTGCGGGCGGAAGAAGCGCAAGGAACGCTATAAGGAACACCCAGCTGTGCTTGACTATAAAGTTCGATATCTTGTCAAGCGAGGGGATAAGCTCACGGTGCATTGTCTTTTCAAGGGGCTTATCAAAAATGAGTATCATAGCGGGGAGAACTGTTATCGTGCAGATAACGCCCAGCACAACGCCCTTTGCCATTACTATGCCTATGTCAAGGCCTAAGGTGAATGTCATAAAGCACAGTGCCAGGAAGCCTGCAACTGTTGTTACCGAGCTTGAAACCACCGAGGTGAATGTCTGCCTTATGGCTATTGCCATAGCCTCTTCCTTGTTGCCGGGAAGCTGCTCTTTCTGCTCCTTGTAGCTGTGCCACAGGAAGATCGAGTAGTCAGCCGTTACTGCCAGCTGAAGCACCGCCGCTAAGGCCTGTGTTACGAATGATATCTGCCCTTGGATCTGATTGGTGCCTAAGTTGTAAAGGATCGATATGCCTATATTTAACATAAAGAATACGGGTATCAGCAGCGAATCCATAGCAAGTGCAAGCACTATGCTCATAAGGATAACGCCTATGATGACGTACATTGTCATCTCTTCGATCGTCAGGTTCTTTATATCCTCAACGACTGCGCCCATGCCGCTTGTGAACACCTGCTTGTCAGCCATTTTTCTCATCTGCGCTATGGCTTCGAGCGATTCGTCCGATGAGCCTGTGCTTGCGAAGAATACCATCATCAGCGTCGAGTCGTCCTTATCGCTGTTAAAGAGCTGGTAAACATCATCGGGAAGAACCTCTTTCGGTATCGAGAGGTCTGCTATGCTGTCATACCACACAACATCGCTTACCACGTCTATCTCTTCAAACTGCGATTTGAGTTTGGCTACGTCCTTATCGTCCATTCCCTCAATAATGACGTATGCAAAGCCGCCCTTGCCGAAATCCTCCAGCATTATGTCCTGCCCTTTCATCGAGTCGATCTCGCCCGGCAGGTATGAGAGTATATCATAGTTTATCCTGCAATTGATCATACCTATGAATGCGGGTATGAGCAGCAGCACCGAAATTATAAGTATCGGCACCCGCAGCTTAACTATAGCCCGGCTTGTTCTGTTCATTCATATCATCTCCGTTGTTTAACATATAAAATGACTTTCGGTCACTTTCTTTATAACACCAGTATAGCACTCCTTACATATAATGTCAACACAAAATTGACCGTTGGTCAGAAATTTGTAGGAATGCACAAATTGACTGTCGGTCAGTTTTCCAAGTTGTATACTTTTTCATGTTGACAAGCGCTCGGGAGATAGAGTATAATATTAGACAGAACGATAAATCGGGAGTTGGTGCTCGGGCGGAACCCCTCCACCACCGCCACTCTGCGAGTGTCGGCGGTCCCCCTCCGAGCTTTTTCAGCCGCAGGCTGATAATGCGTTCAGGGGAGGCTATGTGGGGGCTTTCGGTGTCAACTCTGTTGACACCAGCGCCACCCATGCCCCTTCGGGTATGCATCACCCCACATTGATAACCCCCGATTTAACTCAAACCTCTAAAAAGGACGTGAAACAATGGGAAAGCTTGAAGTTAAAAAGAAAGCAAAAGAAGATTCATTACTAATGACAGCATATAAGCTTTTCACTACCAAGGGTGTCACAAGCACCTCGGTGTCTGATATCGCCACTTCGGCAGGGGTGGGCAAGGGCACATTCTACCTTTATTTCAAGGATAAGTATGACCTTAAAAACAGGCTTGTGGCAAAGCATTCTGCAAGGCTTTTCAAAACGGCCACCGCACAGCTTGCAGCCTGCGGGCGTGAGCTTGATTTCAATGAGAAGATAATATTCATCATCAACAGCTGTCTTGACCAGTTAAACGAAAACCAGGCGCTCCTGACCTTTATATCCAAAAACCTAAGCTGGGGCATATTCAAAAACGCCCTCACCGCCCACAGCGGCACCGATGAGATAGATTTCTTAAGCGTATACAACGAAATGCTTGAAGACGCCCCGAGAAAGATAAACGACCCCGAGATAATGCTTTTTATGATAATAGAGCTTGTAAGCTCGACCTGCTATTCTGCGATACTCTACAAAGAGCCTGTGTCGCTTGAAAAGCTAAAGCCTCACCTATACAGAAGCGTTGAGGATATAATCGAGAGGCATATGGAAAGCGAATAATAGAAAAGAGGTATCGGATTTGGGTTCCGATACCTCTGTTTGTTATCAGTTGTTTTTGTTGTATATCACCATAAGCCCTTTGAGCAGCAGGTCTTCATCAAGGATAATATCCCGCTTGCACAGGGGGGTGATAAGGGGCGCAAGGCCGCCTGTTGCGATGACCGTGCATTTCTCGCCAAGCTCGTCCTCAATGCGCTCGATAAGCCCGTCAAGCGAGCAGGCTGTGGAGTACATGATGCCCGATTTCATACAGTCAACGGTGTTGGTGCCGATGACCTTTTTGGGGGTCTCAAAAGCTATTCTCGGCAGCTGCGAGGTGCGTGAGGTAAGTGCGTCTGATGATACCGCCATGCCCGTCATGATAACGCCGCCGATGTAGTTTTTGTTCTTGTCAACCACCGACATAGTGGTGGCTGTGCCCATGTCTATGATTATCATAGGGGGCTTGTATTCGTGTATGGCTGCCGCCGCATCTACCGCAAGGTCAGAACCGAGGGTCGCCGGGTTGTCTATCATTATGCTGAGGCCTGTTTTGATGCCCGGGCCTACTACCATAGCGCTGACCCCTGCAAGCTTGTTGACCGCCTGCTTAAGCGTCGATGTCACAGAGGGCACGACTGATGATATTATAGCGCCCGATATGCTCTTGTAAGAGAAGCCGTGAAGCTCAAGTGCCGTTCTGAAAAGGGTCATATATTCAAGGTCGGTAGCAAGGCGGTCGGTGGATATTCTCTCGTGAAAGAGTATCTCCTTATCGTCAAAGCAGCCGAGGACGATATTTGTGTTTCCTACGTCAATGGCAAGTATCATATTTCTTCTCCTTGTTTTATATTTATATAAGTTTCCGCCGCATCAAAACGGGTGCGGCGGATAGTGTTTTTATTAAGCGGCGTCTGCTGCCTTTTTGCTCTGTGTGGGGATAAGGCGTGCCTTGAAAAGCGCTGTGCCGACTGCTGCTGTTACTATGGTAGATGCAGCCATTTCAACGAGTGCATTAACGCCTACGAATGTAACGATGAACACCAGCACGTTCTTGCCGCCCATAAGGTCTTTCATATACTGGGTATTGCCGAAAAGCAGAACCAGCGAGCTCATAAAGAGCAGGGTGTTGAAGAATGCCGAGCAGAAGCCTGTGACACCGCAGGCAACGGTCTTGTTTGCCTTGCTGCTCACACCCTTGAATACAAGGCCTGCGATAAAGCCGTCAAGAAGTCTGGGGATAAATCTCTGAACGAATGCGAGGAAGGGGTTGATAGCGAAAAGCGCTGCGCCCATTCCCGAGGGAACGCCGATGCCTACGCACTGTAAAAAGCTCATAAGCCCGAACACGCCGCCGATTACGGCACCGCCCACAGGGCCGCAGGTAACTGCTGCGATAGCGATAGGTATGATGTTGAGCGTTATTACCAGAGGGCCTACGGGAATTGAGCCAATAGGCGTAAACGAGAAGATCAGCACGAGTGCTGTCATAAGCCCTAAGATAACGAGCTGACGGGTGTTGAATACAGAATTTGTTTTCATAATTGAAAACCTCCTTTGTTATTATTCCCTTACGGGATACAATACATTACGGCCGTGCATTTTGCAGCTTTTTCGTTATAAACAAAGTCAGGCTCGGTAAAGATACCTGCTTTTGACGTCAAAGCGCCGTTTTCACGCACCGTACAAGGGGTATCTCCCCATTGCGGATATATTATAGCATACTTTTTTTAAAAAAGCTATATCTTTTTTTGAAATTCTGTGTTATAATGAAATTAACGCCTAAATATACTCATGATTTGGAGGAAATAACAAATGCTTAAAGGAAAGACCGTAGTTTTAGCCGTGACAGGCTCGATAGCTGCCTATAAAATGGCAAATGTAGCCCGTATGCTCATCAAGCTCGGCGCTGATGTTCACGTGCTGATGACGCACAATGCCACACAGTTTATAAACCCCATAACCTTTGAAACGCTCACACAGCATAAGTGCCTAATTGATACGTTTGACCGCAACTTTCAGTACAGCGTCGAGCACGTAGCCCTTGCAAAGGCGGCGGATATCGTGCTCATAGCCCCTGCTTCTGCAAACGTCATAGGCAAGATAGCAAACGGCATAGCTGACGATATGCTGACAACTACCATTATGGCCTGCCCCTGCAAAAAGCTCGTTTCCCCCGCTATGAACCACAATATGCTGCATAACCCCATAGTCGAAGACAACATAAAGAAGCTTGCTTCATACGGCTACGGCATAATAGCATCTGACAGGGGAATGCTTGCAAACGGCGATATAGGCGACGGCCGTATGCCCGAAGAGAGCGTGCTTGTTGAGCATATCCTCTATGAGATAGCTTATGACAAAGACCTTGCAGGCAAGAAGATACTCGTTACCGCAGGTGCAACAAGAGAAGCCATTGACCCCGTGCGCTTTATCACAAACCATTCAAGCGGCAAAATGGGCGTGGCTGTTGCCAAGGCCGCCGCAAGGCGTGGGGCAGACGTTACCCTCGTTCACGGCGCTATGGAGGTAAGCGAGCTTATGTTTGTTAAAAATATAGCCGTCACCTCGGCGCAGGATATGTATGAGGCAGTAACAGCCGTAAGCGATGAGCAGGATATAATCATCAAAGCGGCGGCAGTTGCCGACTACACCCCCGAAACGACAGCCGACCACAAGCTCAAAAAGTCTGAGGGCGATATGTCTATCCCCCTTAAGCGCACTAAGGATATCTTAAAAGCCCTCGGTGAGAAAAAGCGTGAGGGGCAGATTATCTGCGGCTTTTCTATGGAGACTGACAATATGCTCGAAAACTCACGTAAAAAGCTTGACTCGAAAAACTGCGATATGATATGCGCAAATTCTCTCAGAACGCAGGGAGCAGGCTTTGGCGTTGACACCAACGTTATAACCATGATAACCAAAGAAGATAACACCGAGCTTCCCATAATGTCAAAGGACGAAGCGGCGCATATCATTCTTGACAAGATAAGGGGTATGCTGTGAGGCTCATCAGTCTGCTTTTCCCTGTGAAGATAGGGGAGATAAAGCGCTTTTACCTAAGCGGTGCTGACGGGAATGAGATGTATTCGGGGTATCACTACTCCCTTACTTTGGGCAAGGACGGGGCATACACCGCCGAATACAAGCCAAGCGGCCTGCCCGATGATAAGGCCTTTAAAAAGCAGGTCGGCGCAGACTTTGCCGACAAGCTCTGCACCCTTATGGATGATAAGCGCATAGGCCGCTGGAACGGCTTTAAAAAGCATAACCGTATGGTAATGGACGGCACGGGCTTCGGGCTTGATGTGTATTTTACAAACGGCAAAAGCATAAGGGCAAGCGGCTATATGAAATGGCCAAGCGGCTACGGCAGCTTTGAGGGCACCGTGGCAGGAATGTTTAAAAGATTATTTGAAAGCGAGATAAAAGCAAATGAGCAAGAGGATAGCCTACTTTGAAAACGGCATCTATATGATGCTTGAAATAACCGAGGATAACGAGTGCAAGCTCATTCACTTCGGCTCGTCGCCCTTTCACGATGAGGATATAGAGCAGTTTAACGAGGAAAAGGGCTTTGCGCTGTTTGATGAGGTAAAGAGCTTCCGCCCTGTAGAGATAAACATCTCAGGCCTTGACAGACCGCTCGAGCGCCACGGCAATAAATACATTATCACCGCCCCGGGCTACAGAATGAAGTTCAAAGGGCTGAACGATACTGCAAACCAGCTTGGCAGGCTGATAGAAATTACCTGCTTTGATGAGCCGACGGGGATAGAGACTGTGTCGCACTACCAGTTCTATAACGGTGTGAGCGTTTGCAGAACCTGGACTACTGTTACTAACAAGGGCACACAGCCCCAGACCCTTGAATATGTGTCGTCATTCAACCTAAACGGCATTGAGAAAGAGGGTACACAGCCGCAGGATAAGAAGATGAAATTCTGGGTCTGCCACAACTCGTGGCAGCGTGAGATGAGCTGGCAGAGCTACACCCTGCCGCAGCTGGGTCTTGCACAGACGCAGCCTACAGAGTTCCAGCACAGCTCAAAGGTCTTTGCGCTCAATAACGTAGGCAACTGGTCAACCAAGGAATATATACCAATGGGTGTTATTGAAAACACCGAAACAGGCTCGGCGCTCGTTTGGCAGATAGAGCATAACGGCTCGTGGCACGCCGAGGTGTCAGACCAGGAGGGGCATTTGTATTTGCAGCTGAGCGGCCCTACCGAGATAGAGTCGCACTTTAGCAAGGTGTTAAATCCAGGCGACAGCTTTGAGTCTGTCACCGCCGCCGTGGGCGTTGCGGTAAAGACCAATATGCCCGCCTTTGACAACGCCATAGCCGAACTTACAAAATACCGCCGACTTATACGCCGCCGCAACAAGGACAACGAGCGCCTTGCGGTGATATTCAACGACTATATGAACTGCCTCTGGGGCGACCCCACCGAGGAAAAGGAATACCCCCTCATAGACGCTGCGGCAGCGGCGGGGTGTGAGTATTTCTGCATTGATGCGGGCTGGTATGCCGACGGCGCCTGGTGGGACGAGGTGGGCGAGTGGATAACTTCCAAAAAGCGCTTCCCCAACGGCCTGCGCCCAGTCACCGACTACATAAGAAGCAAGGGTATGATACCCGGCGTGTGGTTAGAGCTTGAAGTAATGGGCATAAACTGCCCGCTTTTAAAAGACAGGTGCGACGACAGCTGGTTTTTCACCCGCCACGGCAAGAGGGTCTATGACAGAAGCCGCTATCAGCTCGATTACAGAAACCCCGCCGTGCGTGAGTTTGCCGACGAGGTGATAGACAGGCTGGTGGGCGACTACGGCATCGGCTATATCAAAATGGATTACAACATAGAGCCCGGCATCGGCACAGAGCAAAACGCCGACAGCTATGGTGACGGGCTTTTAGGGCACGAGAGGGCGTATATCGACTGGCTCTTTGGCGTGTTTAAGCGCCACCCCTCGCTGATAATCGAAAACTGCTCATCGGGCGGAATGAGGATAGACTATAAGATGCTTTCCCTCTA
>CADAGC010000003.1 GCA_902787365.1 uncultured Ruminococcus sp. | reverse complement strand
TCCCGAAGGGTATGCTTTGTATTTGAGTATGAGATCAAAATCGATAGGAATATAGTGTTTGTTCCGCATATAGTTTTGGAGGCTACAGATCTAACTGTACTGCTATGCGTGAGTATGTGCGTGAGGGTGACACGGTCATTGTCACGGAGTACGCAAGACTTGCCCGTTCAGTCCGTGATCTTCTGACCATTGTCGACGAGCTCAGAGGTAAAGGCGTTCAGCTAATATCTCAGAAAGAAAACTTTGACACATCGACTCCGCAGGGCAAGCTTATGCTGACAGTTTTCGCAGGACTTGCAGAGTTTGAGCGTGAGATGATCCTTGAAAGGCAGCGTGAAGGCATAAAGATCGCCAAGGCTGAAGGTAAGTATAAGGGCAGAAGACCTATCGCCTTTGATGAAAAGGCTTTTAAAAAGGAATGTGAGAGATGGGTCAAGGGTGAGCAGACAGCTGTTGCGACGATGAAAAAGCTTGATATGAAGCCCAACCGTTTTTACAGGTATGCTCAAAAATACGGATTTAAGAGAGGATAAGAAATGGAAAAGCATTTTTTTAGGATCGTCCACGACGATATATTCAATATAAAAGCAGACGCTTTGGTGTATTCTGCAAACACAAGGCCTTGTCCGGCTGAGTATGGGCTTGATCTTCAGGTCTGGAAAAGAGCAGGTATGAAGAATATGTTTGCCGATCGTGACGGACGGGTATTTGAAATCGGTCATCTTCATATTTCAAGAGCGTTTGATCTGTCAGATCACTTCAAATGGATATTCCATGTAGTTACTCCTCTTTTTATGGGCGGAAGCTATTACGAAGAGGATATTTTGTGTGAGTGCTACAAGAAATGCCTGCGAAAAGCTAATGAGCTGAAGCTTAATTCGATAGCTTTCCCTGTTCTTGCAAGCGGATTTCTTAACTTCAATATGTACGATGCATTTGATATAGCACAGCAGGCTATAGACGAGATCGCACCTAAGCTCAGGAAAATGGATATCATGATCGTGGAGCTGTCAAGAAGCTGGGCTGATGATTATGACAAGCTGGCTAATTTCACTCGCGAATATGTTGACAGGAAAATGGAAGAAATGATAGCAGCGGGAGAGCTTGACGATTTAGAAGAACGAGCTGAAGTGCTGACCGAGGGCGAAGAGATACTCGCTAATTATGATGCTGCGAGAAAAGAGATCGAAAAGCACCGCAGCACCAGACTGATCTATAGACAGGTCAAAGAAGAAAGAAAAAGGTATCTGTCGGACGAAACAAAGACAGATAAAGAGTTTTCGCATGAGATGATCGCCAAGATCATAAATGAATGGTGCGATGCAAAGAACGAAGAATATGCAGGTGGAAGATACGAGCGTGAGAAACGCAGTCCAAGTATGCTTGCAGATATCACGGGTCTTGACAAAAAGACATTAACAAGCATGGCAGTTACCACTGGCAAGAGCGTTCCGAAAAGACAAACACTGCTTGCTGTTGCGGTAGCTATGAAACTTCCGAAAGAAAAGCGCCTGAGATTTATGCTTTACTCGGATCCTAAAAAAGAATACCCAAGTAATGCCAACGAAGAAACTCTTGAGAAGATCATAGAGAAAATCGGAATAAACGCAGGATATAAACAAATAACTGATGAGTATTACAATAAAGTTGGAACCACTCTGCTTCCAAGCAAGGAAAAGCCAGACAAAGAGAAGGAAAAATAAAAATATTATACTGAAAGCACCGTATTTTGCGGTGCTTTTTTGCTTTATAAACATTATGGGAATTGAATTCCACCAAAGTTTGTATTTTGTCTGATATTATGTAATCACAGCAACAACAATAACAACAACCAAAACCAAGGAGGTCAATCATGAAAGAAATACTGCAAATGAATGCTCCGTCTTATGTGCATAAGGGAGCACGGGGAAACACGGTGATACCGCTTGACAGCGAGCTGCTGAATGATTATCGACGATATGATAACCTCTCAGACAGCGGTGGACTTTTACAAAAGTGTTCGTTTCCTCGCAAGATCGGACGAGCCTATCAAGGTCGTTCTTTGCTCGGGCGGAGGTGAGGTCATCGCAGGACAGGCGATATACGACATCATGCAGGGCATTAAGAACGAGGTGCATACATACTGCCTCGGGAGATCTGCGAGTATGGCAGCGGTACTGCTTGCCGCAGGAACGAAAGGACACAGGTACATTCTGCCGCACTCAGAGGTCATGATCCATGAGGTCCTTATCGGTGGAGGCGTGGGAGGCTCGGCAACAAGCATATCCAAGATCTCCGAGTCGATCAACAAGACCCGTGATGTCATGAACGGCATACTCGCCAAGCACACAGGCAAGACAATCGAGGAGATCAACGAAGCTACCTCATTTGACAACTACATGACCGCAGAGCAGGCTGTTGAGTTTGGTATATGCGACAGGATAATAACGAACATTTTTGAGGAGGTATAACAATGGACGGAAAAGAATTAAAGAAGCTTGCAAGCAACATATTTGCACAAAGCGAGTTCAGAAACGGAGTTTTCAGAGCCGCCGAGGGCTGCGAATACAGCCTTGATGACTATGAAACGAACCTTAACAACAATGTGCTGATAGTCGGCGGCTCGGGAACGGGAAAGACAAGGAAAATAGTAACGCCGAACATACAAGAGGCGGTGGGTTCATACTTTATATGCGACCCGAAGGGGCAGCTTTACAAGGTGTGGGGCAAGTACCTTGTTGACAAGGGCTACAAGATAAGACTGGTAGATTTCATCCACCCCGATATGTCGGACGGCTACAACCCAATGGACTACCTTAAAATAACACAGGACATAGCAAAGCTCGCATCAGGTATAACCAACAGCAAGGAATCAGAGGGCACACGCTGCGACCCATACTGGGACAGAATGACGATACTGCTTTTATGTGCGATAATCGGCTACATGAAGGAAACTAACAGCAAGGAGATGACATTTCGTGAGATACTGCGGCTTGTAAGGCTTGGCGAGAGAGAGGACAGCGATGACAAGAGCTCGTTGCTTAGAAAGCTGTTTGACAGCCACAAGAGAAGGCACCCCGACAGCTGGGCGTGCGAAAAGTTTGAGGCGGTTGATACAGCCCCCTACAAGACATATGACTGTATCAGGAGCACGCTTGCCGCTAAGTTTTCGCAGTTTGACACCGAGGAGCTGAGGCTGATGATGAAAAAGGGCGGCTTTGACTTTACATCTGTTGCAAGAGAAAAGACAGCGGTTTTTGTTACGGTCAGCGACACGGACAGGACAATGGATCCACTTGTAAACATCTTCTTCACGCAGGCCATGAACGAGCTTTGTACCTACGCTGACGACAAATGCAGCGGCGGCAGACTGCTGATACCCGTCAGGTTTATCCTTGACGATTTCGCAACGAACTGCCGCATAGATGAGTTTCCGAGAATGATCTCGTCTATCAGATCAAGGGCTTTATCGGTAATGCTTATGATACAGTCAGAAGCACAGCTAAGGCAGGGGTATGAGCACGATGCACAGACGATAATCTCAAACTGCGACACCTACATCTACTTAGGCGGCAATGACGTACAGACAGCAAAGGCAGTCAGTGAGCGCTGCGACAAGCCGCTGAATGAAGTTCTGTATATGCCCGTAGGACACTGCTGGGTGTTCAGGCGTGGATCGCAGCCCCGGTATGCAAGGCTTGCTGATCCTGACAGGAAAGACAGAAGCATAGACAAATAAAATAACAGGTCTGCCGGGGACACACCCGGCAGACCCGTAAATATCAGCGTTCGTCTTTGCTTTTTTCTTTTTCGGGCGGATAATATTTCACGATATCCGTCAGATCACATTCAAGAAAATCGCAGATGCGCGTAAGAACATCAAGATCAATACGAGACATTTTGTTATTGCAGTAGGCATTGAGCTGCGTCTGCTGCAAATTGCAGGCACGGCATATCTTGTATTTCGATACTCCCTTTGATTTTCTGAAATCATCAAGGGTTATAACTATCTTTCCCGGCATAAAAGCTCCCTCCTTGTATTATATGCAGCTTTATACATATTATACAAAGACATGGAGCATTTATAAAGATGTATTTATATGCAATGTAGAAATATACATATATTTTGGCCGGATTTATTGTTTGTTTATTTTGTTTTTGTTATAATTATTTAAGAGAGCATATGTAATATGCAGATATATACATATATAAAGATAACGGAGGAATGATCATGTTTTGTAAAAAATGCGGATTCAGGCTTGACGATGATGCTAATTTCTGCCCTAAGTGCGGCACGACCGTGAGTGATGATATTAAAAACCAGTTCTCACAGCAAACTAATATATCTGAAAAAGAAAACACCTATACATATGAACTTAGCCGCAAAGACATGTACGACTTTAATGTTCAGTTATATAACAACTACATAAGCGGTGAACAGGAAATGTTTGATAGCTATGATGATTTTGTAAATGCAATCCTCAGTGCAGTCAAGTCAACAAATATTCCTGATGAGGAATATAAGAAATATGAAAGATCTATCATCAATATTTTTGAGGTTATTATCAATTTGATCAACTGCATAAAAGATGCGCAGCATACTTTAGTCAGATGCCTTGACTCAAGTTCCGGGCTTGATAATGAGTTAAATGGTTTATGGTCAAGCTATTTTGAATGCTTAGACACTATCAAGAATAGTTTCTTCTCACTATTGTATAAAGCTACTTATCAAGCGATTGATTATAATAGTGCTGAAAGCTTTAAGAGTCAGTATAAAACGCAAGCTCAAAAAAGAACAGAGTTATTGAGGGAAGCCTCAGAAAAATCAGGAAAACTGTTTCGCCTTATTCTGAATGATTCGTTCGATCCATTACGTTACAAAATCGAGCAGTTCAAGCTTGCTGCTCGTCTTGAAAACCAAGCCCCCGAAGTATAATGATAGAAGGATGATAAAATGATTTGTATAAACTGTAATTTTATAACAGATGATGACAGCGCTTTCTGCCCTAAATGCGGTAAGAAAATGGAATCTTCGGCAGAGGGCAGCGAGGCGGTCGCAAGGCTTTTTAAAAGCTTTAATAAATCAGTTCCTGTAAACGGTATAAAGCTCGGGTCTGACGTATCTTCCGCTCAAAGTAGAGCTGTTAATACAGACAGTCAACCGGTTCATATAAGCTTTGTCAAAATGCCACCGATCAATGCGAATGCATATGTCAAGGACACAAGTAAGATAAAGCACAACAGCGAGTCTGAAAAGCGTATAACGGTAAGCAATACGCTTGATAAACTAAAGGTTCTTATGGACAATGTGCTAAGTTCATTAAACTCTGATTTTAATACCGTTGATAAAGGCTTGACCAGAGCAGAGAGCAAAAAGCTTTCAAGTAATTTGCGAAAAGAGCTCAAGAAAACACATGATGCTCTAAAAAAGACGATAGCTGTGTCGGTTGGCACAATGAAGTCACTTGAACAGATGCTTGGCAGCTTTGGCGGGGAAAGCAAGCTTTTGCTTGATAATGTTGATAGCATATGGAAAGAGTACGATAAACTGTATCAGGATCTTGATAATGCAATAAATGAAATCATTCCGCTTTTTAAGATGGGTCCACTGGGCAGCAGCGAGTGTCAGTACAGAAAACAGCAGTTTGATGCTTTACACAGCAAGATCATAACTGCGATAAACTCAATAGCTATGGCAGAGAATAAACTGGCAAGATGTATGATGTCATACGATTTTGACACAAAGGTCTATATGAAAGCATTCAATAAGGTCAGTGTCCCCGGGTATAAAAAAGACTCCTCGGGAACAAGGTTCAGTCATGGCAATAAGCATTGTCTGTTTTTTACAGTTATCAGCTGGCTATTATTCATCTATCTCGTAACAACGGTAAAAAGAGATAGCAGTTACTTTTTACACTATGCTATAGGTGCGATGCTTGGCGGTATACCACTTGGTTTATTTCATATGTATCATATTAATTGGATACGCAATGCTATAGATTCAATTCTTGAACGTTTGATCTTTATATTTATACCGCCTCTTTTTGTGATCATATGCTTTCCAAGCATTATTGCAATTATAATAGGCTTTATGGGCAGTGTGCTGTTAGGCTGGTTATATATGCTGATCGATCCTATAAGGATACTGCTGGGCTTTCAGTGTGTTAAGGATGATGATTAACTACCTGGTTAAAGAAAACGGTTTTGACCCTATACGTTTTATTTACGCAGAGCAATGCATTAGTCAGAGGTAATAAAAACGATCATTTGAATATGATCAAAAAACATTATTATTTATGCCGAAAGGCTAAAATATTAAAACAAAGGAGCAAATGAAAATGAAAAAAACAAAATTATTAACAGCAGCACTTGCAGCTATGCTTATTCTTGCAGGTTGCGGAAGCGCCTCAGATAGCTCTGAGAACACAAAAAGCTCATCGGTAAGCACTGAGAGCAGGGAGGAAAAGAACGAAGAAAAGGCTCAGGACAGCACCGCTGATGGATCCAAGGAAGACACACCGGAAAGCAATGAGCCCTCCGAGGATAACGAAAACGTGGCTGAGGGCACTATCAAGACCACATCTTATTCAAGAGAAGGCGAGCTGATCTACGTCACCACCCACGATGAGCACGGCAACAGGATCTCTCTTGACGGCAAGAACGGGGATTATCACATTGATTATGAGTATGACAGTGAAGACCGCCTTATAAAAGAGGTCAAGACTGACGGTGACGGCAAACAGGTATATTGCGAGACCACCACCTATGACGAAAACGGCAATATACTGGAGTACAATTGCGTGGGAGATGGCTCCGGTTATGATAAGAGCCATATAGAAAAGTATACCTATGACGACCACGGAAATATACTCACCAAGGATCTTATTGAAGACGATAACGATCCCAATCATGACGAGTATACATATGAGTATAACGCTGACGGCACCAAAGCGTCTGAGATACAAAAGAAGGGAAGCGGCGATTATGTTGAGCTCACCTATGAGTACAATGCCGACGGTACAGTGGCAGTGATGCACTCATCTGATAATGCACCTGTGGGAAACAAAATGATAAATACGACCACCAAATATGAGTATGATACCAACAAAAACATGATAAAGAGCATCACCTATAATGACAAGGGCGAAGAAAAGACCATTGAGGAATGTGAGTATGATGACAAGGGCAATCTGACAAGAGACCGTGTTGAGGAAGTCAACGATTACTTTAATCTTACCACCTACGAGTATGATGATATGGGAAATGAGACCAAGCAGACTCACTACAAGAAACGCTCTGAGGATAAGGTGGACAGATACTCTACCCACGAGTATGACCAGTACGGAAATGTGGTGAGATATGAGAGCTACGACGGAGACAAACTAAAAGGCAATGAGACATACGAATACACTTATTGGAATTAAGTTAAGGAAGAAATAATTATATTTTGCAAAAAATGCGTAATCAAATTGCTGACGGTGATGTCGTTGATTATGGTGCTGCGAAACAAATATAAAAAACTGATCGAATAAGAGATGCTTTGAAAAAGGCACATTAGAAATAAGATAAAAGGACTATTGCAGATCGCAGTAGTCCTTTTTCTTTTAAATATTGTATACATCTTTTCTATCTACGAAATTTAATCTGAAATTGTATTGCAATTTGCGATACAATGTGATATAATAGAATCAGAAAGGTGGTCGATACTATGGCAGCAAGAACTGCAAATGTAACCGCAAGAGTCGAACCCGAGATCAAGGAGCAAGCCGAGGCTGTAATGGCAAAGCTGGGGATTCCCGTATCTACGGCTATAAATATGTTTTACCGTGAGATCATTCTCTGGAACGGTCTGCCGTTTAGACCGTCTGTGCCGGTAAACGAGCCGAAAGCAAGGGACGAACTGACCAAGGAAGAGTTTGATCAGAGAATGGCTGTGGGTCTTGCTCAGGCTAAAGATGGGATGTATACTCCTGCCGGAAAGGTCTATGAGAGGCTGATGGGAGAGCTTGGCGATGACTAAATACGAAGTTGAGGTCACAGCCTTTGCCGAAGCGTCAATAAGAGGGATCGCTTTCTACATCAGGAACAAGCTGAAAGCTCCGCAAGCTGCCCGAAACACAGTCAAAATGATCTTTGACGCTATATTCGGGCTTGACACATTCCCTAACAAGGTGAAGCTGACCGAGGACGAACCTTGGCGCACCGAGGGCATACACCAGCTAATTGTCGGCAACTATTACGTTTATTTCTGGATCAACGAGCCTGAGCACAAGGTTATAGTGACCGATGTGATCTACGCCCGCAGAGACCAGATGAAGGCTATGGCTGATATGCCGATGAACTAAAAAAAACGGCTGTAGTCCACAAATAGTCCACAAAACAGCTTTTTAAGACAAAAATAACGCCGCTTGGATCTCTCCAAACGGCGTATTTAGGTGGTTGCGGGAGCAGGATTTGAACCTACGACCTTCGGGTTATGAGCCCGACGAGCTACCGAACTGCTCCATCCCGCGATATTTTTATGTGTTCCTTTTTGGTACTAATATATTATATCACTTTTCATTCCTCTTGTCAATAGGAAAATGAAAATTTTTTATGTATTGATAATTTCGCTTTCGACAAAAGCCCCCGCAGAAAAAGTTCCTGCGGGGGTGTCATCATTTTATGGTAAGCTTGCTGCCGTTTGTGTGGGTGTTTGTGACCTCAATTATGTGGGGCACGGCGCTCTTGATGTCGGGAACATGGGATATAAGGCCTACGCTGCGGGTGCCTTCCTTGCCGCAGTCGAGAGCCTTCATGACCGATTCAAGCGACGAAACGTCAAGCGTGCCGAAGCCCTCGTCAATGAACATCGAATCAAGCTCAATGCCGCCCACGCAGGACTGTATCTCCTCGGCAAGCCCCAGTGCCAGCGAAAGAGAAGCCATAAAGCCCTCGCCGCCCGAAAGGGTGCGCACATCACGCCTTGTTTCCTCGTCACGGTCGTATATGTCGATGTCAAGGCCTATCTTGTTGTTGCCCATTTTGTCGGCGCTGTGCATGAGGTTGTATCGCCCGTCTGACATGATTATCATGCGCTCGTTAGCCCTTGCGAGCACGTTCTCGAAATACGAGCTTAAAGCAAAGCTGGTTATCGTCATCTTGTTGGTCTTTACCCTGCCGCAGGCCGTGTCGGCAAGCTCTGACATCATAGCAGTCATATGCTCGGCCGCTTCAAGCTCCTTGGCGCCCTCTTCAAGCCTTTCAAGGACGTTTTTGTTCATTCTCACCCTTGCGTCAGCATCGCTCTTGGCGGCTCTTGATGCAGCTATCACCGCTTCAAGCTGCCCATGCTCGGCTTCCGCCTTGGCAGGGTCGATATCCTCATAGCGGGAGATCGTCTCTTCAAGGCTCTTTATGCGCCCCTCACTTTCAGCGGCTGCCTTGTCAAGACTGCTGACATTCTTCTGAAGCCTTTCGGCATCTTCACGCAGTTTTGCAGCTTCGAGCCGTGCTGCTTCAAGCTGTGCCTTTGCCTTTTCAAGGCTATCAAACCGCAGCCCCTGCGCAAGCTTTTGCGCCCTTTGCGAAAGCTCCGCTGACAGGCTCGCCGCCGAGGCTTCCTGCTTTTCGAGTGCTGAAATGGTGCTGACAAGCTCGGATATGCGCTTCTCCTCTTCGGGGATAAGCGATGTAAGCTCGTTATAGCGGTCAAGGCGCTTTTGCTCTGCGGCCTTGGTCTCACCAAGCGCTTTCATCTCGCCGTCGATTTTAGCAAGGCGCTCTCTTATCCTGCTGTCGGCTTTTGCACGGTCGCTGTCACCGAAAGTCTCGGCAAGCTGCCTGTCAAGCTCATCGCCCAAAGTCTTTGCCTGCCCGTCAAGGGTGCCAAGCTGTGAGGTAACGTCAGAGAGATTCTGCCCCGTGCGGGTAAGAACATCTCTCTTGCCCGAAAGCTCGGCCTTTTTATCCTCTATGCTCCTTGCAAGCGCTCTGCCCTCGTCTATCTTCTGCGTAAGCTCTTTCTCACGGGCTTCGAGCGCCCAGAGCTCGTTGTTAAGGGCATTCGTCCTGTCCTGCACAAGAACAGTGACCTCGTCGGCAGTACACTCTTTGCCAAGCAGCGTATGTGCGCTCGCAAGCAGCGAATTCTCCATAGCCGCCGCTTTGTTGTTAAGGTCATTCGTTTCACGGAATGCCTTGTCTGCGCTTTCCGACGCCCTCTCGGCAGCTTCTTTCGCCGCTTCGACCTCGTCTTCAGAAGGTATCTTAACGCCGTTTTCGAGGGTAGTCACCGCAGGGTTCGGGTGATGAAGCGAGCCGCAGACGGGGCAGGGCTCGTTATCAACAAGCCCCAGCGCAAGAATCCCCGCACGCTCTTTTCTTAAAATGCTTTCAAGCTGCTCGCAGGCGGCTCTTGCCCTTTGCTTTTCATTCTCTGCCCTTTCAAAGCGCTGCGCCGCCGTTTTATGCTGCTCACGCAGCTTATCAAGGGCTGCCTTGTCGGCTGTGAGCCTTGATATATCGGCAAGCTGCTTTAGGGTGTTCTCCTTATCGCCTAGCAGCTGCTGGTGCTGTCTCGGCAGGTCTGAATAATCTTTGACACGGCGCTCATAATCAGCAAGCTCGCTCTCTCGTTTTTCTATCTCGCTTGTCAGGTCGGCGGTCTTGGCTTCAAGGCCGTCACGCTGTTTTTTCTTGACTGTGCGGTTTGATTCAAGTTCGAGCACATCAGCAAGCCTTTTTGAGAGCATTTTTACATTTTCGCCCTCGTCGGCTGCCTTGTTTATATTCGCCCCTGCAACTTCAAGCTTAAGCGCCGCATCAGAAAGCACTTTATGCTCGTTGTTAAGGCTTTCAAGCTCGGCGGCGGCGGCATCTCTCTCGGCGGCAGTTTTTGCCTTGCCTGCGGCGGCAGTTTCAAGCTGCTGCTTTTGCTGCTGCGCCTTGTTTCTTACATCATCAAGCTCGGCATAAACGTCAAGCTGCGATTCAAGCTGCGCCGATTCCTTATCAAGCTTCTGCGCTTCGGGCAGGCGTGCCTTGGCTTTTTCAAGGCTGTTGTTTGCCTGCATGAGCTTCTCGGCAAGGGTCTTATTGTTTGCCTGCTCGGCTTCAAGCTTTTTGACATAGTCTCTGCGCTCTTCTATGCTTTTAATAACAAGGTTAGAAGCCTTAAGCTTTTCTTCAAGTTCTGCAAGCTGCTTATCCTTTTGCTCTGCCTGCTCGCTGTCTGAGGTGATAAGCGCCCCTACAAGCTCTCGCATCTGAGAAAGTGCAGCACTCCCCTGCTCCTTAAGGGTAACAAATCTCTCATAGTGCTCGCTTTGCTCATCAAGCTTGATACTTGCGTAGTTTTCCTTTATATGCTCTCTTACGGCGTCAAGCTTTTTCTCCTCCTCGCCGCAGAGCTTATCTATCTTATCAGAAAAGACCGTATATTTATCCACGCCGAACAGTTTGCTGAAAAGCGGCTCTCTTTTGGCCGTGTTTTCGTTTATGAGCTTTATAAAGCCGCCCTGCGCTATCATCACAGTCTTGGTGAACTGGTCGTAGTCAAGGCCTGTAAGCTCTTTAAGGGTGGTTTTTGCGGCTTCGCCCTTTATGGGGTCTTTCCTGTCGGGAGTTATCAGCTCAACTGATGCGCCCTCCATAGTAGTGCCGCTGCCCCTTTTAGCCTCACGCTCATAGCTGTAGGTGCGTGTAACGGTGTATTTCTTGCCCCTTTGCATAAAATCAAGGGTCACGTAGGGCTTATCGGTAGTTGATGCGCTTCTTGCACGAAGCATTTCGGCATCTCTGTATTCGCCGCTTGCTCTGCCGTAGAATGCATAGGTTATCGCATCGAATATTATGGTCTTGCCCGCACCTGTCTCGCCGCATATAAGGAACATATCATTATGAAACTGCTCAAAGTCTATCTCGGTCTTTTCCTTGTATGAGCCGATATGTGCAAATTCAAGTCGCAGTATTCTCATTGGCTGTCCCTCCAGATGTCTCTTACAAGCGATGTGACTATTGCCGCCTGCTCGCTGCTCATGGTCTTGCCGTTAACTGTTAAAAACAGCTCTGCGAAAACCTCTTCGGGGTCACGCCCCTCATGGCTTTTGAGCATGGGCATATGGGAATCGTGCTGCTTTTCAAGGCTCTCATAGTTCCACGATAACATATTTGGAAAGCTCACCTTGAGCTTATCGCCCGCCTGCGGGATACGCTCTTTATCGGTAAGGGATATATGCACATAGTCATCAGAGGGGGCGTTTACTGCGTTTTCAAATGTATCGGTGATGATACGCAGGTCTCTTATAGGCTTATACTCCTCATATTCAAGGGTCAGCTCGCCGTCCTTGCCGAGAGTGCCTACGGTCATTTTCTTTATATGCTTTTCTTCCGAGAGTGAGTATTTAAGCGGTGTGCCGCTATAGCTTATCCTCTGCGTGCCCACAGACTGCGAGCGGTGCAGGTGCCCGAGTGCCACATAATCAAAGCCGTCATACACGCTCCCGTCAACATTTTCAAGGCCGCCCACGAGCATTTCAGACTCGCATACACTGCCGCCCGTCACGAACTGGTGGCTCAGCAGCACATTACGCCTGTTTTCAAAGTCGATATCGGCAGCAGACAGAGCCACTCTAACAGCATCGGTATAGGTGACTATCTCCTCGTCCTCAAAGAATGCCCTCACGGCAGCGGGGCGCACAAAGGGCAGCATATAGACATCGACCTCGCCGTATTCGTCCTTAACGGTATGCTTGGTGAGTGTGCCGTTATACACGGGCGAGATATGAACACCGCTCATATCCATAAGCGCCGAGCCGAAGCCCATACGCTCGGCGGAGTCGTGGTTGCCGCTTATGATGAAGACCTCGGTATCAAGCCTTGCCAGCGAGCAGAGAAATTCATCAAACATCACCACCGCCTCCTCGGAGGGCACAGACCTGTCATACA
Organism: uncultured Ruminococcus sp.; assembly: GCA_902787365.1. GTDB lineage: Bacteria > Bacillota > Clostridia > Oscillospirales > Ruminococcaceae > NK3A76. Next base: position 33,076 of record CADAGC010000003.1, on the reverse strand, counting down.
CATCGCCTGCGATAAACACGGCCTCGGGCTTATGCTTTTTTACTGCCTCGACTATCTGCCCGAGCACCACTTTCTGGTCGTCAAGAAAGCTGAATTCCTTAAGCTTTTTGCCGAGGTGAAGGTCGGCTACGTGGATAAATTTCATAGAGGGCTCCTTTCTTTTTGTCTTTTCGTTTTGTTGGCAGCAAGGGTGAAAGCTTTTTTATTCTTTTCTTTTCCTATACAAGTGCCGCATACGCCGCATTTACGATACTTCTTGCAAGCTGTGTAGTGCCTGCGCCTGTTCTTTGAACGAACACAGTTACGGATATCTTATCCTGCGGGTCATTGAGCAGGAAAGTGCCCGTCCAGCCGTCCCAGCCGAAAGCACCCTTTGATGCCATAAGCCCCGAAACGTTGGGGTCTTCGTGTATTCTCATAAAGTTTGCATAGCCAAAGCCACGGCAGGAATCCCAGTTAAAGGTGCGCTTCTGCTCATCGGAAAGGCCGTTTTGCTGCATAAAGCGAACAGCGCTCCTGCTCACAACGCCCTTGCCGCCGCAGGAAAGCTCTGCGCCGAGCTTTGAGAGGTCTCTCGCCGTAGTGAACAGCCCTGCGCCGCCCGACTCAAAAGCGGGGGGCTTATCGTAGTCGTAGATGCACAGATTCACCCAGTCGGGGCGCTTGGGTGGCGTGGCAGTATTCTCATAAAGCACCGCAAGTCTGTCACGCTTGTCCTTTGGAACATAGAACGCCGTATCGTTCATACCCAGCGGGTCGAAGATATTCTCCTTAAGGTAGTCGCCAAAACGCTGACCCGACACCTTTTCTATAACGGCGCCCATTATATCGGCAGACGTGCCGTACATCCACTCATCGCCTGCGGCGAACATAAGCGGCTGCCTGCCTGCCTTTGCCGCAAACTCGGCGGTAGTCATGCTCTTGCCGTCCTTTATGCTCTTATCAAGCTCGCCCCATAGATCGTTCATTCCCTCAATACCCTCGTGTGGGTCGCCGGGGTATGCGATACCCGATGTCATATTGAACAGGTCTCTTATCCTTATCTTGGGGCTTGGTATTTTCTTGCCCTCTCTTATATAGAAAGCTTCCGAGAATTCGGGGATTATCCAGCCAAGCTCCCAGCTTGTATCGAGCAGCCCCCGCTCGATAAGCTGTATTGCCGCCGTGGCTGTTACTATCTTCGAGCAGGAGAACGCCCTGCATATAGTTTCCTCGGTAAAGGGCACACCGCCCTCAACATCTGCAAGCCCCGCAGCGCAGGAATACACCTCGCTGCCGTCTTTTGTCATAACAGCCGCAGCGCCGTTCTCGGCGTGGTCGGCTATAGTTTTATCCATTATCAATTTTACAGTTTCCAGTTCCATAAAGCTCCTCCTTTGGGTTTCATGGTATAATTATAACATTTTTATAAAAGGGCTGTCAACAGCGTTTTGGGGTGGTGTACGTTTTAACGCCCTCAAAATCTCAAAATTTCCATATTGCCCAATAGAGGGCGTGTTTGTTTGGTGAATATAACAACACCCCCTGCCGCAGCAGAGGGGTGATAGGTGTCATTATTTATCGGAATACTTATACACGGGCTTATAGATCTTGCCGTCAAAGCCGAAGGGCGTGTTTTGCGTAACATCGCCGGGGCGGAGTTTAGCGTATTCCTTTTCATAGGAATTTATCTTTGCGTCGATACTGTCGATATGAAACAGCACGCAGGCCTCGGGTATTGCGGGGGTAGCGACTGCGCCCCATTCACGTATGCCGTGGTGTGCAAGAATTATATGGGTCAAAAGCTTGACCTTTTCGGGGTCAAATGCAGGTGCATCGGGGTGAACTGCGGGGTACTTATCCTTATACTGGCTCACAAGGTTAGCCCCAAGATAAAGGTGCCCGAAAAGCACACCGTTGCTTGTCAGCTCGGCGCTGCCCAGCGGGTCGGTCTTATATTCCCATATCTTGCCTATATCGTGAATCGCCGCAGACGATATCAGAAGCTCTTTATCAAGCTCGTGGTATACACCGCACATTACCTCGGCAGCCTTTACCATTCTATAGGTGTGGTAAATAAGCCCGCTCTTGAAGTTATGGTGCATACTCTTAGCCGCCGATGATGTGGTAAAATCTTTCTTAAAGCTTTCAAGTATCATAACCGCAAGCTCTGACACGGGGGTGACTGTTCCTCCCACATCATCTCCTGCCGAGCGGAGTGTTTGTATTATCTCATCAAACATCACATCAGCATCTATAGGCGCTGTGATGATAAAATCGCTTTCCTTGAATTCGCTGCCCTGATAAGGTGTCATATCGGTTACGGTAAAGCTCTTCTTACCCTTATAGTCTGCGACCTTTATATCGGCATCGGCTATGACTCCTGCTTTAAGCCCGTCCTGTGCCGCCTGCGCCGCATTCTTGCCGAAATAATTGGCGCTTATCTCGCTCTCGCCGTCAAGCAGGGTAAATGTAAGGTAAAGGTCACCGGTTTTGGTGGGCTTTTCCTCTATCGCTTTTATAAACACAGGGCGCTTGAACGAATCGCCCACTTTTGTGCGTGAAAAGTTTTTGTAGTCGTTTTGCGGCATTTGGCATCTCTCCTTTTTAGGGATATCATATATGCTTTAAGTATAGCAAGTTTTTGAGAAAAAGTCAATAGCGGCTTGGTCATATGTACATTTTTTTGTATATAAAAAGCCGCCCTATGCATAACAGCGGGCGGCTGAATGGATATTGTTTTTGATGTCAGCGCTTTATCAGACGCGCTGTTTTCGGCACCGCTCATATCCTACTCACGGTTGCCGTACATCTTCTCATAATAGTTCTGATACTCACCCGAGATGATAGTCTCCCACCACTTGCGGTTGTCAAGATACCAGTCTATGGTTTTCTTTATGCCGTCCTCGAATTTAGTCTCGGGCAGCCAGCCAAGCTCGTTGTGTATCTTTGTGGGGTCGATAGCGTAGCGCATATCGTGACCCTTTCTGTCGGCAACATATGTGATGAGGCTCTCGGGCTTGCCGAGGGCTTTGCATATGAGCTTTACTATGTCGATATTCTTCATCTCGTTGTGGCCGCCTACGTTGTAGACCTCGCCTACTCTGCCATTGTGAATGATAAGATCTATCGCACGGCAGTGATCCTCCACATACAGCCAGTCACGAACATTCAGCCCCTCGCCGTATACGGGCAGCGGCTTGTCGTTCAAGCAGTTAGCTATCATAAGGGGTATCAGCTTCTCAGGGAAGTGATAAGGGCCGTAGTTGTTGGAGCAGCGGCTTATTGTCACGGGCAGGCCGTATGTCCTGTAGTATGCAAGCACGAGCAGGTCTGCGCCAGCCTTTGAGCTGCTGTAGGGGCTTGAAGTATGAATGGGCGTATCTTCTGTGAAGAAGAGGTCGGGTCTGTCAAGGGGCAGGTCGCCGTATACCTCATCGGTAGACACCTGGTGGTAGCGCTTTATGCCGTACTTGCGGCAGGCGTCCATAAGAGTCTGCGTGCCCATGATATTTGTCTGAAGGAATATACCGGGGTCTTCTATACTGCGGTCAACATGGCTCTCGGCGGCGAAGTTGACCACGATGTCGGGGTGCTCCTCCTCAAAGAGTTTATTTACTGCTTCTCTGTCGCAGATATCTGCCTTTACAAAGCGGAAGTTCGCATTATCCATAACCGGTGCAAGGGTCGATAAGTTGCCCGCATAGGTAAGCTTATCAAGGCATATTATCCTATAGTCGGGATATTTTTTCAGCATATAGAAAACAAAATTTGAGCCTATAAATCCGGCGCCGCCGGTAACTATTATCGTCATATCAATACCTCACTTTTCCCTGTGCAACCGCCATAAGATGTGCGCCGTAGGGCGATTTGCCGTACTTCTGCGCCGACTCGGTCAGCTTTTCCTTTGATATCCAGTTATTTATATATGCTATCTCCTCGGGGGCTGAGATAGTTATGCCCTGTCTTTTGGCTATCATCTGCACAAACTCTGCCGCTTCAACAAGGCTATCCATAGTACCCGTATCGAGCCATGCAAAGCCACGGCCGAGCAGCTGAACATCAAGCAGGCCGTCATCAAGATACATCTCATTAAGTGTAGTTATCTCAAGCTCGCCTCTTGCCGAGGGCTTGACCTGTTCAGCCCTTGCCGACACGCCCTTAGGATAGAAATAGAGGCCTGTAACGGCGTAGTTTGACTTAGGCTGTGCGGGCTTTTCCTCGATACTTGTAGCCCTGCCGTTCTCATCGAATGCCACAACGCCGAAGCGCTCAGGGTCATTTACATAGTGGCCGAAGACGGTAGCTCTTGCACTCTCCTCGGCATCTTTCACCGCTTCACGCAGAACACGGATAAAACCGTTGCCGTAGAATATATTATCGCCCAGCACCATAGCACAGGCATCATCGCCTATAAACTCCTTACCGAGAATAAAGGCCTGTGCAAGCCCGTCGGGCGAGGGCTGCACCTTATAGCTGAGCTTGACGCCGAACTGCGACCCGTCGCCCAGCAATTCCTCAAAGCGAGAGGTATCCTCGGGGGTACTGATTATGAGTATCTCCTTTATCCCCGCAAGCATCAGCGTGCTTAAGGGATAGTATATCATCGGCTTATCATACACGGGCAGCAGCTGCTTGCTCGTTACCATTGTCAGCGGATAAAGTCTTGTGCCGGCACCTCCGGCGAGGATTATGCCTTTCATTCAGATCGCCTCTTTTTTAGTTTATTGTTTTTTAGTTTATTGGTTATTCCCGTCAAAAGCGGAACTATACTGGTCTTTAAAATACACACAAAGTGCAGCCAAATGTCTATATTGCAATAGCAAAAAGCCATTTTTGCATATTAAAAGCTTAAATTATATAACACACCACTTTTCACCCCAAAAACATTTATCTCTGTTATTATTATGGCACATAACACACGGGTTGTCAAGCGCTGTAAAACGGGCAGTTATGGGAATTAACAACATACATTGATAAAAAGACAGCTATATTTATACAAATATATAAAAACAATGTCACACGCTTGACAAAGCTATTATGGTTTGATATAATTGATATGTTAAGGTTATAAGTGTGTCTATTTGACGAAAGCGTTCGTGCCGATGCCGTAAAGCCCTGTGTTTTCGGGCATAAACGGCATTATCTGACACGTCCGGCTTTGACTCCGATAGACAAGGAATTAATGGAAATTATACGTTTTTAATATAATTAATGATGAAGGAAAATATATGATGAATGATTTTTTGACCGACCCCCGTTTTGAGGGTATCGAGCCTTTCAAGGCAAAGCTGTGGCTTGCCAGCCCCACTATGCACGGCGACGAGCAAAAGTGGGTGGATGAAGCCATACAGACAAACTGGGTGTCTACAGTAGGCGCAAACATTAATGAGACAGAAAAGCTCATTGCTGAGTATGTAGGCGTAAAGCACGCAGTCGCTTTGAGTGCAGGCACAGCTTCGCTGCACCTTGCAACAAAGCTCGCAGGCGAGAAGCTCTATGGGCAGGCAAGACCCGACAAGGGCACGCTCAGCGGCAAAAAGGTATTCTGCTCAGACTGTACCTTCGATGCAAGCATAAACCCCGTCGGCTATGAGGACGGCGAGGCAGTATTCATAGACACCGAATATGACACATGGAACATGAGCCCCGGAGCACTTGAGAAGGCCTTTGAGATGTACCCTGACGTAAGGCTCGTGATAGTTGCGCATCTTTACGGCACACCCGGAAAGATGGACAGGATAAAGGAAATATGTGACAGGCACGGCGCACTTATCGTTGAGGATGCAGCGGAGAGCCTCGGCGCTAAATACAAGCTCGGTGGGAAATGGGTAGAGACCGGTGCTCTTGGCAATTACAACGCTATCAGCTTTAACGGAAACAAGATAATAACAGGCAGCGCAGGCGGTATGTTTCTGACAAACTCCAAGGAAGATGCCGACAAGGTAAGAAAATGGAGCACACAGAGCCGTGAGGCTGCCCCCTGGTACCAGCATGAGGAGCTTGGATACAACTACCGTATGAGCAACATAGTTGCAGGCGTAGTACGTGGGCAGATACCTTTCCTCGATGAGCACATCGCTCAGAAAAAGGCTATCTATGAAAGATACGAAAAGGGTCTTGCAGACCTTCCCGTAAAGATGAACCCCTGGGACAGAGAGAATTCCATACCAAACTTCTGGCTCAGCTGCATGATAATAAACAAAGAAGCTTTGGCGCCTATGGTAAGGGGCGAGCAGGATTACTTATACAAGAGCGAAAGCGGCAAAAGCTCGCCGCAGGAGATACTTGAAGCACTTGCGGCATTCAATGCAGAGGGCAGGCCGATATGGAAACCTATGCATATGCAGCCCATATACCGCTCAAATGCCTTCATAACCGCTGAAGGCAGCGGCAGGGGCAGGAGCAACGCATACATCGCAGGCAGCGGCATAGATGTTGGTGCCGATATATTCGCAAGAGGCCTTTGTCTGCCGAGCGACAACAAAATGACGCAGCAGCAGCAGGACAAGGTGATAGAGATAATACACAGGTGCTTCAGATAAAGAGCACACGGCAAGACCTTTACGCCAAGGAGTGAGACTATGCACAGTAAAAGATTATGGCATACACTTAGATGCTACACCATACTTTCAAGCCAAAAGCGCACAGAATACCTCAGAAAAAAGGCGTTTTTGCGTCTATAGGCAAGAATTGCAGCATAATGAACAGAACTGTGCCGTTATATGCCAACCTCATCAAGCTCGGCAATAACGTCCGTCTTGCGTCAAAGGTGACCTTTATAACACACGATGTCACCCACGTTATGCTCAATCATAACCCGAATGTAAGTAAAAAGGGCTTCAAAGAGAAGATAGGCTGCATCGAGATACAGGATAATGTATTCGTCGGTGCGGGCTCTACCATACTGTATGGGGTCCTTATAGGTTCAAATGTAATTATAGGTGCGGGAAGCCTTGTCAATAAGGATGTCCCACCCAATTCCGTTGTTGCAGGTGTTCCCGCAAGGGTCATCGGAAGCTTTGACGACTATCTCTCAAAGAGAGCAGGCGAAAACAGCTATCCCGATGAACTGAGCCCAAGTGGCGAGCAGTTGAGCGATGCGGCCGCAAAATGGTGCTGGAAAGAGTTCTACAAAGCTCACGGCAAATACTGAAAAGATTAGGTGGATGAGAATTTATGATATACGAGAAATATGTCAAAAGACCGCTGGACTGCTTTTTATCGGTAACTGCCCTTGCTGCGCTTAGCCCTGTGCTCGTTGTTCTTTCGGCAGCAGGCACCTGCGCTATGAAGGGCAACCCCTTCTTCACACAGAACAGACCCGGGCGCAATGAAAAGATATTCAAACTGATAAAGTTTCGCACAATGACAAATGAGAAGGACAAAAACGGTGAGCTTCTCCCCGATGAAAAGCGGCTGATAGCCTACGGGCGCTTTCTTCGCAAGACCTCTCTCGACGAGCTGCCCGAACTTATAAACATAGCCAAGGGCGATATGGCGATAGTGGGTCCCAGGCCGCTGCTCGAAAGATATTTACCATATTACACCGACAAAGAGCGCAAAAGGCACTCGGTAAGGCCTGGTCTTACAGGTTTTGCGCAGGTAAACGGCAGAAACGCCGTCAAATGGGATCAAAGACTCGGTATGGATGTTGAATATGTCAAGAATATTACTTTCAAGGGCGATCTTAGCATAATCCTAAAGACCGTGATGAAGGTCATCAGCCACAAAGACATCGTCGATGCCGGCAGTTTTGATATGCTTGACCTTGATGAGGAAAGGAAAGCAAAGCGTGGAACTGATAAGGATAAATGATGTAAGCTTTGATAAATGGCGCAGACAGATAGCCGAGCTGCTCGACAGTTCGGTAAAGCTCAATTTCAAAGACTTTGATGCAGGCAAGAGCTACGGCGATGACAGATGCTGTATCATACACGAGCACCTGAAAGATCTAAGTGCCGTTGTGCTCGCAGCAGTCGAACAGGATGAGCTTTACGGCTTTATATGGATACACCGCATAAACAGGCTGAACAAAAAACGTCTGCATATAGCTGAGATAGCCGTGAGCAGCACGCATCAGCACGAAGGCATAGGCTCAAAGCTGCTTGCCACAGCAGAAGAATATGCCTGCAGCAACGGCTATGATGAGATAGATCTAATGGTGACGGCAAGCAACAAAAATGCCGTGTCATTTTACGAGAATGCAGATTTCACAACAGAGCGTCTGCTTATGAAAAAACACTTAAAGGGGAATGACCCCCGACCTAAGGAGAAATAAAATGCTGACAATTTATGACCTCAACCAAAGCGAAGAATGGGATGCGGCTGCAAGATCATTCAGCGAGTGTGATGTTTACCACCTCAGTGGATATGTAAGAGCTTTCAAGCTGCACGGCGACGGCGAGCCTATGCTTATCATCTACGAGGGCGACGGGCTGCGTGGCATCAACGTAGTTATGAAGCGTGACATCGCTGATGACAAGAACTTTGAGGGTAAGCTCTCGCACGGCGAATACTTCGACCTTGCGACCCCCTACGGCTACGGCGGCTGGCACTTTGAGGGAGAGCAGACTGATGAGGGGTTTGAGACATTCTGCAAAGAATACACCGCATGGTGCAAACAAAACCGCATCGTCAGCGAATTTGTACGTTTTCACCCGGTGATAAACAACGCACAGGAAAAATTCAACGATTTCTACGAAAAGGTGTTTCTCGGAAACACCGTAGCCATAGAGCTTGATGATGAAGAGAAGATCTGGGAACGATTCAGCTCAAAGAACAGAGGTCACATCCGTGTTGCGATGAAAGAGGGCGTTACCGTAAGAAAAGAAACTTCCAAAGAGGCCTTTGATATTTTCTGCAAAATATATGAGACCACAATGGATCACGATGATGCCAATTCGTATTATTACTTTGACAACGAGTTTTTCGAGAGCATAAGAAACGACCTTGAGGGCAGCTTCACGCTGTTTACAGCATATCTTGGCGATATACCCATTTCTTCCTCGATAATGATATATACAGACAGGTATATGAATTACCACCTCAGCGGCCAGCTTTTTGAATACAGAAGATATGCCGGCACCAATATGATACTCTACGAGGCGGCAAAATGGGGCTGCGAGCATGGCTGCGAGTGGCTTCATCTCGGCGGCGGCCTCGGCGCAAAGGAAGGCCCTCTTTACGATTTCAAAAAGAGCTTCTACAAAAAGGGCGAGGACAAGCAGTTCTACATAGGCAAAAAGATAACAGACGAAGAAGCATACAAGCGCCTTACCGAGTTAAGAGGTCAGACAGACAACAGCGGCTTCTTCCCCGAATACAGAGCCTGATTAAATCTAAGATTGGCGGTATGAAACGTGATAGATGCAAATGATTCCTACAAGGTGGCCGACAAACAGCGTGAGCTGCTGGCTATGATGTGTGATCTTCACAGCTTCTGTGTCAAGAACGACATAAAGTATTCGATCATCGGCGGCACGCTGCTCGGTGCGATAAGAGACAAGGGCTTTATCCCCTGGGATGATGATATAGATATCATACTCGACAGGGCAAACTTTGAAAAGCTGCTCTCAAAGCGCCGTGAGCTCGGCAAATACTGCATAAAAGAGCAGCTGTGGGTGTTCAAGATAGTAAGAAAGGATACCTTCAGGAAGGAAGGTATCAAGGACAGCACACCTGTTCTTGATATATTCATAGCAGACAGAGTGCCTGCATCATCACTCGGGCACAGAGTGAAGGTGCTGTGCCTGAAAACTCTGCAGGGAATGATGAAAGAGCGTACAAACCAGAAAAAGCAGTTCTCGCTATTTTACAAAGCAGCACTTGCGGTAACTGGTCTGCTCGGCAGGGTATTCTCAGCAAAGACTAAAAAGAAGATGTATACCCACGTTTCAAAATGGGGCAACAAAAATAAGACACAGCCTCTTATGATATGCAACGACATTTTCCAGAGTCTCGGCTGCATATACGATGCGGCTATGATGGACAATTATGAGCTTGTTAACTTTGAGCAGACACAGCTTATGGCAATAAAAAGCTGGGACAACTATCTGACCGAACAGTACGGCGATTATATGACCCCCGTGCGCACGGAACACTGACGGCACACAAAAAAGATAAAAGAAGGTATTATCTATGGCTAATATAGGACTTTTGATAGCAGGCGGCTCGGGAAACAGGATGAATCAGGATATTCCCAAACAGTTCATCACTGTAAATGAGCGCCCTGTGATAGTATATACGCTCGAAGCCTTTGAGCGCCACCCCGAGATAGATGCGATAGCAGTTGTGTGCATCGACGGCTGGGAGCAGGTACTGTGGGCATATTCCAAGCAGTTCAACATATCAAAGCTCAAATATGTCATACCCGGCGGAAAGAACGGGCAGGACTCGATAAGAAACGGCGTATACGAGCTTGAGAAGCATTTTGACGGCGACGACCTTGTGCTGATACACGATGCTATACGTCCTATGGTAAGCGCAGAGATTATTTCTGACAACATACGTGTGGCACGTGAGTTCGGCAACGCTATAACGGTCATCCCCTGTGCCGAGGCTATGATGCAGACAGAGGACGGCAAGGTGTCAGTCGGCAGCTATCCTCGTGACCGCCTTAAGAGAACACAGACCCCGCAGGCATTCAGGATAAAGGATATATGCGATCTTCACAGAAGAGCACTTGAAGCAGGGATAACCAATTCAGTTGCTTCCTGCACACTGAAAATAGAAATGGGCGAGCAGGTGTATTTTTCTGCCGGCTCTGAAAAGAACATCAAGCTGACCACGGTTGAGGATATTGACATATTCAAAGCGCTGCTGGCAGCAAAGCGTTCCGACTGGCTGAAATAAGGAGAAAGCTATGCTATACGACAACTCACTATGGCTTGAGGATATAGACAGAGTCTCGTCAGTTATACCCGAGCTTGACGAACTTGCGGGGCATTCTGTTATGATAACGGGTGCAGCAGGTCTTATATGCTCGTCTGTGGTCGATATACTATTCAGATATAACGACACCCACAGGCAAAAGATAGAGATACTTGCAGCAGGCCGCTGGATAGAAGAGATGCAGACCCGCTTCGGCAAGCAAGTGGACAGGCCTGATTTTCACTTTGTGTCATATGATGCCTCAAGAACAGACAACGTAATAAATGTAAAGGCTGACTACATCATACACGGAGCAAGCAACGCCTTCCCCGGTATGATAGTGAAAGAGCCTGTCGAAACGATGTTGAGCAATTTCCTCGGGATGAAATATCTCCTCGATTATGCAAAGGATCATGGTACAAAAAGGATACTTTACATCAGTTCAAGCGAGGTGTATGGCAAAAAGGACGGAAACGAGCCCTACAAGGAAGACCAGTACGGCTACATCGACCTTCTCAATGCAAGGAATTCGTACTCGGTAGGCAAAAGAGCCGCAGAAACATTGTGCGCCTCATATGCCGATGAATACGGTGTCGAAAGCGTCATAATACGTCCCGGACACATATACGGCCCTACCGCATCACCGAATGACAACAGAGTATCTTCGGCGTGGGCATATTCCGCCGCACGTGGTGAAGATATAGTCATGAAAAGCGACGGGGCACAGATACGCAGCTACTGCTACTGCCTTGACTGTGCATCAGCCATACTGAAAGTGCTGTTATGCGGGCAAAACTGCCGTGCCTACAATATCTCTAACCCCGATTCGATAATAAGCATAAAGCAGATGGCACAGCTGCTGGCCGAAAGCGCAAAAACCACCTTAAAGACTGAACTGCCCACCGATGCCGAGCGAAAGGGCTTCAACCCCATGAGCAACTCCTCACTTGAAAGCACAGGCCTTATCGGCCTTGGCTGGAAGGGCTGCTTTGATGCACGAGAGGGCTTTGACCATACAGTCAAAATATTAAAAGCGCTGATCGGTGGGGACTGACATCGCTTTTTTTACTTGTTTACCGATTATTATGTTAGGAATGATAGATAATGAGTGAAACAGATAACACTGTAAAAAGAATGCAATCAATCGTATATGACATTCTTTGTGAGATAGATAAATACTGCAGAGAGAATAATATAACGTATTTTCTTTCGGGCGGCACTTGCCTGGGGGCAGTGCGCCACCACGGCTTTATCCCTTGGGATGATGACGGAGATGTTATGATGCCACGTGACGATTACGAAAGATTTGTCAGGGGTTTCAAAGCGTCAGACTCGGAAAGGTTCCACATAAGCAGCCCCTATAATGACAAGAAATGGCACCTTTCATACACAAGGATATGGGACAGCGATTCAAGAATAGTACACAAGGCCATATATGCGCCTAAAATAGGCGTAAGCGTTGATATATTCCCTATCGACGGCATATCACCGAGCCGCACAAAGCGCAGAGTGTATTACAACGTTATAAAGATACTTGACACTTTCTGCGCCGAGGCAATAAGAAAAAAATACTTAAGCAAAAACAGATTCATATTCCCGAGAAAGATCGTCAGCTTTTTTGCAAAGCCCATAGGACCGCATTTCTTCGGAAAACTCATGAATTCGCTGTCAAAGCGTACCGATTACAACACATCGGAGTATGTAGCGTGCAGTCTGCCCGCACATTACGGCGAACGTGAGACCATAGAGAAAAAGTATATGTGCGAGCCTGTGGATATGCCGTTTGAAGGCTCGGTATTCTGCGTACCCTCGGGATATGACAGATACCTTACAAACCTTTATGGCAAGGACTATATGAAAATACCCGACCCTCCGGAGGACGGCACACACCTTGATGCCTGGTCAGTATATTTCAGGAAAAAAGGATCTGCCAATGAACAAAGAAAGAGATTTGAGGAATAAGGATAACCATGGAGAATAAAACCATCAAGATAAACTTCGGGCTGAATGTCTATAACCCGTTTTTTCTGAGTGTGCTGATACTCGGGGCGATAGAGCCATCCGGCATTTCTGAAATGGCAAGACTTTTCGGCGGCGTGTGGAGATATGTGCATATACTGTTTTTAATGTTTACATATTTTTCGTATTTCTTTGCGGCAATGGTATTTCTGACCACCGGCAAAAAGAAGCCTGATGCGTTTACAGTCTTTGTTTTGCTGTATATGCTATGGCTGACAGCGGTAAATATGCTAAACGGTTTCTCTATGGAGGAACCCGTGCTGTACGCAATAAAAATATTTTCAACGCTTATAATACTGCGCTACTTTATGCAGACAGGCCACCTCAGAGAATACGTTGAGGTATTCAATTTCTGGCTCGTAACGTTTACTCTTATTAATATTTTCACTCAGGTATACTACCCCAATGGCTTGTATACTGATGACAGAAACTGGGTAATGTGGTTCTTCGGCAACAGAAATATCTTTATTTTCGTATACTTTATGACTATTCTGTTCAACACTCTCCATAATCTTATGAACTACCACAAGCTCAGGCTCAGTTACTTCTTGCTGGTAGGTCTGATCGTTTTCTCCGAGATCAAGGGCGGTTCTGCGACGAGCACTATCGCTATTTTGGTAATGGTGATTCTTATCACACTGTTCAGAAGCATCAAGCTGTCCAAGTTCAAGATCTGTATAATAAGCCTTGCTACATCCATCACAGTATCATATATCGTCATAAACGTGGGTGTCGGCTCGTTCTTCACAAACCTTTTCAAAACGCTCCTTGACCGTTCAAAGGACTTTACGGGAAGAACAGAGATATGGCACTCATCGGTCAATGTGTTGAAAACCAACTATAAATTCGGCGTAGGCTGGACACGTATCCCCCTTTCATGGAGCTGGGATATTTATCAGGCTCACAACTGCTACCTTGACATACTGTTTACCGGCGGTGTCGTTCTTGCAGCAATATTCCTTGCTATCATACTTATTTCGTCAAAGAAGATAGACCTTAAGGAGAAGAATGTATTCAATGCGATACTGGCATTTCTGTTTGTCGGTTACTGCATAGTTTACATCATGGAAGCAAGAAGAAAGGATGTAGGTATATTTATACTTCTTGCTATGATGTACTACTCGGGCATGGTCGGCGATCAGATCAATATCAATGACGAAAAAGAGACCGGAAAGGAACGTGTTAAGCATTAAACTTTATATATGTGTTACGTATTATCACGTTCTGATAACTACGATAAAAAGCATACTGTCAGGCGAAAAGCCCGACCTGCTGCTTTCAAATATCATACCCGGATATGAGCAGCTCGTCCCCTCACTTGAAAAGTCGGGGCTTTTCGGGAAGATAACAGCGCTTGACAATAAAAGGATACTGCCCGAGCAGGAAAAGATAAACAAGCGTCTTGACCAGCTAATGAGGCAGCATTCAAACAAAAAGATAGTTGACAAATATCTTGATATGGATTTCGGCAAGTATTCGGATATCTACGTTTATCAGGATGCACATTACATCGCATACTATCTGATAGCAAAAAAATACAAATATCATCTCATAGAAGATGCTCTTGATTATTTCAGGTATTTCGATAAATACTACGGTATAGCAAAGACAAGCTATGACCCGCACTCGCTGAAATTCAGGCTCAAGCGTCTGACAGGCCTCGGCACACAGGCCTGGGGCAACTCTAAGTATTGTGTAGATGTTGAGGTCAACAGTTTGAAAGACCTGAAGATGTGCAACGAAAAATACTTTGAAGTGCCACGCAAGGAGCTTTTCGGCAGACTGACAGATGATCAGAAAAAGACGGTTTATAAGATATTTGCCGAGAATAAAAAGGTAAACTCTGTGGGCGGCGATGCAGTGCTCGTATGCACCCAGCCTATGTTCAAGGACAGGCACGTTTCCTCTATGGAAGTGCAGCTCAACGTCTTTGAAGCAGTAGTCAGGGAGTATTCGGAAAAAGGCTACCAGATAGTAATAAAGCCCCACCCGAGAGATGAAGCAGACTACAGTAAGATAATAGAAAAATACCACTGCGGATATATCGACAAGAACCTGCCATCGGAAGTGCTCAATTACGACCCCGATGCAAGACCGTATTATGCAGCTATATCCATAACATCTACCTCTATAAATTTCCTTGACTGTGCTACAAACAAGGTCTTTATGGGGATGGATTACGCTCAGAGTTTTGATAAGTGAGCCGACTGATAAGCGGGCTATATTATATGCAAAGGAACAAAGAATGGAAAGACTTCTTCACCTAAAAAAAGTATTCTTTGAGAAATACAGGAAAATGTCTGCCCCTGCAAAAGCAGGTCTGTGGTTCACGATATGCGGTTTTCTTCAGAAGGGCATCGCATTCCTTACTACACCAATATTCACAAGAATACTAACCACTGAGCAATTCGGTATAGTAAGTGTATATAACACCTGGGTCGAGGTCATCTCGATACTGTGTACCTTCAACCTTTTCTACGGCGGCTTCAATAACGGTATGCGTGACTATAAGGACGAACGTGACAAATATGTCTCTGCGATACAGGGGCTCATCACTATGATGACCGTCGGGTGGATATGCATCTATTTTATAGGCAGGCCGTTTTTTAACGATCTGCTTGAGCAGAAAACACCTATTATACTGCTTATGTTCGCACAGATAGTATGCTCGGCAGCACTTTCGCTGTGGGCCGGAAGGGAAAGGTTTGAATACAGGTACAAAACACTTGTGATAATAACGGTGGCCAACACCTTTTTTGCTTCCACTGTTCCGATAATAGCTATTTTGCTCACCACAGAGGACAACGGCGCAAATGCCAGGATAATAACGCAGGCTATCACCACTATATGCATATGCGGTATGGTGTATATACATAACCTCATAAAGGGCAAACACTTTTTCTCAGCACAGCTGTGGAAAACAGCATTCCTTTTCAACCTTCCGCTGCTGCCGCATTATCTGTCAACTATGATACTCAATCATTCCGACAGGATAATGATAGGCAAAATGGTAGGCTCAAGTGAGGCTGCTATATACAGCGTGGCATATTCCGCCGCAATGATACTTAATATCCTGTCAACATCAATAAACCAGTCATTCGCCCCGTGGATATACGGTGAGATCGAAAAAAAGAGATACAACAAGATACCTGCTGTGGGAAACGCTATGTTTGCAGGCCTTGCTCTGGTGCTTATGATGCTTATAATATTCGCACCGGAATGCATATTCCTGTTTGCAGGCAGAAAGTATTCAGATGCTGTAAAGATAATCCCTTCGGTAACATCGAGCCTTTACTTCCTGTTTATGTATCAGATATTTGCAAATGTCGAGTTCTATTACAAGCGCAATAAGTTCATCGCCTATGCATCTGTAATGGGCGCTGTGACAAATCTTGTGCTCAACTACTTCGGCATAAAGCTGTTCGGATATATTGCCCCGGGCTACACAACACTGATATGCTATATTATCTTTGGCATAGCGCACTATATTTTTATGCGCAGGATATGCAATGAGGAACTTAACGGCATAAGGCTGTTTGATACGAGGTTTATTTTCCTGACAGCAGCAGGGCTCGTGCTGTTTTCGGTAGTGATGGTGTTTGTCTACCCGTATATGCTCATAAGATACAGTATACTGCTGATATTCATTGCAATACTTATAATAAAACGAAAGACTGTTATGGGTCACATAAAAATGTTTATGAACAAGGAGAAATGATAAATGAAAATAATCGGAGTTATACCTGCACGCTACAAATCATCCCGCTTCCCCGGCAAGCCGCTCGCCGATATCTGTGGCAAGCCTATGATATGGTGGGTATATAATCAGTGCAAAAAGGTCGAGGACTTTGATGAGGTCTATGTTGCGACCGATGATGAGAGGATATTCGAGACCTGCCGCTCTCTTGGCGTTGAAGCTATAATGACCTCTGACAGTCACAAAACAGGCACAGACCGTATAGGCGAGGTCGCACGCAAAATACCTGCTGACCTTATCGTGAACATACAGGGCGACGAGCCGCTTCTCGAGCCTGCAACGATCAAAAAGGCTATCGAGCCGTTTTACAGTGATCCTGAGCTCAAGATCACAAACCTTATGACAAAGATACATGACCCTGTTGATGTAGTAAACCCCACTGTCCCCAAGGTGATCACCAATAAAGACGGCATAGGAATATACCTCACACGTGCAACAGCACCATTCCCCAAGGGCAGTATAGATTACTCATATTACAAGCAGGTATGCGTTTACGGCTTCAAGCCCGATGCGCTCGAGTTCTACTGCGATTACGGTATAAAATACGGCAAGGCAAAGATCGAGGCTGTTGAGGATATAGAGATACTCAGATTTATCGAAAACGGCTACAAGGTACAGTATATGGAGGTAAACTCCGAAACGGTTGCCGTTGACACGCCCAACGATCTTGAAAAAGTAAGGGCAATAGTTGCGGCAAAGATAGAAAACGGTGAGATAGTTATAGAATAATCACCCGGAGGAATAATATGAACAAAGTTCACGTTCTTGACTGCACGCTGCGTGACGGCGGCTACTGCAACGAATGGCGTTTTGGTTCGCAGAACATAAAGAAGATCACAGCCGGTCTTGTTGAAGCAAATATCGACATCATTGAATGCGGCTTCATAACAAATAAAGTATCCCGTGACCCGGATATCACACGTTTCACATCATTTGACGATGCAGCAGCTGTTATACCTGCTGACCGCAGCGGCAAAATATTTGTGGCTATGATAAACTACGGCGAATTCGACATAGATGCTCTGCCCGAACACGACGGCTCATCCGTTGACGGCATACGTGTCGCATTCCATAAACGAGATCTTTCAGCCGCACTTGAATGGTGCGAAAAAATAAAACAAAAGGGCTATCTTGTCTTTGTTCAAGCTATGGTATCTCTCAGCTATACAGATGAAGAGTTTCTCTCGCTGATTAATTCCATAAACCGCATAGAGCCGTATGCCTTCTATATCGTTGACAGCTTCGGCCGTATGAAGAGCAAGGATCTTACACGCCTTTTCTATATGGTTGAGCATAATCTCAATGATGATATCTGGATAGGCTTCCACAGCCATAACAATATGCAGCTGGCGTATTCAAATGCACAGGAACTCACTACAGTACAGACAAACAGAAACCTTATCATAGATTCCTCTGTTATGGGAATGGGCAGAGGGGCAGGCAACCTCAATACCGAGCTCTTCGTTGATTATCTCAACGAAAATGCAGGCAAAGACTACAGGCTAAGCCCGCTGCTGAATATAATGGATAATATCCTTACCCCATTTTACAACAAGAACTACTGGGGCTATTCGCTGCCAAACTATATCTCGGCCATGCATAACTCTCACCCGAATTATGCAGGCTATCTCGATGCCAAAAAGACGCTAACATATGAGGATATGAACAATATCTTTGATATGATGGATGATGACAAGAAGGTGTCATTCGACAAAGGCTACATCGAGGAGCTTTATCTGAAATATCAGGAAAAGGACAGAGTGCAGGAGGCTCATCTGCATGAATTCACCCAAGCGGTAAAGGAAAAGCGTGTGCTCATCATAGCACCCGGCCTGAGCTCGGTGACAGAGAAAGATAGAATACTCGACTGCGCCAAGGATAAAAACACTGTTACTATAAGCATAAAC
This sequence comes from uncultured Ruminococcus sp., assembly GCA_902787365.1. Lineage (GTDB taxonomy): Bacteria > Bacillota > Clostridia > Oscillospirales > Ruminococcaceae > NK3A76. The sequence goes on along the minus strand of CADAGC010000003.1, from coordinate 14,542 downwards.
TATGACTACGACGAACAGGTGACGGATTTTATTTTCCTTAGCAACCTTCGACGCTACAGAGACCTTGAATCGGTAAAACGTGCCAAGAGCATAGTAACATCAAACATACCCGCAGTAGATGTGTATCTGCAGGTAAGATACAAGGAGCTTCTCAATAGCACCGAGCCTGTGCAGGACAATGCAGGGCTTATGCTCATAAAGCTCCTGATAGACTGCGGTGCCGGGTCGGTATATATCGCAGGTATGGACGGCTATTCGCCCAACGCCGATGATAACTATGCCGACAAGAAGATGAACCTCTATACACAAGGTGACGTGGCCGAAAAGAAAAATGCAGGCATGGCTGCTGTTCTGAAAGAATTCAGAAAACATATTGACATAAAAATGCTCACCACGCCCAGATATGTTGATATAGACGGCTGAAAAAGAACGCAAGGAAAAGGGATAGATATGAAGATAATAACTTTTGGAGAGCTGCTGCTCAGGCTTGCATCTCCGTCATATACAAAGCTGTTCCAGAAAGATTCTCTCGATGCTACCTTCTGTGGCGGCGAAGCAAACGTCGCAGTATCGCTGAGCATTTTCGGGATGGATGCGTCATTCGTCACAAAGCTGCCCGATAATGATGTGGGCTATGCTGCTGCAAACTCGCTCAGATATTTCGGTGTAAATACCGAAGATACAGTTTTCGGCGAGGGCAGAATGGGGCTTTACTACCTTGAAAAAGGCGCATCACAGCGCCCATCAAAGGTGATATATGACAGGGCATATTCCGCTGTTGCACTTGCAAAGAGAGACGAGTTTGACTGGGATAAGATATTCGACGGTGCAAGCTGGTTCCACTGGACAGGCATAACCCCCGCACTGTCTGACGAGCTTGCGGCTATCTGCGAAGACGCCTGCAAGGCTGCAAAAAACAAAGGGCTGACCGTTTCCTGCGACCTCAACTACCGTGGCAAACTGTGGAGCCCCCAAAAAGCACAGGACGTTATGAAGCCGCTTATGAAATATGTTGACGTATGTATCTGCAACGAAGAGGATGCACAGAAAGTTCTCGGCATAGAATCTATCGGTACAAATATCAATAGCGCCGAGATAAACAATGACGGCTATGTCTCTGCAGCCGAAACCATAGCCAAGCTTTACGGATGCAGCTATGTCGCAACGACGCTCAGAAAGAGCTATTCGGCAAGCCGAAACGGCTGGAGCGCTTTGCTGTATGACGCACAGCAGAAACAGGCATATTTCTCGGCTGAATATGATATACAGATAGTTGACCGTGTAGGCGGCGGAGACAGCTTTGCAGCTGCTCTTATATATTCGCTTATAAACCGTAAGAGCAGCCGTGATGCCATAGAGTTCGCAGCAGCTGCAAGCTGCCTGAAGCATACGATAGAAGGTGACTTCAACAGAACTTCTGTAAGCGATGTCGAAGCACTTCTCAAATCGGGCGGCAACGGAAGAGTACAAAGATAAGCTGCACTGCGTCAGCTGACAATGAATAAATAAATCAGAGGAGTTTATATCAATGAAAACTGTTTATGTTTGTTTCTGCACCGATGTGATACACGACGGCCATTTAAACATAATCGAGCACGCAAAGCAGCACGGCAAAGTAGTTGTCGGCTGCCTCAGTGACAAGGAAATGATACGCTGCACCAAATTCCCTACGACCTCGGAGGAGGAGAGAATGGAGCTATACCGTTCCATTGACGGCGTAGATGAAGTGGTGCTTCAGGATAATATGCTTTACGATGATATCATAAATAAGCTGCACCCTGACTTTATCGTGCATGGCGATAACTGGAAGGACGGCCCTGAAAAGACCATAAGAACTCACGTAGAAAAGCTCCTTGCCGAATACGGCGGTGAGATAATAGACGTTCCCTATACCTATAACGAAAATGTAAAAAAGGTAGATGACAGACTTAGAGAAAAGCTGTCGATGCCCGAATACAGAAGAAAAAGGCTGCGTCAGCTCATCGATATGACACCTATCGTAAAGACAATGGAGGCGCACTCGGGCATTACAGGTCTTATCGTTGAAAAGACCGTAGTAGAGAGTGAGGACGGCAAGCTCGATCAGTTCGATGCTATGTGGGTCTCTTCTCTGTGCGACAGCACAGCCAAAGGCAAGCCCGATATCGAACTCGTTGATATGACCTCACGCCTTAACACTATAAACGATATAATGGAAGTCACTACAAAGCCTATAATCCTTGATGGTGACACAGGCGGGCTTACCGAGCACTTTGTATATAACGTCCGCACACTTGAACGCATGGGCGTCAGCGCAGTGATAATAGAAGATAAAACAGGCCTTAAAAAGAACAGCCTGTTCGGTACAGAGGTAATACAGACTCAGGACAGCATCGAGAATTTCAGTGCAAAGATAGCCGCAGGCAAAAAAGCACAGCTGTCTGATGACTTTATGATAATTGCAAGGATCGAGAGCCTTATTCTCGAACGTGGTATGGACGACGCTCTTGAAAGGGCATTCGCATTCACCGCTGCCGGCGCAGACGGCATAATGATACACAGCCGTAAAAAAGACCCCGCAGAGATATTTGAATTCTGCGATAAGTTCAGAGAGAAGGATAAAAAGACACCTATAGTCGTAGTTCCCACGTCCTTCAATCAGGTCACCGAGGAGGAGCTTGCTTCTCACGGGGTAAATATCGTCATCTACGCTAACCAGCTGATGAGGGCGGCATTCCCTGTTATGAAGTCAACAGCCGAGGATATACTCAGAGCTCACAGAGCCAAGGAAGTAGATTCAAGACTGATGCCCTTCAAGGATATAATAAGACTTATAGACGAGATATGAAAACGAGGCCGCACAATTGGATAATAAATATCTTATTCTCTCCGACATACACGGCAATATAAGCGCATTCGATGCCGTGATGAAGGACTGTGAAAACGAAAACTTTACGGGTATAATAATACTCGGTGACTGTATAGATTACGGTATGCGCTCGAATGAGATGATAAAGCGCCTTATAGCACTTGAAGAGGGTGACTGGAAAGGCAGGCTCATCGTCAATATATGGGGCAACCACGAAAAGCTCGTGGTAGATAAAGACCTTGAAAGACTGTCATCAGACCGTGGGCGTGTAATGGCAAAATATACGGCTGATCAGCTTACAGAGACATCAGTAGAGTATATAAACGTATCAATGAACAAAAAAGGCATACAGAAATTTGAACTTTGCGGACTAAGATGCCTTGCAGTACACGGCTCACTTGAAGATAATTACTGGAAAGCTATTGCCCCCGATGAACTCAGAGGAGATTACAGCAACTATGATATAGTAATGGGCGGGCATTCTCATTATTCTCACTGCTTTGCACATTTTTACAAGGCAGATGCCCCCGAACTGAGGAACAAAAAGGCCGTGACTTTTATCAATCCCGGCTCTGTAGGGCAGCCACGCAACCAAAACCCGTATGCTCAGTATGCTGTGCTCTCGCTGCCTTCAAAGAGAGTGGAACTGCGGGCTGTACCATACGATGTGGAATACGAACAATCGCTCTTCCCCGACGAGATCGATAAATTCTATAAGACAAGACTTACATACGGTGTATAAAGAAAAGGTGATGATTTATGAGTAAACTATACGTTATCAGCGGTGTTACGGGTATGACAGGAAATGAGCTGGTAAGACAGATACTTTCCAAAGACAGTACTGACCATATCCTTGGCTTTGATAATTTCTTCGCTTCATCTATCGACACGGTCGCAGACCATATAGACGATGAGCGCTTTGAATTCTTTGAGTATGATATCAATAATAAAACACAGATGCAAGATATTGAAGAGCGTGTAAAGAAGCTCGCACCTGCATACAGCGAAATAATATATATAAACTGCGCAGCAGTAGTGCACACAGAGCATTTCTACCACGTGTATGAGACATTTGCAACGAACGTCGAGGGTATGAACGATCTGCTCTCGCAGGCTGTGCGTGTTGGTGCCGACAAGTATATAAACTGCTCGACATCTGAGGTGTATTCGATGAACTCATGGAACGAGAACGGCGGCGTAAAGGAGAGCGATTTCCTTACAATGGCCGTTGCAGAGCACAGCCAGCGTACAAGCTATGCAACAGGTAAGCTGCTGACCGAGTTCTTTATGAAGGATGCCGTAGATACCGGCAAGATAAAGGGCTGCTCGATACGCTTTGCAAATGTTTACAGCAAAGATGAGAGATACCCAAAGCATATCATCCCCTTCATAATCAACAGCTTCCGTGATAAGGGCAAGGTAACTCTTCTTGAGAATTCAAGAAAGAACAGACGCACCTTCCTTAATAACTACGACAGCTGCAGCGCAGTCCTCGCACTCGTTGATACCGACTCTGCACTTGACGGAACAGTTTATAACGTGGCTACCGATGAAGAAATATCTATCATCGACCTTGCAAAGATGTGTGCTGCAAAAATGGGCATCACCGACCCTGTTATCGAATTTGAGGGCTATAGAGAATCAGACCCCGAGAGAAGACTTCTCTCTACAGAAAAGATACGCACAAGGACCTCCTGGAAGCCTGTTGTGGGGCTTGAAAAGGGTCTTGATGAGTGTATAACGAATTATCTGAAAAAGTAAGGGAGATATATGAAAGCTGCTATAATAACTATTGCGGGTATATCAAGCAGGTTCAATGAGGGCATACCCGAAAACGAAAAGCGCCATAAAATAATTTACTATGAGAATGATCCTTACGACTCGCTCCTCTATCACCTGCTGCAAAAATGTATGTATGCCGATAAGATAATACTTGTAGGCGGAAATAAGTATGATGACGTCAAGGAATACTGCAATGCACTTCCCGCACAGATGAGAGAGAAGATAATACTCGTATTTAATGAGCATTACGCCGACCTTGCTTCGGGCTACAGCCTTTATGTGGGACTTGATGAACTGTTTAAAAGATATGAACAGCCCGATGAAGTGCTATTTGTCGAAGGCGACCTTGATATTGATGAAAAATCTTTTGAAAGAGTCGTATCCTCTGAGAAAAATGTTCTTACCTACTCGTATGAGCCTATATATGCAAACAAGGCCGTAGTTCTTTATAAGGACGGTGAGGGCTGCTATAAATATGCATTCAACAGCAGCCACGGGCTTCTGAAGATAGATGATGCATTTTCGGTTATACTCAATTCGGGCCAGCTTTGGAAATTCACCGATGCGAAAAAGCTAAAAGAAGCAAATGAAAAATTCTATGAACAGGATAAGGCAGGCACTAACCTTCTTATCATACAGAATTATATAAACTCCTGCGAGAGCAGCACGTTTGAGCTGTTGCCCCTCGAAAGGTGGACAAACTGCAACACAAGAGCAGACTACAAAAAAATATTATCATATTGGGAGGACGAAAAATGAAAACCTTACAGCAGAGACTTCAGGTCGTTGAGAGCCATGTGAAAGAAAACAAGATAAAGATAATGATAATAGGCCTTGGCAGCGTTGGTGCATACCTGCTTGACTACCTTATGAGCAGAAATGACCCCGCAATAAGCATAGTGGCAGTTGGCAGAGATGCCGAGAAAATGCAGACAAAGGTAAATATAACAAGAGTTGCAGGCCTTATCAGAGGCGTTAACAAGTCTGATATCCAGGTCGAGGGCGGCGTTGATCTTAATGATATAGACGCTATAACTACGGCTATCGAAAAGTATAAGCCTAATTTCATAGTAAACTCAAGCCGTGCTTACCCCGGCCTTAAATATGGCAGCATATCCTGGGCAAATGTAAGAGCCTACGGTATATGGAGCCCGCTTGCGATACGCTTTACAAAAAATGTTATGGAGGCCTGCGACAAAGCTGATACAGATGCTGTTGTTATAAACACATCTTACTCTGATGCAGTTATCCCCTGGCTCAAGAGCGCCGGCAAGGCTTACCCCGATTTCGGCAGCGGCAACCTCAACCACCTTGTTCCACGTATGAAGTTCGCTGTTGCAAATATGCTGGGCGTTGATGATTTCTGGAACGTTGATATAATGTTTGCAGCAGGCCATTTCCATGATGTATGTATAAGCAAGGAAGGCCAGACTGAGGGCGTTGAACTCCCTCTCAGAATATACTATAAGGGCGAGCAGAAGGATATACCGCAGGATGAGGTGTTCAAGGCCTGCCATATCTCTATGCCTGTTGACCAGACAAGAAATATGATGAACGCATCAAGTAACTATCAGATAATCTCGGCTGTTATAGATGCTATAAGAACAGGCAATCAGCAGAAGGTGTTCAGTCCCGGCTTTGACGGCAATATCGGCGGCTACCCTGTTGCTGTAGGCTATAAGGATGGTAAGCTCGACGCATGGATAGATGAGTCGGTATTCAGCTTTGAGCAGATGAATAAGGCTGACCGTGCATCTATGGCGCTTGACGGCGTTGAAGATGTCGTTGACGGTAAGCTCATCTATACAGATGCACTTATCGAAAAAGCTAAAGCAGCATTCGGTAAAGAGCTGCCCAAGACAGTTGCTTACGACGATATCGACAAAACTGCTAAGTTTATCATAGATGAGATAATACTCCCGCAGACTGAAAAGAAATGATAATGCATTCCGCTTAAGACTTAAAGCATCAGCATAGAAAGGGTCATATAATGAAAGTAGAAGAGCTTGTTAAAATAATAGGTGCCGATTTTTATACGGGCGTTCCCGATTCACAGCTCAAGGCACTGTGCAACTACCTTATGGACACATACGGCATCGACAGTAATCACCATATTATCGCTGCCAACGAGGGCAACTGTACCGCACTTGCAGCAGGCTATCACCTTGCAACAGGCAAAGTACCTGTAGTGTATATGCAAAACTCCGGCGAGGGCAATATAATAAACCCCGTAGCAAGCCTGCTCAATGAAAAGGTTTATGCTATACCTATAATATTCATTGTAGGCTGGCGTGGCGAGCCCGGCATACATGACGAGCCCCAGCATATCTATCAGGGCGAGGTCACCGTAAAGCTGCTTGATGATATGGATATAGCTTCCTTTATCATAAGCAAAGATACTACTGCCGATGAACTTACAGCTGCTATGAACGGCTTTAGAGAATTGCTTGCAAAGGGCAAACAGGTGGCGTTCGTTGTGCGTAAGGGTGCGCTCACAGATGCCCCCAAGGTCGAGTATAAAAATAATAATACAATGATGCGTGAAGAAATAATCCGTCATATCGTCAGCTTCAGCGGTGAAGACCCGATAGTCAGCACCACCGGTAAGGCGAGCCGTGAGCTTTTTGAGATACGTGAGGCAAATTCTCAGAGCCATGGGTATGATTTCCTTACAGTCGGCTCTATGGGTCACAGCTCCTCTATAGCTCTCGGCGTTGCAATTAATCAGCCGGAAAAGAGGATATGGTGTATAGACGGCGACGGCGCTGTGCTGATGCATATGGGCTCTATGGCAGTGCTCGGCGCAAACAAGCCCGCTAATATGATACATATAATAATAAATAACTCAGCCCACGAAACTGTCGGCGGTATGCCTACAGTCGCAGGCGATATAGACCTTGTTGCGGTCGCAAAGGCCTGTGGCTACCCTAACGCTGTGTCTGTTGACAGCTTTGAAGCACTTGACAGCGAGCTTGAAAAAGCAAAGAGCCGCAGTGAACTCAGCCTTATCGAAGTAAAATGCTCGATAGGCGCAAGAGATGATCTGGGCAGACCCACGACCACCGCACTTGAGAACAAGCAGAACTTTATGAACTACCTCAGCGGCAGATAAGCTGATCTTCGCATTTTATTTGAAAGTTGGATATAAAGATGAACAAACATGACTGCAAGCAAAATGCATTCTATATGATATATCTCATAAGATGTGTATTGCAAGGCAAGATACCTTCAAAGGAAAAGCTCGCAAAAATGGATATGCAGCAGCTTTTTGAATATGCACAGTCACAATCGCTGACAGCTATGACGGCTTATGCTTTAGAGTCAGCAGGAGTGGAAGATGCAGCCTTTGAAGAAGCAAAAAACAAGGCCATATGCAAGAATATACTTTTTGATGCAGAAAGGGCAAATATCCTTTCACGGTTTGAGGACGAGGGTATATGGTATATTCCGCTTAAGGGCGTGATAATGAAAGATCTCTATCCTCAGCTTGGTATGCGCCAGATGTCTGATAATGACATTCTCTATGACGGCAGCTTCCGTGAAACAGCCAGAGATATTATGCTCAGCCTTGATTATGAAAGTGAGCAATTCGGCGCTCATAAGGACGATGCATACTATAAACAGCCCGTATATAACTTTGAGCTTCACAGCGAGTTGTTCAATAAACGTAATTTCCATTTGTTCTACAGCTATTATGAATCGGTAAAAGACCGCCTGATAAAAGATGAAGATAATTCTTTCGGCTACCATTTTACCAAAGAAGATTTCTATATCTATATGATAGCTCACGAATACAGCCACTATTCACTTGGCGGCACAGGCATACGCTCGCTGGTAGACAGCTATATATATATCAGCAGATATAACAATGTGCTTGACTATGACTATATCACCCGTGAGTTTGAAAAGCTCGGCATTGCCGATTACGAAAAGCAAAGCCGCAGCCTTGCTTTTAAGGTGCTTGAAGGCAAAAAGCTCGATGAAGCCGAAAAAGCACAGCTTGACTATTATATCTTCTCAGGCACATACGGTTCGTTCAAGAATTCTGTAAATAACGGCATCAAAAAACACGGCAAAGGCTCAAAAGCAAGATATATGCTGTATAGAGTATTCCCGCCGCTTGAATTCTACAAAGAATCTGTACCATGGGCATATAAACATAAGGTACTTTTGCCCGTCGGCTGGCTTTACAGAGTGTTCAGAGGTCTTGTTATAAACAGAAGATCATTCCTGGGCGAGATAAAGATACTCGGAAAGAAATAGCCATTTTGCAGCAGCGCATAAAAACAGTAACAATATAAAAACAGGGGGCTTACAACAGCCCCCTGTTTTCAGTTTATATCACTACTCTCCCCGACAATCATCTTAGTCCTCCCCACATCCACCCTTTCAGGCTCTGCGATGACCTCGCCTATGCTGCCCGCCCTGATAACACCCGATATGGGGTTTTTGACACTCTCTATCTCCCCCGTTATCTGCGCATCAATGCCCGAACAGTATTCAAAGCAAAGCGTCGTGCCACCCAGCGTGCAGCCACGCATATAAAGCCCCTCGATAAAGCAAAGCCCCTGCAGGCTCTCTATCTCGCAGTTTATCAGCCGTAGGTTTTTTGAGTTCCAGCCTAAGTATTCACCGTATATTTTGCAGTTTTCGGCGGTGATGTTCTCGCTGTTCCAGAATGCGTCTTTGCTGTTGAGCACGCTGTTTCTTATCGTTACGTTCTTGGCGCCGTCAAAGCAGTAGTTGCCGTCTAAGGTCAGCCCGTCAACGTCCATGCCATCGCAGTTCATGGCAAGGTAGTCGCCCTCGGCGTGAACGTTTTTAAGGGTCACATCACGGCATTCCCACAGCGTTTCCTGCGCAAAGGGCAGGCAGACTTTTTCAAGCCTCAGCCCCTCGCAGCGACGAAAACCCTTGGGGGCTATGTATTTTACGTCACTAAATCTTATGTCTTTTGAATACCACACGCCCGCTCTGCCCATTTCGTGAAAGGTGCAGCCATGCACGGTGATGCCCTTGCTGTACCAGAAAGGGTATTTCCACCTGAAGTCGCAGCCCTCAGCAATAATATCCTCGCTGTGCTTTAAGGGGCTCTCGCCGTCCTCAAAGGTGCAGGATATGTATTTTGTGTTCTTTGCCGCAAACTCGGCTCTCTCGCCTGTGAATACTGTGTTTTTTATCTCGTTCATAACGTCACTCCTTTTTGGTGCCGCCTTAAAAATCCGTCATCTGTAAACGCCTGAAAATACGCAGTTTTCTCAAAATGTTCCACATGGAACATTTGTTCTTATACTGTTTTGCTCCTGCCGCCCGAATAAAAGTCTCCAAGCTTTTTCTTGTTGACATAAACAGCCGCCGCACACAGCGCTATTGCCGTGACCGCCCAGCTTATGGGGTATGCCATCATAAGGGTCGAAAAGCTCTGGTGCCTCATAAACACCGCATACATCCAGCTTATCCTCACGCCGCATATGCCCGCCATACACACCACCGCAGGCACGAATGAATAGCCAAAGCCCCGCATATAGCCCGATAGTATCTCGATTATGACGTTTATGAATTCTGCCGTGAGTATGAATTTGAGCCTTACCCTGCCCACGGCGATAACATCGGGGTCAGAGTTGAAAAGGGCTATGAGATATCTGCCTGTGAGCAGTATTATGCCTGCAATCGCAATAGTGAACACCATATCCTGCAAAAAGGTTATCTTAAGCACACGCTTGCATCTGTCGGGCTTGTTTGCGCCGTAGTTCTGCCCGATGAATGTAGTACACGCCTGCCCAAAAGAATTGAGCACATAGTAGCAGAATATCTCGATATTGAACGCCGCCGACGAGCCTGCCATAACGTCCTCGCCAAGCCTGTTTACTGCCGACTGGAGTATGAGGTTTGAAAGCGAGAACACCATACCCTGAATACCTGCGGGAATGCCTATGCTTATCATCTGAATGAATATGCGCTTATCCACCCCGAGCTTTTTAAACGAGAAATGCACAGCGCCCTCGTCCTTTGCAAGAAAGAATATAAGCAGCGCCGAGCTGACTAAGTTCGATATAGCGGTAGCGAGTGCCACGCCGTTTACGGTCATTCCGAGCACGAGCACGAAGAAAAGGTTAAGCCCCACGTTAATAACGCCCGAAACTGTAAGGCAGATAAGGGGCGTTGCGGTGTTGCCACGGCTGCGGAATATTGCTGATGCAAAGTCATAGAGCAGTATAACGGGCAGCCCCAGCAGATAGACCCTGAAATAGAGCAGCGACATATCAAACACATTCTCGGGGATAGACATAAGCCCGAGAATCGGCTCGGCAAGCGCTTCACACAAAAGGCAGAGCAGCACGCCGCTGATAAATGCCACAGTAAGTGCCGTATGCACCGCACGGCCGACGGCCTTATCGTTTTTCTGGCCTGTATAGCTTGCTATAACAACATTTGCGCCTATTGATATGCCTATAAACAGGCTTATTATAAGGTTTATAAGCGGGGCATTAGAGCCGACAGCCGCCATAGCATTCTTACCCACAAAGCGCCCCACCACGGCGATATCCGCCGCATTGAAAAGCTGCTGGAGTATACCCGTTGCAGCGAGGGGCAGGGCGAATTTCAGCGTCTTATCGCCAATTGACCCCTCAAGCATATTTATTTCCTTGGTTTTTGACCTCATATATTTCTCCTTTACAGACACGACCGCACAGAGGTCAGCTCCGTGCGGTCTGTTTCTACAAAAGATATTATATCACTATCAAAGCCAAAAAGCAATAGAAAATGTATTAATAAATCGGGGTGCTCGGCCGCACGGGTCAAGTATCATTCCTAATCACGCTGCACCGAGCTTGACGTTCCATTTAGCAATATACTGCTTAAGCAGCGCAAGATCCTTTATATTGATCTTGCCGTCGCCGTTAGCATCGGCAGCGTCTTTATCAATATCCACATTCCACTTGGCAAGATACTGCTTAAGCAAGGCTACGTCCTTGATGTTTATCTCACTATCGCCGTTGACATCACCCAACATCGCCGCAGGCTCTTCGAGCAAGGTGTAGCTAAAACCGTTCTTTACGGCGTATTTATGCGCCGCAGAGTTTTTATAGCAGCAGATAGTAAGGGTGCTTATCTTGCCGGGCTTGAATACGCTGTAATCGCCGTCATATGAATAGCTGCCGCCCGACGTTGTGACTTTCCAGCCGATAGAGTAGTCATCGACCATCGTCACGCTCTTAGGGATAGTTATACTCGTAGCTTTGGTCAGCGCATGGAAAAACGCACCACGCTCAATAGTTTTAAGGGTTTCGGGCAATATCAGCTCTGTGATCTTGGTGCAGTTAAAGAACGCATCTGCGCCTATACCCGTCACAGGGAAGCCGAGTATCTCCGAGGGGATATTAACTTTCTGTGCGCTGCCGAGGTAGCTGACTATCGTTATGGTATTATCCTCATTTATATAGAAAGAATAGTCCTGCATCTGATTATAGAGAGTAGGGCTATTTGACTGGCAGTTATAGTCTGTGGTGGGTATGCCCGAGGGCATTGAGTAGTAGTAATTCACACCCGTTTCAGAAGCAGAATTGACGGTATGTCCCTCATTAAAGACGGTATAGCCCTTTGCGAAATATCTATGGGTATTACGCTTATCGTCCCAGGTAGGGTCTGTGAAATAGTATGTGCCGTTATCCATTTTCACGGCGTTCCATGCGTGGCCGCCGCCGCTTTCCTTTTCTGTTCCGATAACGAGAAGATTATCTATCCCCACATAATTGAGAAGCATCTGATAGGCCTTGGCATAGCTTTCGCAAACGCCCGTCTTATTGACCACCGTGCCCACTATATTATGGGAATAAACAGCACTCATATCGTCATAGTTATAGGTCACAAGGGGCAGCATCTTATCGTGGAGGATAAGCGCACGCTCATAGCGCCTTGTATAGCCCTCTGTCGCAGAGGTCATTGAGATAACATAGTCATATATCTGCTGCTGAATAGTCTCTCTGACGGAGGCTTTTATATACTCCTTATTTATAAGGCAGAAATAGGTAGTATCGCTTGGAACAAAAGAGTTAATAAGATAGTACATAGCAGGATTATCGTATCTAAGTGCACAGTAACACGCTATTGCTTCATCTGATGTAAGACCAAGTTCTTTAATATTTATTTTTTCTGCAACATATATCCCAGTACTATTCGGGTATTGTTTATAATCAACGCCGTCAGTCCACACCTTAGAGTAGGCTTCAAACAGCTTATCATAGAACTGCTGCATAGCCTTGCCGTTAGATTTCTTGCCGAGGTCGTTATATGCATAATTGCCACGGCACATAGTCAGCAGTTCGCTATGGTCGGCCTGCTGTGCTGTTTCTGTTACAGCGTGAGCTTCGATAGAGCGTGTCTGATACCACGTCGTGCCGCCCACACCCGTTATCATCACCGCCGCCGCAAGCAGCGAGACTATCTTTTTAACAAACATTTAATCCCCTCCCGAATTGTTAAATATTTCAAAAATTATCAACATTATATATTGATTTTACCACAAAAAGCACGATTTGTCAAGGGAGGGCGATTACAAACAGCATAAACAAAAACCCTCCCCGTTTCTCAGGGAGGGTCTTGTGTGTTTAATTAAGCATTCGTGTAAGTGCCGAATGTTAATGACAATGTTAGAACAACTACTATTACTGGAGCAGCTGGAGAACCTGTGAAGGAGCCTGGTTTGCCTGAGCGAGCATAGCCTGAGCAGCCTGTGTAAGGGTATTGCCCTGAGTATACTGCATCATGGTCTTAGCCATATCTGTGTCACGGATTCTGGAGTTAGCGTCTGTGATGTTCTGCGATGCTGTATCGAGGTTGTTCATTGTGTAATCAAGTCTGTTCTCCATAGCACCGAGAGTAGCTCTCTGTGAGGATACTTCGTTGATTACTGAACGGATAGCCTCTGCTGCGAATGCGGCTGCGTCCTGATTAGAAACATTGATTGTAAGACCTTTTGCATTTTCGGACTTGTCGTTGTGTACAACGAGATCCTTGTTACCTTCTGCCTTAGTTGCGCTGTACGAATCACCGTCGCCGTTAACATATTTGTTAACAGTTGCAAACAGTGAGCTTGTCTTGAAGTTTCTAACATTTACAGTAAGGCTATCAGATGATGTTGATGTCTCACCTATCTGAAGCTTTAAGCCGCCCTTAGAGCCGCCCTCATATGTCTCATAAGTGGTTGCTGTTTTCTCTGTAACCGCCGGAGTATCACCACTTGCATCCGCTGCTGCTGTTGTAATTACAGTTTTTCCAACAAGTATAGCATCAGCTGTTTTAGAATTAGCCTCAGTTAATTCTGTTATGTTTACTGTGCCATCAGCACCAGTAGTTGCTGCATAAAGCTTCACACTCTTTACATCGCCAACAGCAGCAGCGCCTGTTTTTGCCTGCTTTGCAAGTTCTGTATTAGCTTTAGTGATATCGTCAGCTGTCATCTTGGACGAAAGATTACCGTCCATAAGCTTAAGCTGGTTAAAGTTAGCTGTTGTAGCGATTCTGTCGATTTCAGATGTAAGCTGGTCAACCTCGTCCTGGATAGCCTGACGGTCTGTACCTGCCTTGCCGAAATCCTCAGCATCAATACCGCCGGAAACAGTCTCAAAAGTACCGTTAGCCGATTTCTCAGCGAGCTCTACGATACGGTTAAGCATATCGTGAACCTCACCCATGTAACCTTCAGCGGTCTTGATAAGGGAAGCGCCGTCCTGTGCGTTCTTGTTAGCCTGATCGAGAGCCTTGATCTGAGCCTTCATCTTCTCTGAAACTGCCAGACCCGAAGCGTCGTCAGCTGCACGGTTGATTCTGAAGCCTGTGGAAAGCTTCTGCAGGTTACCTGCTACTGTTGAGTTGTTCTTGTTGAGTGCACTGTTTGCGCTCATTGCCATT
>CADAGC010000002.1 GCA_902787365.1 uncultured Ruminococcus sp. | reverse complement strand
ATATATTCTTCGGCGCAGGTGCGCAGGATAGTGACCCCGTGCCCGAGCCTGTAAAGCCCGCACCCTCCGATAAGGAGGCACTTGCCAGACAGATAGCACAGAATATGGCGATGAACGATGAAGATGATGAAGAGGATATCTCGTTTGCCTCTGTCATTCCCGAAGTAAAGGAGATGCAGCCTCAGATGAGCAGGCAGTCAACCGGTAATCATAGCAGCTCTTCACACCACAGCAGCCACAGCGGCAGCTCTTCACACCATAGCAGCTCTTCTTCTCACCACAGCAGCGGGGCTAAAAGAAGAAAAAAGAAAAAATCCCACGTTGCCGATATAATCTGCGGCTTTTTGGCTGTTGCACTCATAGGCGGCGTTGTGGGCGCTTACTTTTATGGCAAGAAGTCCTATGACGGCGTGTTCCTTGCAAATACTACGATTAATAAGATAGATGTCAGCAAGCTTACTAAAGACGAGGCTATTCAGAAGCTCGGCGGCCAGATAAAGTTTGTTGATAAGCTCACTATAACAAAGCGTGACGGCACGCAGGTAACAATCGACCTTAAGCAGCTTGATTTTTCAAGCAATATAGCCGCCGCAGTCGAGCAGGCATACGATAAGCAGGATCATAATATGTGGTTCAAGTCGCTGCTCGGTAATGAGTCGGTCTTCGAGTTTGACCCCGATTCTAAGTTCAACGATACTAAACTCAATGCGATGATAAAGAAAAACGTCATCGAGTCAAAGAACGTTATAGAGTCAAAGAACGCCTATATCGAGCGTACAGACGACGGCTTCGAGCTTGTCAAGGAAGTTGTGGGCGATAGCTTTGATGAAAATAAGATAGGCGAGGTCTATGACTATATCTCAGACGAGCTTGCAAAGGGCAATTTCGATATCTCGATAGCTGACCTTGACGTTTACGAAAAGCCATCTATCCTCGCTTCCGATCTTCAGGACGAGTATGATTCACTTGCAGATATAGCAAATATCGAGATAAAATTCGACTTTGTCTATGAAACAGAAGTCCTTAAGGGCTCACGTTTTATCGACTGGATAGAATTCAACGACGACGGTACCTATGAGGTTGACCAGACAGAGGTCAAGAAGTATGTCAAGGAACTTTCCGATAAGTATGATACCGTTAATAAGCCAAGAAAGTTCAAAACAACAAATAGGGGCACGATAACAATTGAGCCGAGCGCAAAGTCCAATTACGGCTGGTGGCTCGATGACGGCCTGAACGGCGACGGCGAGCCCGGCGGTATGCAGAAGCTTGTTACCGACCTGATACTCGAGGGCAAGAGCCAGACTGCTGATCCTATATGGTATAGCAACGGCAACTTCACCTATGAGGGCAACCCTGATTGCTGGACGGCTAAGGACGATATCGGCAAGACTTACCTTGAAGTTGATCTTTCCGCACAGACTATGTGGTTTTACGAAAACGGTAAGAAAAAGCGTGAGATGCTGATTGTTTCGGGCGTGCCTAACGAAAACAGAAACACTCCCGGCGGCGTGTTCAAGCTGTTTATGCAGGCTAAGAACTATCGTCTTAAAGACTCTAACCCCGACGGTTCAAGCTGGGATACTACAGTTGCTTACTGGAATCAGCTGACCTTCGACGGTATCGGTATACACGACGCTACATGGCAGCCATACTTCGGCGGCGAGCTTTATAAGTGGAACGGCTCACACGGCTGTATCAATGTATCGCTTGCAGATGCTGAGTACGTTTATGAGAATGTGCCGACCAACACCCCCGTGGTTGCTTACTGGTCTTGATAACAAATACTAAAGCCCCTGCCCAAAGCGGGGGCTTTTTTCAGAAAGGAGTTCCCCTATGATAAGAAACATCGTCACCAATACCGATTTCCTCGCAAAAAAGAGCACCCTCGCCACAAAGGAAGATGCTCAGATAATACAAGACCTTAAAGATACCCTCGCTGCTAACGCCGACCGCTGCGTGGGTATGGCGGCTAATATGATAGGCTTCTCGAAGCGTGTTATCATCTTTGACGGAGGCGAGGGCGCTGTGATAATGGTAAACCCCGTCATCACCAAGCGCATAGGCCGCTATGATACCGAGGAGGGCTGCCTCTCCCTCGTGGGTAAGCGTAACTGCACCCGCTATCAGCAGATAGAGGTGCGGTATTTGGACGAAGAATTCAAGCCGCAAAAAGCCACATTCAAAGACTTCACCGCCGAGATCATCCAGCACGAGTGCGACCACCTTGAGGGCAAGATAATATAAGCAATAATCCCGAAGAAAATATTTCTTCGGGATTATTTGCTGTCTGCTTTAAAGCCTGCGCTTTTTCTCAAAGTATCTTTGCAGCGACTTGATTATCATCGGGTGCTCAAAGCAAAAACTCAGCTGCGGCGAGTTTATCTTCTGTATTATGGCCTCACGCTCGTTTAAGTTTATCTGTATGCTGCCCGTGAGGTAAACGCTGTAGTCGCCCGTGATCATAAACTCGTCTGTGCGCTTTATCGTTAAAAAGGGCTTGCAGTTTTTGAGCACCATGTCAAAATTCTGCTTTGCGTATAAAAGCTCGTCTGCGGCGGTGATGTATCTGTACCTCGCCGAGCCTTCCATTCCTCTTACAAAGCTGGACTCAATGCAGGCGTGCCCCTCGTCAATGAATATCGTGGTGTATTGCCGCTCTCCGACACTAAGCGGGCAGTAGTAGGGGGTTATGCCGCCCGTCATGTAAAGCGGCAGCCAGTTCGTTATGCCCTCAAATATGTCGAACGGCTTGTTGTCGAGGTTGTGTATTATCGTAAACTTCACGTTGTTTTCAAGGCATTCCCGCATAAGCTCAGTCCATACGCTGTTGAAGCTTCCGCTGAGCCAGCCCGTGGGCTGGTCGCTGTAGAAAAAAAGCTTCCTGTTACCCTCTTTTGCAGCCGTTCCCAGAAGCCGTGTCACAGCTGTCTGTAGCCCCACAACGCCCGTGTAGATCTCGGCCTTGTCGGTCTTTATCTTCATGGCAAGTTGCTCGCTGCGGCGGTGCCTGCCGTCTTGTATCGAGGCTATGCTGTCGATCAGCCTGTCAACTGCCAAAACGCCCTCGCTGCCCCGCTTGTCATAAAGCCAGCCGAATAAAGCCTCGGTCAGCGCCTTTTCGTCACGGCCTTGCTGCCCCGTCAGCTCAAAGATCTCCTTCTCGCTGCCCTTTTCAAAGGCCTTTGCCGCTATTATTGCGCATATCCTGTTGATGAGCGAGGGGTTGTTCTTGGGCATTCTGTCGCCGCTTCTCATGCGGCTTATGTATGAGGGGTCAATGTTTGCAAGCCTGCTCAGCTTCGAGTTTGAAAGCCCCGCCACAGTCATCACCGCCGAAAGCTTCTCGCCGAACTGCATCGCATCAATCCCCCAGGGGGTGCAGGGCAGGGTGCTGCTGTCGGTGTCAAATAACCAGTCTATGACCGCATCACTCAGCATCTCGTCCTCTATGTCTTTGGCGCCTACAATGGTTTTGAGCGTGTCGGTCAGCCTGCTGTCTGCTGCCGAAAGGCATATCGCCCGTGCGAATTTCCTTATCGTCACGCTGTCTCTCGCAGGCTCTCTCGAGCCGCTTTTGAGCCTTGAAAAATTAGATTCCGAACACCCCGCATAGGCCGCAAGCTGTGTGTTGTCGGTGCCGAGCGCCCATAGCAGGTATTCTATTTTTTTGTTTATCATGTTATTTCCTTATCTGTAAAGCGCCACATATGCGTATACGCCGCTGTCTGTCTGGTATTCGCCTACGGCATAGTCGTTCTTGCCGTCATTCCAGAACTGCGATATAACAATAGTGCCGCCATTAGGCTCGCCCGTGAGTGCGCCGTTTGAGCCTATGTTCACAGGGAATACGGTGTCGTCCATGTTGTCCTCGGGCACAGTCTCGCTGTTGGGTATCTCCATGCGGTACCAGTCTATCGTCATGGTCACTTCGTCAGCTGTGGGGTCAATGGTCACGTTGTTTATCTCTCGTGCTATCATCTCGCTGTTTTTGCTTGTCGAGTAGATGAATAGGCACTTCCAGCCGCCCGCCATTCTGTTTGCGGTCTTTATCTGCGTCGCTCCCGAGGGCATCTGCCTTATAAGGTCTATCTGCCCGTAGCACCAGTCAAAATCCGAGAACATCGGCTTTGCGTCGGTGCTGTGCTTCATGGCTTCCTTGTAGTCTTCGTCCTCTGTGAAGCTGCCGCCCGAATTGTCTGATGTGGTGGTAGTTCCCGTGTCAGTCTCGGTCGAGCTGCTGTCATCTTCGCTGGAAGAATCGCCTGTTGCTGTTGTGGTGGTCGTATCCGTGTCGTCGGGCTGTGAGCTG
Source organism: uncultured Ruminococcus sp. (assembly GCA_902787365.1). GTDB lineage: Bacteria > Bacillota > Clostridia > Oscillospirales > Ruminococcaceae > NK3A76. The sequence continues at coordinate 41,256 of CADAGC010000002.1, read as the reverse complement.
TCAGCTGTGGTCGTTGTGGTGGTTTCGGTGTCAGTCTCCGAGCTTGTGTCGTCAGAGCTTGAATCACTTTCCGAGCTTTCATCACCCTCCGAAGAACTGTCCGAGCCGCTGCCTGATATCAGCGAGCCCTCCTGCGCCGATGAAGATGTGCTGCTCGAGCTTTTTGATGAGCTGTCATCATCGTCATCATCGCTGCTGCCGAATATCCCGCCCGGGTTGAAGTAGTAAAGCGCCGATGCCCCGACTGCGAGTGCCAGCAGAACGCTTAAGAATACCGTCAGCCCCTTGTGAGACTTTACCTTTGCGGTGGGCTGTGTGGGTGCCTTCTGCGGGGGAGTCACGGGCGGAATGTCACCCTGCGCAAACCCCTGCATGGGCGGTGTGTCACCGTTTGGCATCATGTTTTCTTCGGGTAATGGGTTATGTTCAAATCTGTGATTGCAGGTTGTGCAAAAAGCAGCGTTGTCATCAAGTTTTGTGCCGCATTTCGGGCAGAACATAAAGATCAACTCCTTTTAAGTTCTTGGGTGCATATAATACCCACCTCATTATACCACAATTTGAAGTTTTTTTCAACTTTTGGCACAAAGCAGTCAATGACAAACTCAATAGTAGTCACGATTTTTGATATTATAGTTTGATGATTCTTATTATTTTTAGTTTTTTGTTGACAACAAACTTCCGTTTGTGATATAATTATATAAATAGGTATTTTTGCAAGTCGGGCGCTGCGAAAGCCTTTCTTTGCAGAAGTTATCAAGTTAAGCATGAAAGGAATATGTCGGGAATGGATAAAAGAGATGCGGAGATTTTGCTCAATTTCCTTAAAGATATAATGTATTCAAGACGCTATCAGAACCTGAATGTTACGATATTAAGCCCCGATGCACAGGATCTCGGCGAGGGGCTCAATACCCTGTCAAAGTATATTCTCGAGTGTAAAAAGTACATCGATGAGCTTTCCTTGGGCAACCGTGACGCCAAGCCCGTTGATGCGGATAACCCCTTTGCGGCAAAGCTCGAGCAGCTCGTGGCAGCACTTGATGATAATAAATAATCAGCCCGTAATATCGGGCAGGCGGTGATAAAAAGTGGAGAAAAAAGGCAGATATGTTTTCGGAATGCTGGTGGCAAATATAACCGACACATTCTCGAATGAAGCAGCAAGGGGCGCAATGGCCGCCGCCGAGCAGCTTGATATCAACCTGATAGTAATACCCGGTAAGTATATCTGTGATACCTCCTATTTAAACTCCGATACCACCTATGAGTATCAGTATAATAACCTTTTTAAATACGCAAACGATAAGAACCTTGACGCTATCTGTGCCTGCGTCGGCACTATCGCCTACGCTAATACAGACGAGGAGAAAAAGGCGTTTATAGAGCAGTTCGGCAGCGGCGTTCCCGTTATCTCAATCGCTTCAAAGATAGACGGGCAGGAGTATGTGGTGTTTGATAATACCCAGAGCGTGCGTGATGCTGTCAATTACCTTATCCGTGAAGAGGGCAAGACAAAGATCGCCTGCCTTACGGGCAGCCTTAGTAATTCCGACTGCGCCGAAAGGCTTGAGGGCTATAAGCTCGCACTTGCCGATAACGGTATAGCCTATGACGAGTCGCTTGTCTGCTTTGTTAACCCCTCACGAGCCTGTAAAGACGATTTTGAAAGCTATATCAAGGCTAACCCCGATGTCGAGGCGGTAGTCTGCGCTAATGACGATATGTGCCTTGCTGTATATGAGGTCTGTGCCGATCTCGGCATACAGATAGGTGAGGATCTGCTCGTTGTGGGCTTTGATGATATGGATTATGACGAAAAGCTCGACCCGCCCCTTGCATCTGTCAGAGCATCTGCCGTTGACCTCGGCTACAGCGCTGTAGTCAACGCCTATGAGCTGTTGCAGGGCAGAGAGATCACAAGCAGAAATATCCCCACAAGGTTTATTCCCCGTGCTTCCTGCGGCTATGTGGGCAGGCCTGTGACTGACGTTGACGCCCTTATTTCCGAGATGACCCCCGACAGACTGCAAAAGGTGCTCTATTTCATCTATGACGGCACGGATATCTGCCACGACCCTGTGATAGTCAAGAATATGGGGCGTGTTTTCGATGTTCTGTTAGAGACTGAAAAGAACGGCGTCATCACCGAGGAAATGGCCTTTGAGATAAGAGATGCACTTAAAAAGATGCTCGACTACCATAAAGAGTATTATATGTTCATCAAGAATATCCAGCAGGCAGCCGATGCGCTCTATCATAGACTTAAGGGCAGTATCAAGGACGATGCGGGCAAGGCGCTTCTTGAAATCCTCTACCTTGAAGTTTACCGTATGCTCTCCCGTGAGGTGGGCGTTCAGATAAACCGTGCAAGCGAGGCTTCTATAGAAATGCTCAGGCGCTCGAATATCGTCGTGCGTGATACCCTTATGGTAAGGCGTGGCGGCGGCGAGGCGTTTTCAGACCTGCTTAAGCGCCTGCCTGTGTTTGAGATTAATTCAAGCTTTATGTACCTGCTGCCCGAGCCTGTATCATATAAAAAGGGCGACAGATTCTACGATATAAGCCGCTGGCGCTTTGTGGCCTATTCCGAGGGCGATAAGGTGGTCAGCATAAAAGAAAAGGATAGGGATATTCCCCTTAGCAACCTTTTCAGAAATGGGCGTATGCCTAAAGACAGGCGCTTTACGCTCGTTATGGCCGACCTTTATTCGGGCGAGCAGCAGTTCGGTATGCTGCTTTGCGAGCTGAAACCCCAGTTCTTTGAATACCTTGAATTCATAACCTACCAGTTCGGCGCCGCCGTCAGGATAATATCGCTGATAGGCGAGCTTGAACGCCATATGAACAAGCTCCACCACGATAATGAGGAGCTTGCAGGCATATCCCGTGCAGACGAGCTTACAGGCCTGCTCAACAGGCGAGGTTTCCACCAGGAGGCGCAGGCCGCCGTGCAAAAGGGCAAGGCAAGAGGCAGCTGTGCAGTTATGGTCTTTGCCGACCTTGACTATCTTAAGTTTATAAACGACCGCTACGGCCACGACGAGGGCGACTATGCCCTTAAGGCAAGTGCGGCTCTGCTTAAAAAGGTGTTCCGCTCGACCGATGTTATCGGCAGAACGGGCGGCGATGAGTTCAATATCCTCGCAATTCTCGGTAATGAGAGAAATATCGAGCAGAGGATACTTGCCCGTAAGCAGAAACTTGTAGACGAACTTAATGCCACCTCGGGCAAGCCCTATAGGATAGACCTTTCAATGGGTATGTGTGAGTTCTGCTGCGCCGATGTTGATGACCTTACATCAGTCATCAAGTCCGCCGATAATAAGCTCTATGAAGTCAAGCAGCAGAGGAAGTATAATCCGTATAAAAATGAAGAATAATAAAAAACTCCGACGAGAGATCGCCGGAGTTTTTGCGTTGTATCCCAAATAACAAAAAACTCCGATGAATTATCTCACCGGAGTCTGTACTTGTTATTTGCTCAGGTCGATATCCATTATCGGCTCGTTTACGTCTGCGCCGGCAGGCACCATGGGAAGAACATTGATGTCCTTGTTTATCACAACATCAATCAGACACGGCCTGCCGCAGCTGAGTGCCTTTTCAAGCCCTGCCTTTATTTCATCCTTCTTTGTTATGCGAACGCCCTCAATGCCGAAAGCCTCTGCAAGCTTCATAAGGTCTGTACCACGCTCGATGTCCGTCTGTGAGAAGCGCTTGCCGTAGAAGAGCCTCTGCCACTGCCTTACCATGCCGAGAACGTCGTTCTCAAATACCAGCTCGATAACGGGTATCTTGTGCTTTGCAAGGGTCGAAAGCTCGTTTAGGTTCATAAAGAAGCTGCCGTCGCCTGCAATGTTTATAACTGTCTCGTCGGGGTTGCCTACCTTTGAGCCTATTGCAGCACCAAGGCCGTAGCCCATAGTACCCAGACCACCCGAGGAAGCAAAGTGTCTCTGTTTTTTGAAATTGTAATACTGTGCTGCCCACATCTGATGCTGGCCTACCTCTGTTGTGATTATTGCCGAGCCGTTTGTGAGCCTGTCAAGCTCTTCAAGAACGTCCTGCGGAAGTACCTCGTCGTCGCTCTCAATGGGTATCATCTTGAGCGCATACTGCTTCTTCCAGCCCATGACCTCGTTCATCCACTCGCTGTGGTCAAGCTGGGGCAGCTTCTCGTTCATCTTTGCGAGAATGTACTCAATGTCGCCCGCAACAGAATAATTTACAACGATGTTCTTGTCGATCTCTGCGGGGTCTATCTCTATGTGTATTATCTTTGTGTCGCTTGCGAATGTGTTCGGGTTGCAGATAACTCTGTCAGAGAATCTGGAGCCTAAAACTATCATAACATCGCACTTGTTGAGCGCCATAGCAGAGGCCTTTGTGCCGTGCATACCAAGCATACCGAGGTATTCGTCCCTTGTGTTGTCAAATGCGCACTGACCCATGAGCGAGAGGGAAACAGGTGCGTTTACCTTAGTTACGAACTCATCCATTTCCTCAACAGCGTTGCAGGAAACCACACCGCCGCCTGCGTAGATGTAGGGGCGCTTTGCGTTCTTGATGACCTCTATCGCTTCATCTATCTGAGCGTTTATCTCTTCGGGGTTGTGGTTTACTATCTTCTTTGGCTCTTTAGGCTCGTATTCTGTCTTGCCTATGGTTATGTCCTTGGGCACGTCTATCAGCACGGGGCCTTTTCTGCCCGAATTTGCTATGTAGAAAGCCTCTCTTATCGTGTCGGCAAGCTTGGTTATGTCCTTGACTATGTAGTTGTGCTTAACGATAGGCATGGTTATGCCGCAGATGTCAACCTCCTGGAACGAGTCAAGACCCAGCAGGCTTGTGGGCACGTTGCCCGTGATAGCTACAAGCGGTATAGAATCCATATAAGCTGTAGCTATGCCCGTTACAAGGTTAGTAGCTCCTGGGCCCGATGTTGCTATAACAACGCCCGTTCTGCCCGTAGTTCTCGAATAGCCGTCAGCTGCATGGCAGGCCGCCTGCTCGTGAGCTGTTATTACGTGGCGTATCTTGTCAGAATACATATAAAGCGAATCGTAGATGTTGAGCACCGCACCGCCCGGGTAGCCGAATACCGTATCAACGCCCTGTTCGAGCAGACACTCGATGATTATATCAGAACCTGTTTTTAACATTGATATTACCTCCAATAATAATATATATCCAATTTATTATTATACTATATTAAAGCAAAAAAGTCAAGCGGCAAACAATGCACAATTGTTGTGTGCGGCAGCTTTGGGCGGGGGCGCATCTGCTCCGATAGGTTTCGATTTATCAGCCCAACTCCGCCCCCGCCGGAGGGCTGATCATATAAACTTTTTATGCACACAATGATAACAATACTCTCACCCCTTGCAAATCGGGGGAAAGTGTGGTATAATTATTAGGTAAAAATACACTATATACGGAGGTAATATTTATGAGAGCTGTAGTTGCTGTAATAGGTAAGGACGCTGTTGGCATACTTGCAAAGGTGGCCACAAAGTGCGCAGAATATAACGCAAATGTAGTCGAGGTGTCGCAGTCTGTGCTTGAAGATATATTTGCTATGACGATGCTCGTTGATATTTCAAGACTTAATAAGGAATTCACCCTGCTCGTTGATGATCTGTCGGCTATGGGCAGGTCAATGGGTCTTGAGATACACACTATGCATGAGGATATCTTCAAGGTAATGCACGAAGTCTGATTAAGGAGCAAACGCAAGATGATAAAGACATACGATATACTTGAAACTATCAGAATGATACAGAACGAGTGCCTTGATATAAGAACTATCACAATGGGCATATCGCTTCTTGACTGTATCGACGCTGATATAGATAAGGCCTGCGAAAAGGTCTATACAAAGATAACCACTAAGGCTAAAAACCTCGTCAAGGTGGGCGAGGATATCGAAAAGGAGCTTGGTATCCCGATAATCAATAAGCGCCTTTCGGTAACGCCTATAGCTATAATTTCCGCCGCCTGCGGCTGCTCGCCCGTGCCTTTTGCAAAGGCTATGGATAAGGCCGCTAAGGACGTCGGCGTAAACCTCATCGGCGGCTATTCCGCACTCGTTCAGAAAGGCTTCTCTGCCGGCGATATCGAGCTTATAGGCTCTATCCCCGAAGCGCTTGCCTGCACAGAGCGTGTATGCTCGTCGGTAAATATCGGCTCTACCAAGACGGGTATCAACCTTGACGCCTGCAAGCTTATGGGTCAGATAATCAAAGACACCGCCGAGATAACTAAGGATAAGGCTTGTTTCGGCGCTGCAAAGCTCGTTGTGTTCTGTAATGCCGTTGAGGATAACCCTTTTATGGCGGGCGCTTTCCACGGCGTGGGCGAGCCTGATTGTATGATAAACGTGGGCGTTTCAGGCCCCGGCGTTGTAAGGGCTGCTCTTGCTAAATACCCCGATGCAGATATCACACAGATAAGCGATATAATCAAAAAGACATCTTTCAAGATAACAAGAGTAGGCCAGCTGGTCGGCACTATGGCTTCAAAGCGCCTCGGCGTGCCTTTCGGTATAGTTGACCTCTCGCTTGCCCCCACACCCGCAGTAGGTGACTCGGTGGCTCATATCTTAGAGGAGATAGGTCTGGAGCAGTGCGGCACTCACGGCACTACCGCCACCCTTGCCCTGCTCAATGACGCAGTTAAAAAAGGCGGCGTAATGGCCTGCTCGTCTATCGGCGGCCTTTCGGGCGCATTTATCCCCGTTTCTGAGGACGCAGGCATGATAGACGCTGCACGCTCAGGCGTTCTGACTATAGAAAAGCTTGAAGCTATGACGGCTGTTTGCTCTGTCGGCCTTGATATGATAGTAATTCCCGGCGACACTACGCCCGATACTATCGCCGCAATAATCGCAGACGAAGCCGCTATCGGTATGGTCAACTGCAAGACCACCGCTGTTCGTGTAGTTCCCGCTATTGGTAAAGACGTGGGCGAGGAGCTTGACTGGGGCGGCCTGTTCGGCTGCGGCCCTGTAATGCCCCTTAAGAAAGCCAGCGCTTCCAAGTTCATCAACCGTGGCGGCCAGATACCCGCCCCGCTGCATTCGCTTAAGAACTAAGCCGATGCGAGGCGGAGGGGTTCTCACCGTAAGTCCCCCCTCCCCCTCTGACATCTAACCGCTAATAGGGAAGGAGCTACCCACCATGCCCAAGCTTGACGGCGCTTACGAGCCCACGCATATAGGCCCCCGTGTCGAGATTGACGGGGATAATATCACCATACTCTGGCAGGGCGGCGTTACTCTCTCTACCACCTTTAAGCAAAAGAAATGGGGCGATAAGCTGCTGCTTCTGCTTGAAGACAATAAGCTAAAATATTCCTATGAAGCTCAGCCCTACGCTGAGATAAAGGAGATTTATTTCAAAAAAGGTGAGCTGACTGTCGTTAAGCATTTTCCCCTCTCGGGCGATGATACCGACGTGATGAAAAAGACCAAAAGCTCCCGCTTCGGTGACGTCACAATGGTAACTGACGAGCTGCTGCCGCAGATCCAGGGCACCTGGAAAAGCGCTATCGCCAAGCTGACCTTTGCAGGCGATAAGCTTATGCTCGATAAATACGGCGGCCGTAAGATAGTCGGCATCACAAACGCAGGCGAGAGCGGCTCACGTATCTATATTCGTGATATCGACCCCGCGCGTGACAGCCTCGGCGGCTTTCATAAGGTCTATTTCGAGGGCGGCAGGCTCTATGCGGCTATTGATGTGAGCGACGGCGAGCCGATGATAATAGAATTCACAAGAGGGTAATTTTATACCCTCTTTGTTTTGGGAGGCGCAATATGCTCTTTGACAGCCATACACATTCAAGCTTTTCGCCCGATGCCGATAAAGGCACGGATATCGAGAAAATGGCGCAGCAGGCCGCAAGCTCAGGCCTTGACTATATCACAATCACAGACCATTGTGACTGTAACTACTGGCTGCCCGAAAGCGAATGCGATTATAAAGAGTACCCAAAAGAGGACAGTATAATGTTCGGCGCCCGTGACTATGCTCTGCTGAGCATTGAGAAAGCCCTCACTCTTAAATCAAAATATATGAACCTCCTATGCGGTATTGAGCTCGGCCAGCCGCTGCAAAACCCGCAGGCGGCTGAAAGAATATTATCCTGCGAGGGGCTTGACTTTGTGATAGGCTCACTCCATATGAACGCCCATAAGCCCGATTTTTACTATATGCAGTACGATATAATGGACATTAGTGAGATAAACGCTCTCCTTTCCGACTATTTCACCGAACTGCTTGAAATGTGCAAGCAGGGCGGCTTCGACTCCCTCGGCCACCTGACCTACCCGCTTCGCTATATCGAGGGCGAGTTCGGCATCACGCCCGATATGAGCGCCTTTGATGACATTATAAGGGATATATTTCGTACACTTATTGAGAACGGCAAGGCGATAGAGCTCAATACCTCGGGCTTTCGCCAGCGCTACGGCAGGCCGTTCCCCGATGAGCATTACCTTAAACTCTACCGCTTGCTCGGCGGCGAGCTGATAACTATCGGCAGCGACGCCCACCGCCTGACTGACATAGGGGCAGGCCTTAAAGAGGGCTGCGAACTGCTGAAAGAGTGCGGCTATAGGTATATCACCCTTTTCAAAGGCCGCAAGCCCGAAAACTACAAACTGTAAAATAAGCCACACCCCGCTTTGGAGTGTGGCTTTGCTATTTATAATAATCATACTGCCGCATCCCGCAAAAAGCGTAAAAAAGGTATTGCCCCCGCAATTAACCAAATTAACGCATAGAGCATAGTATAGACAAAAACGAAAGGAACATCACAATGACTAACAAACCATTGATCCTGGCCATAAAAGGCGACGCAAGGCAGTCTCACGCCGTGCGTGCGCTGCGTGGCTATTTTGATACTGTAGAAACTCAGTTTCCGCTGTCGGGTACTGCGGCGGCTGATATCCTGCTTCTGCCGATGCTTACTAAAAACGGCAGCTTTGACGGCATTTCAAAGCACTTAAAGCCCTCCGCCCTCGTCCTCGGCGGCAGAATACCGAAAGAGCTCAAAGAGCGCTTTCTGTCAATGGGCTATGAGGTCGAGGACTACTACGACAGCCCCTCTCTTAAGCTCAAAAACGCCCTGCCCACCGCCGAAGGCACGCTTATGCTCGCCATGGAGAATACGCCCCGTGTCATCAGCGGCAGCCGTGTGCTCGTAACAGGCTTCGGCGCCTGCGGTCGTCAGATTGCAAGGCTTTTCGCTTTGCTCGGCGCTAAGGTCTGCATAGCCGCAAGAAGCCCCGCCGCCCGTGCCGAAGCCGAAGCCCTCGGCCTGCTGGCAGTCGGCCTTGATAACGTCATAGCCGTTGCCGCCCTTTCCGATATCATCGTGAATACCGTTCCTGCGCCTGTTTTCGGTAGGGCAGAGCTTGCCGCTTCAAAGGATACTGCCCTTTTTATTGAGATAGCCTCATACCCCTACGGCATTGACGAGGGCGCCGCCCTTAACCTCGGCAGGCGACTTATAAAAGCCCCCGCTCTGCCCGCCCTCTACGCCCCCGAAACGGGCGGCGAGTATATCGCACAGGCGGTCAGGGATATTATTGTAAGAAGAATGGGGGTGACACCATGAGCGATAGAGTCAGGGTCGGCTTCGCCCTCACAGGCTCGTTTTGTACCTTCTCTAAGGCGATAGCCGCCGTGCAGTCTCTCACGCAGGCAGGGTATGATGTAATACCCGTGATGTCATTTAACGCCGCAGCTATCGACACCCGCTTCGGTAAGGCAGAAGAGCATATCAGCCGCCTTAAAGCCCTCACAGGCCACGATGTCATTAAGACCATATCCGCCGCCGAGCCGATAGGCCCAAAGAAAATGTTCGATGTTCTCGTGGTCGCCCCGTGTACTGCCAATACCGCCGCTAAGCTTGCTTTGGGTATAACCGATACGCCGGTTAATGCTAAAATGATTGTAAAGCTTCACCGCTAGAATATAAACATATAGATCAGCAGCCGTCCTTTTGTGGGCGGCTGCTGTTTTTGCATATAAAGGATATGGAGTTATATTTGATATATAAAAAACAGGCTGTCAAAATGTAAAATTCACGACTTATATTATACAAATCAAGAATGCTCATTTTGAGTATAGCCAAATTAAACATGGAGATGATTATTATGAATATTGCGTATGTGAGAGTATCAACAGTAGAACAGAACGAACAGCGACAAATTCAAGCCTTACAGAATTACAGTATTGACAAATGGTTTACAGAAAAAATCTCGGGCAAGAATACAGAGCGTGCCAAGCTGAAAGAAATGCTCTCTTTCGTTCGTGACGGCGATACAGTTTATGTTATGGACTGGAGCCGTCTCTCTCGCTCGGTGGTTGATTTATTGAAAATCATTGAATACCTTGCAAACAAAAATGTCAAGCTTGTGAGCATTAAAGAAAACTTCGATACAAGTACACCCACAGGCAAGCTTATGCTCAATCTTATAGCTGCGATAAATGAGTTTGAAAGACAAAACCTACTTGAAAGACAGCGTGAGGGTATCGAGATTGCCAAGCAGCAAGGCAAGTATAAGGGCAGACAGCCGAACACATATGATGAAGAGCTGTTGCTCAAAACACTGCAAGGCATAAAGTACAAAACACTTACAGTTACCGATGCAGCAAAACGCCTCGGAGTCACAAGAGCTACCGTCTATAATATTCTGAAAAGAGAAATGATTTATGATATGAAGAAAAAGCAGGAAAATAATAATTGATTTTTGCTAAATGCACCAGAACGAAGAGAATTGATGTTTTAAGGGGTTTTGTTTTGATAAGGGTAGTTTGATGTTTTTGTGGCAAAAGTGGCTCAGAGAGCAAATTTCAAGGTTTTAGGGGGGTGATTTCGATTAAGTTTTATTAGTTTCGGGATTATCGAGTTCGGGAAGGAGTGATTTTGAAAATGAACGAGGAAAATGATATACATAAAAAGCTCGATATGATATTCAAGTATCAAAGACATACTCTGAAAGTGTGTCAGACCGTTGCAGATTATATTTCAAATAACAGCATGGGCGTTGAAAAGCGGTTAGACGGCATGGTAAAGTGTTTTGATGATGTCAAAGACGAAATCAAAAAGCTCGACAAGTTGAGTGAACTGAATAGCCATATCTATACCGATGAGGAAATCTACAAGCTAAAGAAATGCCTGAGCTGGAACGCTTTGCACAGGAAAACAAATATACCGCTCTCTACCCTGCAATACAGGTACAAGCGGTATCTAAAAAAACAACCTATTGACAATAAGGAGGACTAATTTATGAAATTTGTAATTAACGGAAAAGACTACGGAGACCAAAACGTTGACCTGCTCATAAACTATGACTGCGCAAGGGATGTGACAGAACTGCAATTCTTCGGAAATGGCGAGGAGAATATATTAAACAGCAACAACTGCAAGATTTCCGTAGACATTGAAGTTTCAAGTGAAGATGATATAGGTGCTATGTATGAGGACACCTTTGACTTGAAGTCAAGTGCTATCACAGCGGTTCGTGCAGCAAACATCATCAAGCGTGAGCTTGTAAATATGGAGAAGCGGTATGATAAGCTGTATGAGAATTATTTGGAGCTTTGTGCAGGGATCATGAAGAATCAAGGCGAAAGCAACTCCAAATAATTGCCTATAACGCTTTCAATGCTGTCTCTTTGCTTCGGTGACAACTTGCGGTAGCTATCAATAAGCTCAGACTCTGCCGCACCAAGGTCATACCGCCTGACGTTTTCAATAACACGGTCAATATCTGTATGTCCTGTAAGATAATCGACAGAGGTCTCAAAATAGTCTGCGATCTTGATAAGCATTTCAATATCGGGTTCGATTTTATGGTTCTCATATTTGTTTATAGATTGCTGACTTGTACCAATGGCATCGGCTAACATCTGTTGGCTGATGCCTTTTTTATTCCTTAGCTTTTTAAGATTGGCTATCATTATATCACCGCCTTTAGTTAATGATAACACCTCACGGGGGTTATGTAAAAAGCAGTACGGTTGTTATTGACAACAACCGTACGGTGTGATATAATGATAAATGCTAAATATAGCGTATTATCAGACTAAAACAGGAGGTCAAGTAAATGAAGGGCAAGAGAATATCAATGTTGTTAGCCTCTTTGATGGCTGTGACATTATTCACAGGATTCATATCAGGTCAAGAGAATATAAAGGCTTCGGCGTATGATTATAGCGATACCGAGGAATCGCCGTTCAAATATGAGTTCAATAATGACGGAACTGTTACGATAACTTCTTACAGAGGCGACGATGAATATGTTACCATACCTAATTATCTCGACGGGGGAATCGTCACCGATATAGGTGAACATGCTTTTTATGAGAGGAAAAACATTAAAGAGGTCTATCTGCCGACTGAATTAAGAACAATAGACGAAATGGCATTCTTTAAATGTTCTAAACTTGAAAAAATAAAGTTTCCCGATAGCTTAGTCTATATCGGCGATCATGCATTTTGTCAATGTGAAAATCTGGAATATGTTCATTTTGGCGATAATCTTGAGGAAATCGGGGAAGGAGCATTCTATCGTTGTGAAGAACTTGAAGGAGATATAGAATTTCCGGACGGTTTTGAAACATTTGGCGACTTAGCATTTTATGGATGCGAAAGCATTACGGGAGTAGAGTTTCCTAAATCGCTAAAAGAGATAGGAAATAGTGCTTTTGCCCATTGTAGTGACCTTGAATATGTAAAGTTCAACGACCGTAAAAAAGCTGTCAAAATAGAAAACGGCGCATTCAGAAATTGTGCCAGTCTTAAGGATGTTGAGATAGAACATAAAACAAGTCTATTGTTCAAAAATGCGTTATTTAATACGCCTGTTATGTTTAAGCATATTATTCGTTTAATCATGATTGGCACAGGAGCATTATCAATACTGCTTATAATTCTTGTAATAAGACACCGCAAAAAATCAAAGCTTGCAAAATCACAGGAACAACAGCCGACAGAGTTGCCGACAACAAGGAAATGTGCCAGCTGCGGTAACGAAATACGTATTGATGCTAAATTCTGTACAAGCTGCGGTACGCCGCAAGAGCCGTATATTCCTTCAAAACAGCCTGCCGAAACGGATAACGGCTCGGATAAAAAGCATAAAGGGCGTGGATTTAAAATCGCTGTAGGCTCTATAACAACCGTCATAATATGCGGACTTATTGCAATAGTGGTTTTGTTTATTGTGTTTAAACTTGACTCAGGGTATGTATTCGGCGGCAGTACATCATCATCTCACCACAGCCATAAAGACAGCGATGATGATGATGACAATGACGATTACGATAACGATAACAATGATGAATACAGTAATCATGGCGGCAGCGTAAGCTTAGATGAAGCTAACGAAAACGCAAGGCTTGCTTATGAAATACTTGACGAATATTTTACCGAAAGACTATATACAGACGATGTCAGACCGCAGGATGAATTTCAGCACGGATATTACGAGGGAACATATTGCCCTGACAGTAACAGTTCCGATATCATTGAACAGAAATTAAGTGAAGCTATCAGCAGTGGTTACGTCAAGCTCAAACTCGATCATTGGGATAGGATATATTGCTATTTCTACGTTCAATGGTGTGATGATGCAAGTGGTTACGGCACTATCGGTCAGTATCCCGAACCGTTGAGTGAAGAGGACGCACGTTCTGCCAGATTCGGTGAAATAGTATCAAGAGAACGTATGGAATAATTATTTACGACCTGTTGTGTGTGCAACAGGTCGTTTTTGTTAATATACCGATATATCCACAAACCCCTCGCTTGCCATTATCTCCTCATAACAGGCACGGGCGTTATCAATATCGCTGATGAACCGAAAGGCGCTTGCCGCTACGTATTCACGGCTGAGTTCAAATGCTTTCCAACGGCGGTTCATACCCTCGCATACCTCGCCTACGGTGTTGCTCCCTGCGAAGATGTCAAGCACGGTGTCACCCTCATAGGTCAGGTATTTGACGAAAAAGCTCACAAGCTCCTCGGGCATACGGCAGGGGTGAGGGTTGACCTTGGCTCTTTTGCAGGCAAGGATATATTGCCCTCGGCTGTTGGTGTTGGCGATACGCAGGAGATTTGACGGCAGAGAGCCGCCGTTATTCTTCCATGTGTCAGCGTGTATGATATGCCCCGAGGGAACGTGTATATCCTCCTTACGGCGTTTTTCGGGGTGTTTGAGCTGTTTCTTGAATTTCTTTGAATACGGCTTTAGAACCTGTGTGCAGTCGGCGTGAGGTCGGGCAGACTTTGACAGCCACCAAACAGTATCAATGCTGTCCTTGGCTCGTATTTTCATTCTGTTGACGTATGTAGTAGGTGTCGGCAGCTTGGAGGGGTTGTACCAGTAGAACGGCTGACAGAGCTTCAAGCCGAAATCATCTACCAATTTGACGAGAAGCCGAAACTGGTAAATGCTGTATGTAGGCTCTTTTGGGTTGTATGCCGAGCCTATGTCAAGAACAAGACTGCCACGCTCTTTCAGCTTGGGTAAAAGAAGCTTAACAAAGTCACATAGCCAGCTTACATAATTATACTGCGTTTCATTTCCGTATTCCTTTGGGTGCAGTAGCGCAAAGGGCGGACTGGTGATACACAGGTCAATGCTGTTATCTTCTAATTCTTGTATAAGTTTGGTGGAGTCGCCGCAAAAGGCGTCTCCATTTTTTGTGGTATAACACAGCATAAAAGCCCTCCGACAATTAGTGATATTTCAATTGTACTATATTTTTGTAAATTTGTCAACATAGTAAAATCAATTTTCCGACAGTGGAGAATGATGTTACCGGTGACTATATACTCTGATTATCCAAAGCTGCCTTAAAGATATGTATTGTGACATTAGCATCAAGTTCGATAATAACCCAAAAGTGTGTATTACCTTTCAAAAAAGTAGTTAACATGAGAGCGATATAATTACATTTGACAAACAATGATATACCTTAGACGGACAAGTTAGCAGGTCTTGAACATCTTTTGCAAAAATCACTCAACTTAGGCTATTTCATTAAGTGCCTTGATTTTTACATAGTGCTACCTCTATTTAGTCCTATATATTATATATATACTACTACCCGAAAATAGTGCTGGGGAAGGAGGTTCTTACTTAATGATAAAATAGTGCCTTAATAAGGAAAAACATACCTCTTATAAGTGTGTTTGTACTTGTTTATATATACGAATATGCGTTAAAAAGCCTCAAAAAGACCTCCACCTGTAGGAAAACGTTTACACGCCTTTTTACAGATGACGTGTGGTTTGTTTTGAGGTTTTTTGATGTGTTACTCTAAGCAAACATAGCATAGCAATTTTATACTTCAAGTGTTTATTAAAGCTTATTATTTCAAATATCCAACTCTGAGAGCGTACGAATATACTTAGGCAAGCAGATCGCTATACTTAAAGATTATTTTATGAACTTGTGTGTACGGTCAGATATACTTGATAGAATGTGTCGCATATAATTTGAAATCCTGACATACTTTATGATGATTACATATAGATTTAATTTTCTGTTTAACTACTCTGAAGAAAATTGTGTACTTATGTAAATCCATAGTACTATGCATATCTACCTTTCTGTAGCAATAGCATTAAAAAAGAAAGGAGATACAGCATAGTTTTCAGCGAGGGCATTTACGGAGATCATGCAGAGATATATATAAATATTTAATAAATTATTTGACACAACAAATCTGCGACGGCAATATCTTTCACAAAGAATTCACAGGTGTGAGTGAACCGTTCATGATCATTCAGCGTTATAATAACTGACACAAACTATGCTTGTAAAGTTTTATGGGTATTGAGTTGTTTATTTTCAGGCAGTTGCTTGAGATGAAGCTTATAACAACGGAAGAATATCAGAAAGCACTCGAAATATTAAACAGAAAGGAATCATAAGCTATGATGATCAACGAAAAGTACAAGGGACTGAATCTGAGAGCAGTTACATACAACCGCTGTTCTACCGATGAACAAGAGAGCGCACTTGAAGTGCAGATAAGTCAATCAGCTGACATATGCAGAGCATACGGATGGACTCTGATAGAGCAGTACATAGAGCTTGAAAGCGGACGAAGCACTGAAAACCGCAGCCGCTATCTTGATATGATAGCCGATATGAAGAAGAACAAATTCGATGTTATTATCATTAAGAGCCTTGACAGACTGACAAGAAGCACCAAGGACTGGAATGATTTTCAGCAGGAAATGTTTGAAAACAAAAAAAGGCTGTATATCTACATGGAGGGCTCGTTCTTTGAACTCTCTCAGCAGTTTATGTATAATATCAAGAACAGCTTTGACAGCTATTTCAGCAAGCAGCTTTCGGAAAAACTCAAAAACAGCCATAAGAACAGGCAGGACAATCTAAGCGGCGTAAATATCAGCCGAAAGATGTTTGGCTGGGATAAGGTCGGAAAGAACGAATACGTTGTAAACGAACAGGAGGCAGGCTATATAAGATATGCCGTTCAGATGCTGAAAGAAGGACACGGTTTTTATTCTATCTCTCAAAGGCTTTACGAAATGGGCGCAAGAAATACTCTTGGCAAACCGATACAGGCAAGTGTATGGCGGCAGATGTGTTTATCTCCCAAGCTATACGGCTGTTTCGTAATGCGAAAGACCGTGCATAATTTCGAGCTGCGCCGAAATGAGCTCCAGCCTCCCGAAAACTGGATCTATTACGAAAATGCCCTGCCGCCTATAATAAGCAAGCAGGACTTTACGGAGATACAAACGATCATAAAGAGCCGATTTAAGCCCGATTGCCGAAGCGCTTACAGTGGCAAATATCCTCTGTCTGGAAAGATAGTCTGCGGCTGCTGCGGCACTCCGTTCCATAGGCTTATCAGCACATTCCATAACGGTGACAAAGCCGCTATGTGGAAATGTGGCAAGGCACAGCGTGAGGGGCGTGAAAAGGCTGAACGGCTCGGATATGGCTGCAACTGCGAGTGCGTAAGAGAGGATAAGCTCATGGAGCTTATAGGCGAAGCATCTGAAAAGCAGTTTGCGGTATTATTTGACAGCAACAATGGCAT
This sequence comes from uncultured Ruminococcus sp., assembly GCA_902787365.1. Lineage (GTDB taxonomy): Bacteria > Bacillota > Clostridia > Oscillospirales > Ruminococcaceae > NK3A76. Next base: position 24,154 of record CADAGC010000002.1, on the reverse strand, counting down.
CATAGAGCGTTGTTTAAAGATCATCAGAAAGGCTATCAAGGAGAGCAGCAGCACCGCAAAGCTCGATAAACTCAAGGCAGAATATACCCGTCAAATTGAGAGAAAAGAGTTTTTCCTTGATAAACTGGTTGATGGTTTGATAAGTGAAAGCGACTTCAAACTGAAAAATGACAAGCTTTCTGTTGACATTAAAAGGCTATCCGTTGAAATAGCTGTCCTTGAAGCTGACCTGTCAAACCTTACCGACAATGAGAAAAGGCTTGAAAGGATCAAGGAAGCTCTCGAAAATACAGATATCATAGCACAGGCTAAAGGCTCTGCTGTTCTCGGTAAAATAGAAAAGATCATAGTAAACAACGATGCTACAGTAACGATAGTTTATGATAAATACAAGCTGATAGGTCTGAAGCACCTGCAAAATGAAGATATAGACCTCGGAAATCTATTCAGCGTGACTGTTCCTTACAGTGGCTTTGCCGAGAAAAAAGCACGAACAGGCGACGAAAAAAAGCGTCTTTATGAGATAATAAAAAGTGGCAAAGGTGATCTAACATACAACGAATATGCAGAGCTGCTTGGTGAGAATGTTACCAAGAAGCACGTTGCAAGCAGACTGCGTCAGCTTATAAAGGCTGATATCGTCAGACGAAATGAAGAAGGCTTGCTTGTAGTAACAGGTGAATACAGAGACGGCATTTAAGCCGTCATTAATTATCCTCGGGTGGATTTTTACAATTATAATCATAGTAAACAGCACCCCCGTCACAATGGCCGTCAAGAGCCACCTGCGCAACGGCCTGCCCGTCGTGATAGCCATATCCACTAACGACGCCCTTGCAAACGCCGCTAAGAATATCGGCCTGCTGCAAAGTATGAGAAACTACTATTTCGTGCCCTATCGGCAGGATAATTATAGCGCTAAGCCTAACTCTGTAGTGGCAGATTTTGATAGGATAGAAGATACCATAACCGCCGCCTTGCAGGGGAGACAGTTGCAGCCGGTGTTGTTGTAAAAGTGTCGGGAATAGATAATCATAAAAAGGTTTTGGGAGGGGCCCTTTTCCTCAAAAAGGGCTTGCAGGGACGGGGGCAGAGCCCCAGCAGGGTGTGGGACAGAGTCCCACCGCCGCCAGGCGGCAAGAGCCGAGCGTAGGCGAGGCGATATTTGCCAAGCAGGCAAACGGAATGCCCCCATATACAAAACAACGGCAGACTATTTCCAGTCTGCCGCTTTTTATTATTCATTGTCAGGCTCTGTCTCCCTCGTCAGCACCTTCTTCTGCCAGCTCTTCTTGCCGCATTTGGGGCAGCGCATATGCTTTGTCCTGCCCATGTGGGGCGCAAACATCGAGGGGATAAAGTCAGGCTCGTAGCGGTGCCCGCACTCGGCGCATTCGTAGTAGCCCGCTGCCTTTTCAATGTAGAAGCAGAACATCGCCCCGACTAAAAACTGTATGCCGCCGAAAGCTACCAGTATCGCCACCCAGGTGTCATTTACCCCTGCAAGCGCCGCTGTCATTATGCATATAAACATTGCCAGCCCCGATATCACACCTATCACGACTTCAAGCCTCAGCATCGCCTTGTTGCTGCGCTCCTCGCTCTGCCTCATCATAAGTAGATTTTTTTCCGCTAATTCCTTGTAGTTCTCCATAGTTGTTTTCCTCCCTGTCAGTAAGTCGTTGACCGTTATGCCTAAAATGTCGCAAAGCTCCAGCATAATGGACGAGTCGGGCAGACTCTTGCCTGTTTCCCATTTTGATACGGCTCTGTCGCTTATCCCTAAGCGCTCGGCCAGCTGTGCCTGGGTCAGCCCCTTTTCCTTTCTGCAAGCTGAAATGAATTTGCCGATCTTTATCTGATCCATAATGCTTACCTCCTTTGCTGTGATTTCATGATAACATATCCGTGCAGGGAAGTCCACGAACTGTTGGTTGAATAAGGTGATTTTTTAGAAAAACAACTGTTATTTGAGCACTCAACCACTGGTGGAGTGCCCGCAAAGCGCCTGAATACGCCAAAAGAGGCAGGAATTTAAGTTTCCTGCCTCCTGCCTTTTGTTTGCAATAATTACTTGCTCAGACACCAGATCTCTCTTGCATAGTCCTCAACAGCCCTGTCAGCCGAGAAGATACCTGCGCCCGAGATGTTGTAAAGGCTCATCTTGTTCCAGCGCAGAACGTCCTTGTAGGCTTCGCTCGCAAAGGCCTGTGCCTTCTGATAAGAGTCAAAGTCAGCGAGTGCCATGTAGGGGTCTTTTGTCTTAAGAGATGTTGCTATCTCGTTGAACTGCTGACCGTTGATGCCCTTTTGCATTCTGTCGATAGCAGCCTTTACTACCTGATTCTGATTGTAAACGTTCATCGGGTTGTAGTGGGGCTTTGCCTGTGCTACTTCGTCAACGTTCATGCCGAAGATAACAATGTTGTCATCGCCTACCTGCTCGTGTATCTCAACGTTTGCACCGTCGAGCGTGCCGAGTGTGATAGCGCCGTTTATCATAAGCTTCATGTTGCCCGTACCCGAAGCCTCTGTGCCTGCAAGCGATATCTGCTCGGATATCTCTGCTGCGGGCATGAGCTTTTCAGAGAGCGATACGCAGTAGTTCTCAAGGAATATTACATTTAGCTTCTCCGAAAGCTTCTTGTCCTTCTTAAGCTCTTCGGAAATATTCCATATAAGCTTGATTATCTGCTTTGCCATGTAGTAGCCGGGCGCTGCCTTTGCTGCAAAGATGTATGTCTTGGGCACAAAGTCAGCATTCGGGTTTTCTTTGAGGTAGTTGTACTCTGCGATGATGTTGAGCGCATTGAGCTGCTGCCTCTTGTATTCGTGAAGCCTCTTTACCTGTACGTCAAATATCGAGTCGGTGTTCAAGATGTTGCCGTATTCGTTCTTGACGTACTTTGCAAACTTCTCCTTGTTCTCTTTCTTGATAGCTGCAAGGCGCTCTAAAACGTCCTTGTCCTCAGCAAACAGCGAGAATTTCGACAGCTCGCTTGCATCTTTGAGGAAGCCTGTGCCTATCTTCTCCTTAAGAAGCTCTGTCAGTCCCTGGTTTGACTGCTGAAGCCATCTTCTGTAAGCTATGCCGTTTGTTACGTTCTTGAACTTTGTGGGTGTGTCAAGATACTCGTCCTTGAATGTCTCGTGCTTGATTATCTCGGAGTGTATCTTTGCAACGCCGTTTACGCTGTGGCAGGCGTGTACGCAAAGAGTTGCCATTTTGCACATACCGTTCTCGATTATCGACATATGCGAAACCTTCGGCTCGTCGTGGTATCTCTCCCATAGATCCTTGCAGTAGCGCTCGTTTATCTCAACTATTATCGAGAATACTCTGGGCGTTACGCTCTTTAAGAGGTTGCAGTCCCACTTTTCAAGCGCTTCGGGCATTACTGTGTGGTTTGTGTATGCAAATGTGTTCTGTACGATGTGCCATGCCTTGTCCCAGGAATAGCCGCAGTCGTCGAGCAGAATTCTCATAAGCTCGGGTATTGCAAGGGTGGGGTGGGTGTCGTTGATGTGAATAGCTACTTTTTCATGAAGGTTGTCAAGGGTGCCGTAGGTGTTCATGTGCTGGTTTACAATGTCGCCTATAGAAGCTGCGCACATGAAATACTGCTGCCTGAGTCTTAAGCTCTTGCCCTCCTGATGATTGTCGTTGGGGTAGAGAACTTTTGTTATAGCCTGTGACATTATGTTGCGGCCGAGTGCCTTTGAGTAGTCGCCCTGGTTGAACATGGGCATATCAAAGCTTGCAACTTCTGCTTTCCAGAGTCTGAGCTTTGATACAGCCTTGCTGTCATATCCCGATACGTACATATCATAGGGTATAGCTAAAACTGTTGTGTAGTTCTCGTGAGTTACGCAGTGATACTGATTGTCCCAGTATTCCTTAAGCTCGCCGTCAAAGTGAACTTCTATCGCCTTGTCGGGGTAAGCTCTCAGCCATGATGAGCCGCCGGGCAGCCAGTTGTCGGGAAGCTCTGTCTGCCAGCCCTCTTCAGGCTTCTGCTTGAAAATGCCGTATTCGTAGCAGATAGAATAGCCTGTTGCGTGATAGCCTGTAGCTGCTAATCCGTCAAGATAGCAGGCAGCAAGTCTGCCAAGACCGCCGTTGCCAAGGCCGGCGTCAGGCTCCTGCTCGTAGATAGAGTTTATGGATATGCCGAAATCCTTGAGCACCTGTGTTGCCTCGTCTATCATCTCTAAGTTGTAAAGGCTCGTCTTGAGCGAGCGACCCATAAGGAACTCCATTGACAGGTAGTAGACTTTCTTCTTGCCTGCCGAGTGGGTTGCAACTGTGAACTTGCGCCTTTTGTCCTTAAGTATCTTCACCACAATGCTTGCAAGGGCACCGTATACCTGCTTGTCAGATGCCTCCTCGGGTGTGGTCTGATAGTCGTTGTGCAAAACATCGACAAACTGCGCCTTAAGCTCCTTTGCCGATATGGTCTTGCTCTCTGTTTTTGCCATATAAAAACCTCCTGTGTAATAAGCCGGCGTCATGCCGACGTAATTTCCTTATATTCAGTATACACTTTATCACTCGCATTTGCTACATCATAAAAGCGTATTTTTCCCTGAAAATATGCAAAATTAGCCTTATCGCATACTTCCACACTCTAATATTATAACCCAAAACCCCAAAAATTGCAAGGGAAAACGCCCTTCCTTAAATAAATTTATTGAAAGTTCACATAACATTTCGGCATTTTGTGGCATATTCAATAAATTTCACGAAAACGTTTTCGAGACACTTTTCGCCAAAATGCCATTTTATGTAAATTCTTCCGTCAACCTGCTGAAAAGTTGCATATCCGCCTTGTTCAACTCTACAAAAATCCGCCTTTTTGCAAATTTGATTCTCAAATGTTGCATCAAAATATGCAACTTTTGCCCATTTTGGCGCTATTAGTGAAGGGTGTTGTTGATAAGGCGCTCGACCGCACGGGTCAACTGATGCTCTCGGCGAAGCTCATTTCCGACAAAGGTACTCCGTAAGAGTGCCTGCGGAGGAAATGCCGTTAATCAATTGTACTGTATTAATCCTTAGTATGGTTATCCTATCACCGCATCACGTTATAAAGTGCGGCAAATCGGGTTTTCTCGGCGGCACAAGCCCTTCACTACCCCCAATTCACCCGCTTGCCGCTAAATCAAGTCACCACACCTCTAACCTGTCACTTAACCGATCCCCTACCAAAACGAAAGGAGCCACCCCCAATGCTACTAACTCACAAAAACTCCCTCCCCCCCGAGACCGTCGAGCGCTTCTGCCTTGAACTCTTCTCCTGCTGCTCGCCCCGTGAAGCGGCAAGACGGGCGGGGATAGACGAGAGCGCAGGAATAAAGCTCTCGCTCTCACGCAGGGTACAAAAGCGCCTTGCAAAATACTATAAGACCCGTGAACAGACCCTTCTGCGTGCAAGAGAAGGCCTTGAACGCCTTGCTTTCGGGCGGATAAACGACGCAGTCGAGCTTGCCCTATCGGGCGATGAGGAAAACTTCTCCCGCTTTGACGGCGCCGACCTCTTCGCAGTCTCCGAGATAAAGCGTGTAAAGGGCGGCGGTGTCGAGATAAAATTCTTTGACCGCTTAAAGGCAATAGAACAGCTTGCCGCCCTTGATGAAAAGATAAGGGGCATATCATCGGGCGATGATTTCGTCAGAGCCTTTGAGCAGGCGGTCACTATGGACGGTGATAGCGATAATGAGCAGACGTAAGATGACCTATTCCCCAAAGCAGAAAATCGTCCTTAACTGGTGGCGTGATACCCGCCTCAGAGACTATGACGCTATCCTCTGCGACGGCTCGGTCAGAAGCGGTAAGACCACCGCTATGTCACAGTCATTCCTCGTCTGGTCTATGACCCGCTTCGACAGCCGTAATTTCGCCATATGCGGCAAGACAGTCTCCTCCCTTAAGCGTAACCTCGCCGAGCCGCTTATGGAGTTTGCAAGAAAGCTTAACTATACCGTCGATTTCAAGGTATCAAAGAACTATTTCGATGTGTCAAAGGGGCGCTGTAAAAACCGCTATTACCTCTTCGGCGGTAAGGACGAATCCTCCGCCTCGCTCATTCAGGGAATCACCCTTGCAGGCGTGCTGCTCGATGAAGCCGCCCTTATGCCAAGGAGCTTTGTAGAGCAGGCTCTTGCCCGCTGCTCGGTGTCAGGCTCTAAGCTTTGGTTTAACTGTAACCCCGACAGCAGCTTTCATTGGCTCAAGCGTGAGTGGATAGATAAAAGGGTAGACAAAAACCTCCTCTACCTCACATTCACCCTTGATGATAACCCAGCCCTCACCCCTGCTATCAGGCAGCGCTATCATAGGCTCTACAGCGGCGTGTTCTATGAGCGCTTTGTGCTTGGTAAGTGGGTCTGCGCCGAGGGGCTTGTCTACCCGATGTTTGAGCGCTCACGCTGCGTTGTGGGCAGCGTGCCAAAGGGCATCACCCGCTACGCCGTCAGCTGCGACTACGGCACAGTCAATCCCACCAGTATGGGGCTTTGGGGTGAGAGCGAGGGCGTGTGGTACAGAGTAGGGGAGTATTACTACGACTCAAAGCGTGAGGGCAGCCGCCGCACCGACGAGGAGCACTATAAAGCCCTTGAACAGCTCATAGCAGGCCGAAATGTGGAAAAGATGATAGTTGACCCCTCCGCTTCGTCATTTATCGAATGTATCAGACGCCACGGCCGTATAAAGGTAACAACTGCCAAAAATGACGTTCTTGCAGGCATAGGCCGTGTGTCAGACGCTCTGTTATCAAACAGTATCAAGTTCTGTGAGAACTGCGCCGACTCTATCAGAGAATTTTCCCTCTATCGCTGGGACGGCACGGGCAAAGACGCCCCCTTAAAAGAAAACGACCACGCTATGGACGATATCCGCTACTTTGTCTCTGAATACCTCACCCCTAAGCCCGACAGCTTCTTTGTAATGTCGCTTGAAAGATAACCCCCTTCTAAATCAAACCGAAAGGAGAAATGTCAACCAATGAACCTATTCAAAAGCAAAAAGTCGTCACCCCCAGCCACGCCCGTCACCAATGCCGGCGGTCAGCTCAAAAACGGCTTTCGTGTCACCTGTACGGCAGATAGCTTTGAAAGCGGCCTTTATGAGTCGCTGCGTGACAATGTGCCTATAGTCGATGCGTGTATCTCAAAGATAGTGCGTTTAGCAGGCGGCTTTAAGGTCATCTGCCCTGATGAGAATAGTCAAAGCGTAATTGATGAGCTTGTGCAGAATATCCCCGTGGGTATCTCGGGGCGCTCGCTGCAAACCTTTGCTGATATGTACTTGGACGCTCTGCTCACTTATGGCAAGAGTATCGCCGAGTATACCGCAGACCCAAAAACAGGCCGCCTTGCCTCGCTCTTTGTCTGTGACCCCGAGCTGTTCGACGTCCTGCCCGACTGTAAAACGGGTGAGCCTGTCTTCCGCTTTAACGGCTCAAAAAAGACGGTCGATTTCAAAAGCCCCGAGCGTATTCTCTATACAGCTCTCAACCCCACCCCCAAATGCCCTTCGGGGCGCTCTATCCTGCGTGGCATACCTGCCTTTGCCGATATTTTAACTACTATCTATTCCTGCGTCGGCACTAATTTTGACCGTGCAGGCAACCTGCGCTACGCCGTGACCTATAAGCCCTCGAATGAGGCTGATGCCCAGTTCGCCGCCCAAAGGGCAAAGGATATGGCCGCCCAGTGGACTGACGGTATGCAGTCGGCAAAAAGCGGCGTTATGAAAGATTTTATCGCCGTGGGTGATGTGGATATCAAGGTGATAGGCGCCGAAAGCGGCCTTATTGATACCAATATTCCCGTGCGGCAGATAACCGAGCAGATAATAAGCAAGCTCTCAATACCGCCTTTCCTGCTGGGGCTCAACTGGTCATCGACCGAGCGTATGGCCTCGCAGCAGGCAGATATCCTGACAAGCGAGCTTGAATATTACCGCCGCCTGCTCACCCCCGTTCTCACACGTATCTGTAAAGCCTGCCTTACCCTTGCAGGCGAGAATGACGAGTGCGAGATAGTCTGGGATAATATCAATTTGCAGGACGAGGAAGCCCTTGCCCGTGCAAGACTGATAAACCTGCAGGCAGACGAAACAGACCTACGAATCAACCAAAAGAAAGGAGAGATAACTTGAACACCTATGATTTTGAACTGACCGACGAGGTGCTTGGTAAGATCAATTCATTCACCCGAAAGCCTTTGACAAAAGAGCGTGTCTACGCTTTTCCGATAGTGCTTTGTGATAATGAGACAGACCGTGACGGCGAGCGCTTCAGCGAGTCAGCCCTTGAAAAACTTGCCACGCTCTTTGTGGGCAAAACAGGTATCTTCGACCACGACCCCAAGGGCAGAAACCAGACCGCACGTATATTTGATGCCTTTACCGACCGCCCTGAGGGCAGGCTCACATCAGACGGCAGGCAGTATGTCTGCCTTGTGGCAAGAGCCTATATGGTGACAACGCAGGCTAACGCTTCCCTCATAGCCGAGATAGATGCAGGCATAAAGAAAGAGGTAAGCATCAGCTGCTCTGTCGGCAAAAAGATATGCTCCATCTGCGGCAGGGATATCTATAAAGACCCCTGCTCGCATATCAAGGGCAGGGAATACGGCGGCAAAAGCTGCTATATCACCCTTGAAGACCCCCGTGACGCCTACGAATGGTCTTTCGTGGCTGTTCCTGCACAGGTTTCGGCAGGCGTTACCAAGACTTTCGGCAAAGCCGCCCCCGCACAGCCCGAGCTGCCGCAGACAGCACAGCTCAAAGATGAGCACTACGATATGCTCACCCTCTTAAAAGCCCGTATCAAGGCACTTTATGAGTATGCAGGCGATAAAGCCCCCTGCTGTAAGGCGCTTATCGACACGCTGCCGGTTGCCGAGCTTATAAGGCTTGAAAAGACCCTCTCGGCAGCCCTCACATCACCCGTAAAGCCCCAGCTTGAAAAGGCTGCGGCTGACAACAACAAGTATAAAACCAATAAACTCAACTAAGAAAGGAAAATAATCAATGAATTTTGAAAACATCAGACTTGAAAAGGAACTCTACGGCATAACAGGCAAAAGCTTCACAAAGGCGCTCACCGAGCTTGACCCCGATGAGAATTATGTAGGTACGCCCCTTGAGGGACTCGACGCATTCGAGCGCCAGCTCAAGCGCTTTGATATCAAGGTGTCGGGCGCTGACTGTGACCTCGTCGAGAAGTTCTTCGCTACCACAGAATCCTCCGTTCTCTTCCCCGAATATGTTTCAAGACAGATCAAGCAGGGGCTTGATGAGAATTCCATACTCCCCGAGATAGCCGCCGCAGTAAGCTATATCGACTCTATCGACTACCGTGCATTCTCTATCTCCGAGTCAGGCTCCGACTCGGTTGCCGAGGGCGGCACGATTGCTTCAACTACAATGACCCTTGCCAATTCCTCAACAAGGCTCTCAAAGTATGCAAGAAGACTTATCTGCACCTATGAGTCGCTTCGTAAGCAGAGGATAGAGGCTTTCGGCGTGGCGCTCCGCACAGTCGGCGCTCACCTGTCAAGAAGCTGCAACGCCCTTGCAACTAGCGTTCTTGAAACCAATATCACCCCTACAACTATCGCAGGCAACTCTATAACCTACGCCGACCTTGCAACATTCTGGGCGTCTATGACAGATGCCAATATGGATATAATGCTTTGCAGCCCCTCAGTCATGGCAAATATCCTCGCCCTCACCGAGATGAAAGGCACAGTTGCCGACCTTATGAAGAGCGGCCGTGCGGTGACACCTTTCGGCGTTACCCTCATCAAGTGCCCCTCGCTGACTTCTTCGGGCGATATAATCGGTATCGACTCGACTAAGGCCGCAGAGGTGGTCTTTGATAACGGTGTTATCGTCGATGTTGATAAGATACTCACAAACCAGAATAAAGAAGTGGCCTGCTCTGTTCATATCGGCATAGCCAAGGTCTACGATAAGGCCATAAAGGTGCTCAAAACTGTAAGATAACTTAAAACACGTTTCCCCGCCCCTGAGCGGGCGGGGGTTTTTAAGAAAGGAGCAACAATGATTCATATAGACAGAACAAGAGTAATGGCGCTGTTTTTGCGCCTTAGCGCTATCCCCGATGATGAGCGCCATAGCTATGACGAGATAATAGAAAACGCCTGTTTCTATATAGCCTCTCACCTTAAAGACCCCGTTACGGTCAACGACCTTGAAAGGGTAGAGTTCGCCTGCGCCGCTGTGGCAGTCTATGATAATACCCTGCTTCGCCTTATAAATGATAAGACCCTCTGCACCGCAGACGGCAGACAGACCTTAAGCTATAAAGACAGCGATTCCTATAAATACGCCGTAACGCTTCGTGCCCATGCGATAGCCTGTATAAACGATATCTGGGCAGACGATACATTCAGCTTTGCGGCGGTAGAGGGGTGATTTGATGATAGAGCATTTCTATGAGCAGATAGCCGACCTTATCGACGAGCTTGGCATCACCCTGCTTGACTGCACGTCTTCCCCTAAAAACCACGACTATAAGAACGAGTATATAGCCTTTGTAACGATAAAAGAAGTCAGACGCTTGCAGACGGGTATGGTGTTCTATACCGACGGCCCTAGCAGCTATCATAAGTATACCTTTGAATGTCGGCTCTTGGGCAAGCAGGGAGACTGCTCCGACAGGTCAGCGCTTATCGAAAAAGCAGACGCACTTCGTGCCGCCCTTGATGCTGACGGCTTTAGTGCCACCCTTTGCCATAATGACCGTATCGACCCCGTGCTTTCCCGTGCAGAGTGCCTTTTGAAGATAACAATGGATCTTTTCACATCACCGAGCGGAGGTAATTAAATGAGCAACACTTTCTATGTAAACCTTGCAGGCAAGGAGCTTCGCCTATACAGCCTTACCTGTAAGAGCGACTGCAAGATAACCGAAACGCCCACCCTTGATACGGGCATCATAAGGCGCTTGACGGGTATCAGGAAGAACTTCTATACCCTAAAGGGCAGAATGCCGTTCCCGGGATATCTTCACTATGCAAACTACATAAGCTCGCATATAGGAACAGCCGTGCCTATGATGATACTCGGATCTACACTTACCCTTACTCTTACAAAGGGCGAGTTTGTGGCCGCCGAGGAGGGAATGTGCGAGTTCACTATCGAGCTTGAGGAGGTGGATCCGTGAATATAGGCAAATTCTGTATCGAAGCGCAGAACGCTTCGGGCGCATCTGCGGGAATGTTCACAGACCTTGTATCTGTAGTTATGACAAGAGAGCGCTATACGCCCTATGTTACCCTTGATTTCACCTTTGATATAACAAACTGCGGTGCTATCAATATCGAGGATATGGTGTCGGTAAGGCTTGTGTATGAGCTGAGCGGCATATTCTTTGGCAGAACGGCGGGTGTGAGCATTCAAAAAAGCGGCACCAAGCGCCTTGTTACGGGCAGGGCGGTAAGCTATACCAAGACCGTTTCCACCTGCGACGCCGTGCCCGGAATGATATTTAACTGTTCGCTTAACGACATCGTGAACCAGAACACCACAATGCCCAATGTCACCTATCAGCAGGTGAGCGACACCGCATCTTATATCTACGTCAAGGAGAGCGATACTATATGGCTGGCTATCACGGCGCTTTCTATCAAGCTGTATGAGCAGTACCCCTATATAAAGGGTATGAACACGGTAAATATCAACAAAACAGGCTGTGCGACCCATAACTACTCAACAAGCAGGATAGTCTCGACTATCCACGGCAACAACTTCTCAAACGCCCTGTCACGCATCAATATGAAAGGCACGCAGGACACCTACGAGTATTATTGCAACGACAGCGAGGCCATACGGCGTGGCATAATGCGTGAGCGCTATATCCCCCTTGACAGACAATGGCTCAACTCACCCCAGACCGGCCTGAAGCACAAGCTGTATTTCGCAAGGCGTGGCGGCGTTTACAGAGGGTTTACCTACTACGGCTTTAAAAACGAGCAGCTTTGCGATACGGTCATCTACTCTCACGGAAACGTCAGCTACACGGGCGAGGTGTCAAAGCTTATCCTCAAAGCCGACAAAAAGGGCATCTTCACCACGGTCATATCCTATGATGACGGGTACGCCTCAATAATTCATAATTCATAATGCATAATGCATAATTAAGGTTGCCGCCCTACATTTGCCGATAAAGAACAAAAAGCCCGTGCAATAAGCACGGGCTTGATATGTAACTCTTATCAGTTGTTCTTGGGTGAAGCGATAGAAAGAACTGCTGCCTTTGTTCTCTGAACGTCTTCGAGATTCTGTGTAAGAACGTTCTCGGCGTTTGTGAGTGTCTTGTCAAGGTCATCTGCAAGCATTTTTCTGATCTGTGTGTCCTTGTCGATAGCGTCCATAACTATCTGCTCTGCCTTGATGTTTGCAGCCTTTATAGTCTCCTCAGCTTCCGAGTTTGCGTTTGCCATTATCTCATCGGCCTGAGCCTGAGCCATTTTAACAAGCTCGCTCTCCGAGGTTATCTGCTTAGCCTTTTCCTTTGCACGGTTTACAAGATCCTCAGCCTGTGCGTTGGCATCAGCGATTATCTTCTTCTTGTTCTCCTCTGTGTCCTTAGCCTTCTGAAGCTCTGCGGGCATATTGTAGCGGAGAGTGTCGATATACTCTCTCATCTGCTCTGCGTCGATCTGCTTTTTGTTGGTAAAGGGGAAAGAGCTTGCTTCGTCAAGAAGCTGATCCATCTGCTTTAAGATATCCTCGATTTTCATTGCCATAATAAACAATCCTTTCGTATATATAAAATATTAAATTACTGTCTTTTCTTACCTGTGAGCCGCTCGTAGATAAAGTCGTGTATCTCGGGCGATACAAAGTCTGCTATCTCGCCGCCGAATGACGCAAGTTCCTTGACAAGGCTCGACGAGAGGTACATATTCTCGCCCCGTGTCGTTAAGAACACCGTTTCAGCGCCGCTGTAGAGCTTTTTGTTTGCAAGCGCCATCTGAAACTCATATTCAAAGTCAGAAACAGCCCTCAAGCCCTTGACGATTGCACAAGCGCCCGTCATTTTCAGGTAGTCGGCCAGCAGGCCGTTGTAGCAGTCAACTACCACGTTTTCAAGGTGAGTAGTGACCTTTTGTATCATCTCCATACGCTCGTTGACCGAGAACACCGCCTTGTTTTTTGCGGGGTTGAAGGAAACGAGCACTATGACCTTATCAAAAAGGCTCGACGCACGCTCGATAATGTCGAGGTGGCCTAAAGTCACCGGGTCAAAGCTGCCCGGGCAGACTGCAATTCGCATTTATTCTTCCTCCAAAGCAGGCTTTTTGTAGACGGTAAGAGCTATCTTGCCGTATTTATAGCGCTTGTGAAGCTTAAGCTCGCCGAATTCGTCGGGCAGAGTAAGCTCCTTTTCGTGCTCGCAGACCACAATGCCGCCCTCGTTTATCTTGGCAGGCAGGCGCTCCATGACCTTTTCTATAAGCCTGTTTGAGTAGGGCGGGTCGAGCAGGGCGATATCAAAGCCCCTTTTTGCGGTGAGCAGATAGTCGTAGCTGTCGGCTGTGAGTATGCGTGAACGGTCAAGAAAACCGCAGGCCATAACATTCTCACGCACCAAAGCTATAGACTCTGCACGCTTGTCAACGAACACACAATGGTTTGCGCCCCGTGAGAGCGCTTCAATGCCCAGCTGGCCGCTGCCTGCGAACAGGTCGAGCACATCAGCCCCGGGAACATCGAACTGTATTATAGAGTAGATAGCCTCTTTTACAAGGTCGGAGGTTGGCCTTACATCGCTGCCCTCGGGAGCTTTCAGCTTTCTGCCCCTTGCAGAGCCTGTTATAACTCTCATAAAACCCCTCCATAAAGCCCCTGCAGGCCTCAAATTTTCCAATACACATATATTATACTATATTTTTTTAGGTTTGTCTATAGCTAAAAAGGAATTTTTTTAGAAAAAACACGACAAGAAAATGCACAATGTACAATGCACAATGCACAATTAAGGTGCGCCTGCGGCGGAGTGGGTCAAATGCCAAAAAAAGAAACGGCATGGAAAACCATACCGTTTCAGAAAGCTGATCAAGCTTTAATTATCTCTTCTTGGAAGCAACTACTGCTGCACCTGCAAGAGCAAGACCTGCAAGAGCAAGACCTGCGGAAGCACCTGTTGTGGTGTTTGTTGTGCCTGTTGTTGTAGTTGTAGTAGTTGTTGTAGTTGTGCTGCCAGTGTCAGTTGAACCAGTGTCAGTTGAACCTGTATCAGATGTATCTGTAGAACCTGTATCACCTGTGTCACCAGTATCGCCTGTGTCACCTGTGTCGCCAGTATCACCTGTATCGCCTGTGTCGCCGCCCTCAGCGTCAGCGCTGAAGCCTACAACGTCGAACTCGATTGTGATAGTATCGTCAGCACCGGGCATTGTGTAAGCGCCGATGATGTTTGTCTCAGGATCATCATACTTGTTGATAACCATGTATGTGAGGTTCTTTGTCATATCAGACTTGCAAACGAGAGCGTCAGCCTCGAATGACTGTGAGCCGATAGTTACCTTAGCGTTCTTGAACTCGATGTTCTTGCCGGTATCCTCGTTTACAACTGTAACTGTGCCGTCATCGTTCTCAACGATCTCGAAATCAGCGAAGTCTGTTGTAACGCCGAGCATATTGAACTCTATGCCGTCAGCATTGAGAATCCACTCTGTGCCGGTTGTGTCGTTGCCGTCCTTATCAGTTGTACCCTTTGTGATAGTACCGGAGCACTTGTTCATGGATACGCTGTAGTGACCGTCTTCTGTGATCTCAACGTCTGTGAAGTCGCCGTTCTCATCGAAGCCCGAACCGCCGTATACACCAACGTATTTGCTGGGGAACTCGCCGTCCTTAACTTCCTTAGCTCTTGCGTTGTAGCCGTCACGATACATCCAGTCAGTACCCTGGAAGAAAAGACCTGCATTAAAAGCGGATGCAGACATTGTCAGAGCAGATGCAACAGCAAGTGCGGACATACCTGCGAAGATTTTTCTAAGTTTCATAATTAAAACTTCCTTTCCAAAATTATCTGTAAAATCATTATAACCGATTTGTAACCAAAAATCAATATGCTTTTTTACTAAATTGTCATCGTTTTCTTGGTGATATATCACAACTTAAACAAAGGTATTACACATTTTTTTACCTGATGAGCGCAAGAATATAAACATATGAAAGTGATATAAATTATTTGACCTTCTTTGTCTGGAAAGAGTTGGCGGCCTTAAGATACAGCCTTGTGGGGAGAAATCTGCTTGCCGCAACGCCTGCCTTGATACCCGCACCGGGCACGATAACAAGCTCTCTTTCAAACATTTTTCTTATTGCATATTTTGCACAATATTCTGCCGAGATGCCCGATATCGAGAACGAAGCATCAGCCACCTCGTTGAACTCTGTATCAACCGGCCCGGGGCATAGTGTGCAGACCCAGACCTTACTGCCTTTTTGCTTTAATTCCTCGTTTATTGCGAGGGTAAGGCTCTTGACATAGGCCTTTGTAGCGTAGTAGGTGCTCATCATAGGCCCTGCGGGCAGAAGCCCTGCCGTAGATGCAACATTCAGGATATAGCCCTTGTCCCTCTCCATAAAGTCCTTAAGGAAGAGCTTTGTGAGCATATGCACGCTTTTTACATTGACGTCTATCATATCAAACTCACGTTCAAGGGGCGTTTCGTCGAAAAAGCCCACCTGCCCGAAGCCTGCGTTGTTTATCAGCACAAGGATATCCTCCCTGTCCTTATAGGCGTCATAAAGGCGCTGGCACTCCTCGGCTTTTGAGAGGTCGCACTCAAAGACCTCGGCGTTATGCCGTAACGACTCTGCAAGCTTTTGCAGCCGCTCGCCACGCCTTGCCACGAGCACGGTATCAAAACCACGCAGGTCAAGGTCTATAGCCATTTGTCTGCCAATACCGGAGCTTGCACCGGTGATTATTGCTGTTCGTTTCATTTTATCCTCTTTTCAATGGGTTATGCATAATTATCTTCGCTGTGGAAGATGGTATAATGGGGCGTGCTTGTTCTTTCAAAAATCAGAACGTCTTCTCCGTCGGTGATGTCGCCCACATATTCCTCATCGACATAAAGCTTCATCTTATCCTCCGAAACAAAGCGGTATTCGCCTGTGAGTATCTTCTTGCGATTTTTTTGGTATGCGGTGCAGTAGGTGGGATTGTCAGCGGAATAAGGCTCTTCGATCGGGTCAATGTAGAGTTTTATTCGGTGGGTGTCATTATCCCAGTCTATTTTACCACATCTGAAGCCGTCATATTCCTGCGAGATGCGTATAATATCGGCGTACTTGTTCTTGGGATAAAAGGCAATGATTTTATTGTCATCGCCAAGCCATTCCCAGCATATCTGCTCATCGTCATCGTCTTGACGGCTTAGCTTGTTCATATCCTCAACAGATGCAAACCAATATCTGAAAAAGCACAGATACACCGCAAGCGCCAATGCCAAAACAGCGCACATTATAACAGGTATGATTATAAAACGCTTTTTGAGCTTCAATGTTTTCACCTCTTAGTTATTTGGCTGTATGCGTTATTTATTGATAGAAATCTCCTTCCGGCAGTCGATAACATCAAGCTTGCCCGTCTTGCTGCCGAGGCCGAAGCCCTCAGCCGTGCGGAACTCTATGCACAGCTCGCTCTCGGTGATATGCACATCACCGCCGCCCTCGCTGTCGCCTATGCCCGATATATTGCCGCCCTCACAGTAGTACTTGATAGCTGCGTGGGTTATGTCAATATCCATATCGCCTGCACGGGTGCCTACGCAGTTGATATTTCTGCCCGACATACTGCATTCCATTCTGCCGCTTGATAAGCGTACCTTGCCCGAGCCTTCCTTGCCCGAGCCTATGCCGCAGAGATTCATGCCCGAAAGCTCGTTGCCTATCGAGATGTTTTCAAGGCTTATGTTGGCTTCGCCCTCGAGAGCACCTATAGCGCAGCATATCGCCGAGGATATCTTCACATCTACGCCGCAGTCGCTCATAACGATATTTGCAGGGCCGTGATGTATGCCTATGCCCACGCAGGTGCCGCCCGAAGCGTTGACATTGATATGACCTGCGAATATCTTTATGAAGTTGCCGTTATCGTTCCTGCCGCCGCCTATGCCGACGCTGTTATCGCCGTTGGCTTCAACTATCAGCTGGCCGTCGATAAGAGATGTGATATTGCCGCAGGCGGTGTTGATATCAGTACCGATCGCAAAGGCGCTGGCGGCATCGGCCTTGACTCTGAGCGTACCCTCGCCCGTAAGGGTAAGGTCTGCCGAGCCGGGCACGAATATGCCCTTGGAGAGCAGCTCGTTGCGTCCGTCGATATCAAGATCGACCTTGCTGCCTGCACCGAGGGTGATTATCGGGTCATCCTTATCGGTAATGAGCAGGCAGCCACGAAGCGTTACCTTGGTCTTCAGGCTGTCCTTGATGACGATATTCATATTCACCTGATTCTTGCCGCCGCCCTCTATGATAACACGCTCTGTCTCGACGAATATCATAGTATAATGCTCGCTGGCTATCTTTACAAGGTCAACTGTTTCGCAGTTCTTGGGGTGGTATATCTTCTCGATATCAGATGCGAATTCAAGGTTTATCTTGACTATCTCATCTCTTATGGATTCTGAAAGCTCATAGAGTATGAACGGCTTGGGCTTTGACACATAGAAGCCCTGTATGAGGTCACAGCCAAGGCCGATGCTGGTCTTAAGCTCTTCATAAGTTTCAACGCCCTCTGCCAGCGCCTGGAAGCCGTTTACGTGAACGAACTCAATGATAGAGGAAACAAGTTTCTGTATCTTGGGGTTTGAATCAATATCAGCTATGAGCTGGCGGTCTATCTTGACGTATGAGGGGTTATAGCGCATAAGGTTTGAGGTGTTTGAATAGCCCGTGCCGTAGTCGTCTATGGCAAGCTCCATATTCGAGTAGGCTATGCGGTTTTTCACAGTTTCGAGCTGCTCGTCTGTTATCTCAGACTGCTCGGTAAGCTCTATTACCACCTTTTCAAGCAGCTCGCCGTAGTCGGAAAGCAGCCTGTCCCAGTCCTCCTTATTGAGGATATGGTCGGAGATAGAGTTTATGAAAAGCTTCTTTGACGAGAACTGCTGCTGGTTCTCGCTGATGACATGAAGGCCGTTGAAGAAGGTGGCCTTTTCTATGTCGTAGAGTCTGTCGTACTTCTTTGCGTAGTCAAGTATCTCGAGGGGGTACATCTCAATGCCGCCGCCCGAGCGCATAAGCAGCTCATAGGCCACTATCTCGCCTGTATGCGCCGAGATTATCGGCTGGAAGTGGTAGCGGAAGAGATTCCGGTCAAGAAGTGACGAGAACTGCTCTATTCGTGCGAACTCGTTCTTCTTATCCTCATACCTGTCAACAGAATATGCAAGGATAGTGCCGAAGCCCCTTGCTTCTGCTTCAAAGAGGGTGAATTTTGCGGTGTTCATTCTCTGAACGGGCGAGGAAAGGGTAGCCGCACAACCTGCGGTAAATGTTACCTTGCCGCCGCCCTCCTTGCCGAGAGAGGTGAGGGAGTAGGATTCTACCTTTTTCTTGACATCTGTGAGATAGAGCACATCATCGCCCGAAAAATCAGGGATATAGAGCCAAAGCTTGCCCTGCCCGAGATTGCATATCAGAGCGTCTTTTGATACCGTTTCCATAATAACGGTGAGTATCTCATAGACGTGCATATCCGAAAGGCCGTGCCTGCCCGTTTTCTCTTCAAGCTGGATAAGGGCGAGCAGAGAGCGTGACTGCGACTGCGACATAGCCGTGATAAGGCGGTTTACAGTACACAAAGACAGGGTATTGGCCGCAGACAGGTCTTTTTTCTCATAGATATAGCCTATAGCCGTGGCGCTGTCGGCAAACAGCTCCTTGACCGCAACGTGGGCGGAATTATCGCTTTTAAGGCGCTTTAGCAGAGACAGCACAAGGTCATACGAGGGCTCGCCCTCAAAGCCTGTGAGCCTTTTTGCATTGGCGTCGAGCTCATAGCTCTTTGAATCCGCAAACAGCGCATACCTGCCCACATCAGGGGCAAGCTCTGACATCTCGTTCCACGCAAGGCCGAAGTATTTTTTCCAAAGTATAGCATCTTTTCCAAACATAAGCTTTCCCTCTTTTAGCCGTTTAGTAGTGTGTTAAGACTATAACAAAGTATTTTGCATAATTTTTCATTCTCATTATATCATTTTTTGAGCAAATTGTCAATATGGCGTGAAACTATTTTAAGATTTTTTAATAGTTTAAAAAAATACCATTCTGCCGCCTAAGGGCGGGATCTATGCATCAAAAAAGCCGCCCGAAAGGGCGGCGGAGAATTTTAGTTTCTTGCTTTTTTGATAAACATGAGCACTGCAAATATACCGCAGGTCATTATAACGGGAACGACGGGGTTTTTCATCAGGCTTTCAGACTTTTTACTGCTGTCATCTGACGAACTCTCGGCGGAGCTGTCTGTATCGGCCGAGGCAGGAGTCTCCATAGCGGGGTCGTGGTCTGTCCAGCCGTAGAGTTCTTCTATCTTACTGATAAGAGTATTCGCCGCACGCTCGTGGGAGGCTTCCTTGGGGTGGTAGTCAGAGCCGAAGCCGTCTTCGGTGGAGTTTATGCCGTCTATCTCACAGCAGTTTATCTTATTATCACCTGTTTCTGACTTATAGGCGTCTACTGCTTCTGTTATGGCAGGGTAGAGGTCTTTGCCCATAAGGCCTAAGATACACAGCATTTCGCTGTCGGGGTTCTTGGCTCTTATCTGCTTTAATAGGTCGGTATAGGCGGCCTTGAATTCGTCGATGCGCTCGGCCTTGCCCTTGGTGTATGAGCTGTCGTTAGTGCCTAAGTTTATGACTATCAGTTCAGGGTTTGTCTTAAAATCCCACGGGATATCGTCAAGGCGCTTGCCGCCCTTGTTTGAATAGCTGTGGCCTGTGTTTTCGTAGAAATCTTTCATAAGGTTCTGGGTGTTCTGCTTGCCGTTGTCGGAATAGCCCGAAATAGCGCCGCAGCCGCTGAAGGAAACGCAGCTTATATCTGCCTTGAAGTGCTCGGCTGTTTTATAGGCGTAGGTCTTTGTGCCGTCCTCTGTGGAGGTGAGAAAGTGCTCGTTCTGGTCTTTGCCGTCAACGCCGTAGCCGCAGGTGATAGAGTCGCCCACGAACTCGATAGTATGCGAGCCGTTTGCCGAGGGCTTTATGCTGTCGCCGTCAACGAAGATGTTTTCAAGCTGAACGGTGTTATTTGCGCACTCGGAGGCTTTAAGGAGCTTTACCGTATGCTCGCCGCTTTCGTCAAAATCGAACTTGATAGTCTCAAAGGGCGAGTCGGTAAGGCACTTGTCATAGACCACCTTATCGTCGGCATATACCTTTATACGGGCGCCGTTCTGCTCGCCGAATGCGGCGCTGTCGCCCATAAGATTCATCTCGACGTGCTTACCGGTGAAGTCGAAAGACACTCCCGAATCGGTAAGGCCGAACCACAGCTCGTCGTCCTGATAAACGCTTCTGCCGAGGTACTTGACATACCGGCTCTCGGGCTTGAACTGGTTGAGCGTATCCTCTGCGCAAACGGGTGCTGCAAGGCAGCCCGCCGCCACTACTGCCGCAGCAAGGGCGGGGAAGAGACGTGTTAATTTCATAATAGGTGCTTCCTTTCATAATTTGATAGTTTTTTGAATGTTTGATTTAGATGACAGGTAACAGGTGAGGAGTGCGGCAGAGCCGCACAGATGCCCATTCGGGCTTAATATGGCAGCTTTGTGAGAACAAAAGGCCGAATGGCCATATCTTCGCCCGCAAGGGCGAAACCTTAATTATGCATTATTTTAATATATTGACATATACACCGATTATATCATTAAAATATGAACAAATCAACTTGACAAAAAGGGCGAATTATTATAAAATATTAATAAGGTGACTCGTGAACACAAAAACTGCCGATTAAGGCTGAGGAAAGCGAAGTGATGATATGCCCGCAAAACAGAACTACCAGAAAGACCTTGATTACATAGCTAAAATAGACAAGTTCGTTTCCCCGAAAGTGGAGTTTATGGGGTATTTCCTGACGCTTGTGGCCTGCCTTGCGGCGCACGCTTTATACCTTGCCATTTTTGCGGCGGCAGGGGTAACGGCTATGGTGGTATTCAACATATTCAGCGTGACCTTTTATGCGGGCACGATAGTTGCTGTGAGCCGTGTTAAGGAAAAGACTTACCTTGTATATGCATCACTTGCCGAGATAGTTATACACGCAGCGGCGGCGACTGTATGCGTGGGGGCGCAGGCGGATTTTATAATGTTTCTGCTGATGATAATACCCCTTGCGTTTTTGATGCCCAACAAAAACAGATATGCGCCCTTTGTGGTGATGTTTGTTACCGTTCCGCTTTACGGGCTTTTGAGGTTTACATATCTCGAGCCGGGGCGTGAGCTTTACAACATAAGCGACACGGCTTACCCGATGGTATTCTATGTTATAAACATACTTGTCGGGGCGTTCGTTCTGATGTATGTTGCCACCATTTACACGGTGATAAACCGCTACACGGGCTGCAAGCTGAGAGTGCAGAACGAACAGCTTCGGGTAATGGCTTCCACCGACCCGCTGACCAAGCTTGACAACCGCCGTGCAGTAGGCAGAAAGCTTGCCGAAACTGCGGCGCTTTGCGACGAAACCGGCAAGGGCTACGTAGTCGGCATAGCAGACCTTGACGACTTCAAGAGAGTTAACGACAACTTCGGGCATGACATGGGCGACCATGTGCTTGAAGCGGTAGCAGGCGTTATAAAGGACACGCTGCCCGAGGGCGGCTACGCTTCAAGGTGGGGCGGCGAGGAGTTCCTTTTCGTACTGCCTGAAACGGGCTTACAGCAGGGCGTGGCAACAGCCGAGCAGATGATAAAGAGTGTGAGCGAGCTGAGCTTCACCTCGGAAGACGGCACTATATCGGTGACTGTTACCATAGGCATATGCGAGGGGCGGCCGGGCGACAATGTTGAAAGAGTCATAGGCCGTGCCGACGGCAGGCTCTACAAGGGCAAGAACGCCGGCAAGAACAGGGTGGAGTTTAGTGACTGATTCAATGCACAATGCACAGCCTGTTTGCACTATCGCACAAATGCAGATTGATAATTCAGCGGCGCAGCCGCATTTAAATACGCCCGCAGGGCGCACCTCAATTGTGAATTGTACATTGTGCATTGTGCATTGATTTAGATAGAAAGGACAAATATTATGATAAGATTCAAGAACGCACGGATAATGACAATGGCGGGAGATAAGCCGTTTGAGGTGACACAGGGCGAGGTATGGACGCAGGAGGACAAGGTTTTCCTTGTGGGCGAACCGACTGACGAACAGCTCAAAGCAGCGCAGTTTGAGAGGGAAATTGACGCCAAGGGCAACCTCATCATGCCCTCATTCAAGAATGCGCACACCCACTCGGCTATGACCTTTTTACGCTCATATGCTGATGATCTGCCGTTGCAGGAATGGCTTTTCAACAAGGTATTCCCGCTTGAAGCAAAGCTCACGGGGGAGGACGTTTACTACTTTGCAAAGCTTGCAAATCTTGAATACTTAACAAGCGGCATTACGGCGAGCTTTGATATGTATTTTGAGCTTGATGATTATGTAAAGGCCTGCACGGAAATGGGCTTCCGCTCGGTATTATGCGGTGCGGTTTCGGGCGATGAATCAAATATCGAAAGGCTGGAGGGGAATTACCTCAAATACAACGGCATTGACCCGCTGATATCGTTCAGGCTGGGTTTCCATGCAGAATACACCTGCGACATAAAGCTGCTTGAGCGCATAGCAGCGCTTGCAGAGAAATACAAGGCACCCGTTTCGACCCACAACAGCGAGACAGCAAAGGAAGTCAAGGAATGCATAGAGAAATACGGCAAGACGCCGACAGAGCTGTTTGAGAGCCTTGGCATCTATAACTACGGCGGTGCGGGCTTCCACTGCGTTCACATGAGCGACAATGATATGGACATATTCAAAAAGCGTGGCGTATGGGCAGTACACAACCCCGGCTCTAACTCAAAGCTTGCAAGCGGTATCGCAGACATAAGAAAAATGCAGGAAAAGGGAGTAGGACTTGCGCTGGGCACAGACGGCCCTGCGAGCAACAACGCTCTTGATATGTTCAGAGAGATGTATCTTATGACGGTGCTTTCAAAGCTCAAAGAGAACGACGCTGCGGCCTGCGATGCGAACTCTGTGCTCTATGCAGCAACAGTCGGTGGTGCGAGGGCTATGGGGCTTTGGGGCTGCGACACGCTTGAAGCTGGCAAGCAGGCAGACCTTATAATGATAGACCTTTCACAGCCGAATATGCAGCCGATAAACAATCTCTCTAAGAACATAGTTTACAGCGGCAGCAAGACCAATGTAAAGCTTACGATGTGCGCAGGAAAGGTGCTGTATGAGGACGGGCAGTTTACAGGGCTTGATGTGCAGGAAATATATGCAGGCGCACAGGAAAGGGCGCAGCGCATACAGAATGAGGTGAACCCCTGACCCTTAAGGCAGGAGAGAAAAAATACGCAGCGGCGCTTATTATCACGGGCGCTATGATAGCTATGCTGATGACGGCGGGGGCTGTGAGCCTTTACCGGCACTTGACGCAAAGCGGCGTACTGCTGCGGGGAACGTGGGTATCACAGGACACCATAATAAAAACGGACGGAAAAACGGCAGAACTTTACCGCAGCGGTGCGGCAGAGGCTGCCGTTTTATGCATATATAGTGCAGAGGACAGGCTGCTTGATAAGGGCGAGATTGAATACGAGGCGGAGCTTGATTTTTCCTATAGGTGCGAGGGGGCAAGGCTTATCTACACACGCTATGAGGGGGAGGAAAGGCTCGAAATAATATGGGAAAGCGGCGAGAGTGAATTATTTGTGCGTGAATAATTCTTGAACAGCGTATCATTATCACTATTTTGGGGGCGTTTTTGCGTGTGTGTATGTGCAAAATTCTGATTTTTTGCAGGATTTGAAAAAATAACTTGCAAAATCGGCGGAAACAGTATAAAATAGTAAAAGTGATATGATGACAATACTATTATGC
>CADAGC010000001.1:33099-96357 GCA_902787365.1 uncultured Ruminococcus sp. | reverse complement strand
CAAAAACAAAAACAGAAGTTTTAGGAAGGGAGTTTGAGGGATAACCCTTTTTCAAAAGGGTTTCCCTCAATCATCATTATAGTTATTCTGTATCAGTACTCGTCTTAGGTTTCGGGGGCATTTTTGTATATCTTATGTAAAAAATCACCTAAAAACTCGCTCTGCATTTGGTGAAAATATAAATATTTAAAGTAATGCTTTAAATTCTTATTGACAAACTTGAAAAGCTGTGGTATTATGTAATCACAGGATTTAAAGTAAGACTTTAAATCACAGGGGAGAGTTTACAACAGCTTAATCAAAAAAGGAGTGCTGACTTATGAAAAAGACCGATAAAAAGAAAGACGCAAAAAGACTGTTATCGCTTATAATACTGCCCTATATGTTTGTGGTGCTGCTGTTTTTCTACGGGCGTGATTTTATTAAGGATATTACCGCCGACAATGACAGCTACGAGATTCGCTATCAGGAGGACGTAACATACGCCGATGAAGACGGCAAGCAGGAAAAGATAGATATGACGGGCGGGCAGAAGATATATATGCTCTACCGAAACGGCGACTACCGTGGCGATGTTGACATAAACGAATTTGATATGCTTGATGATGACGGCAACACCGACTACAGATACTGTGCGCTTATTCAGGAGGCAAGGGGCTTTTCCTACACGGTGATACTCTGCGCTATGATAACCCTCATAATGTTCATTGTTAGAAGCCTAAAAGACGGCACGCCCTTTACAAAGGCCAACGCCATGCGTATAAAGGCCGTGGGCATTTTGCAGTTCTGCCTTGCTATCGTTCCCGGGCTTGTGGTCTTTCTGATGAAGTTTTTCAGGTTCTCTCACATACGCTCGACATTTACTATCGACTCGCTTTATATGTTCATCATAGGCTTTGTTATCATGTTCATAGGTCAGGTGTTCGACTACGGCGTTAAGCTGCAGGAAGACAATGACCTGATAGCGTAAGGGGGCGTTTATATGCCGATAATAGTAAGGCTTGACAGAATGATGGCTGACAGGAAGATATCACTAAACGAGCTTGCCGAGCGTGTGGGCATGACCAATGTCAACCTCTCAAACCTCAAAACGGGCAAGATGAAAGGCATACGCTTTGAAACGCTCGAAGCTATATGTAAAGTGCTCGACTGCCAGCCGGGTGACTTGTTTGAGTATAAAAAAGAAGAGTAAAATAACACAAAACCCCGCTGTGGATAATCTCCATAGCGGGGTATCGTTATGCTGTTATTCTGTTCTCAGAGCCACAACAGGGTCTTTCTTTGCCGCACTTCTTGAAGGTATAATGCCTGCGATAAGTGTTAAGAATACGCTTATGGCTATGAGTATGAGTGCTGCCACTATCGGCAGATAAGCGCTCAGGTTGTTAAGGCCTGTGAGCGAGTGAACTATGAGGTTTATCGGTATGCACAGCAGATATGTCACCACAACACCTATAAGCCCCGATATGAAGCCTATGATGATAGTCTCTGCATTGAACATACTAGATACGTCGTGCTTCGATGCACCGATAGCACGCAGTATGCCTATCTCCTTTGTTCTTTCCTGAACGGAGATAAGGGTTATAACGCCTATCATTATAGACGATACCACCAGTGATATGCCTACGAATGCTATGAGCGCATAGGTTATGGCGTTTATGATAGTAGTTATGCTCGACATCATGATGCCGATGTAGTCGGTGTATTTTATCTGGTCTACCTCGTCCTTGCCCTCGTTGTAGGCATCTATCTCGTCCTTGATTATGTCCTTGTTTTCAAAGGTCGATGCATAGAGGTTTATGGCGGTGGGCTTTTCAAGGTCTATGTAGCCGAGTTTGAGCAGGTTGCTGTCATAGTCCGAATCAGAGAATTCAAGTATATTGTCATAGAAGAACGCACCTTGCTTCTCGTTAAGTGCCTTTACCACATCATCAAGCCCTGCGGCAAGCTGTGCCTGCGTCATCTTCGAGAGCTGTTCCTCGATCTTTGCGGCATATTCAGCCTTGACCTGCTCGGTCATCATCTTCTCAAAGCTTTCTTTTATCTCGCTTTCGCTCATCTTTGCAAGATAGCCGCTTATCTCTTCTTCCTTCATGCCCATCTGCTCGGCCATTACCTTGGAAAGAGCCTTCTTCATATCGTCAGTAGACATGGCTTTCATGCTCTCCTCGGTCATTGAAGCAAGCGTTGCTTCGTCGGGGGTGGTCATCAGCTTGTGATACATCTGCGCCTTGCCCTTTTCGTCGAGCTTGTTTACAGCTTCCTTGAATGCGTCTGTCTTCTGCTTGTCGTCAAGAACTGCCTCCTTGTCTTTGAAAGGCAGGCCTGTGATAACGTCCTTGGTTTCGTCAGCAAGCTGAGCCTTGATAGCATCAGAGTTCTTCATCTGGTCTACCACATATTTTGTAAGGTCTGATGTGTAGGCTGCCGAGGTGTTGAGCATAGTAGCGGTAGCATCGGGGTCAGGTCTTATGATACCCGAGATCTTAAGGTCAAGGCCGTTGTCATAAAGATACTGTAAGCCTGCCTCTGAAGTTCTCAGGTCGGTGTAGGTGCCTGTTTCCTCGTCATATTTGTAGCAGGAGGAGTTGAGTATTACCTTGAACGTTCTTGAGCATACCTCTTCGTAGCTCCACTTTGTGTCAGCATTGTCCATGTTCAGCTCTTCGCCCTTCATTGATGCCTTCATAATGTTGTCAACGTCTTCCTTTGTTTCAAGACCTAAAGCATAGAGTGTGAGGTCATCAAGCTCGTTGTTCTCATCAAGAACTAAAACTATCTCGTTGTATGCCTTCGGCCATTCGCCGTAAACTACCTCATACTGCTTTTTGAGCACTTCGTTTATGCCCGTGCCGTCATCGTTTGGCAGCATTTCCTTCCAGCTTCGTGAAGCGCCGCCGCCCATTGACGACATCATATTCATTGAGCTCATGCCGCCCATCATCTGACCCTCGGCCTGATTCATGGCTGCCATGTCAATGCCCATGTGCTCTTTGATTATCTCGTTCATTATCTCGTTTACGTCCGAGTGGAGTATCTTGCCGTCAACGTTCTTTGTGTAGACTAACAGGTCAAGCCCGTAGCTGTACTGCACGCCGCTGAGCGCATTGCCGAGTTTGCTGTCTTCTTTATCACGCTCTGAATCGATGAATTTCTTGAAACTCTTGAGGTCATTTTCTTTTGCCTCTAAGTGGTTGAAGGCGTCAATTATCTCGTAAATAGCTGACTTTTTGTAGATAGCGTCCTTTTCGTGGGTTATCTCCTTTTTGTCAATGCCCATGAACGTTTCCATTATCTCGGAAAGATCCATTTCGCTGTCCTTGATAGTCAAGGGGTAAGATGAAAGCGTCTGCTCCTGAACTTCGTTGATGTATCTTGTAAAGCCCTCTGATATCGAGAGCACCAGCGCTATGCCTATGATACCGATGCTTCCCGCAAAGGCTGTAAGTATCGTTCTGCCCTTTTTGGTAAAGAGGTTTTTGAGCGAGAGTGAAAAGCTTGTCGCAAATGACATAGAGGGCATTTTCTTCTTGTCGTTCTCTTCACGCTTTTTCGTATCATCTTTTTCAAGCTGTGCAGTCTCTTCGGCTGTGAGGGGCTGTGTGTCGTCCTTTATCTCGCCGTCAAGCATTCTTATGGTACGTGAAGCGTACTTCTCGGCAAGCTCGGGGTTGTGCGTTACCATTACAATGAGCCTGTCTTTTGATATGTTTTTGAGTATCTCCATTACCTGAACACTCGTCTCGGTGTCGAGAGCACCTGTCGGCTCGTCTGCAAGTATTATGTCAGGGTTGTTTACCAGCGCTCTTGCTATGGCAACACGCTGCATCTGACCGCCTGACATCTGGCTCGGGCGCTTGTCGAGCTGGCTGCCAAGGCCTACGTCCTCAAGGGCTTTCTTCGCCCTTTCACGCCTCTCGTTCTTTGAAACGCCCGAAAGCGTCAGCGCAAGCTCTACGTTTCTTAGCACCGTCTGGTGGGGTATCAGGTTGTAGCTCTGGAACACAAAGCCGATAGAATGGTTTCTGTAGCCGTCCCAGTCTCTGTTTTTAAAGTCTTTGGTCGAGCGGCCGTTTATCACAAGGTCGCCCTCTGTGTACTGGTCAAGGCCGCCGATGATGTTGAGCATGGTGGTCTTGCCGCAGCCCGAAGGGCCTAATATCGCCACAAATTCCGAGTTTCTGAACTTAAGGTCGATACCCTTTAGTGCGTGAACGATACCATCGCCAGCAGGGTAGTCCTTCTTTATCCCTTTTAATTCAAGCATTGTCTCACTCCTTAGGATCATACCTGTCTAATCCGTGTTTGTATACCTGTCAAATATTGACTCTGTCAAAAAATACACAAACTATTATATCATAAACCCACGTCTTTTGCAAGAGATATCACATAATATGCACATAAAAGGGAAAAAGTTCACATTATTTACAGTTAATGGCGGTATATCATACCTAAAGCTGTCCGTTTTTAGGTTCAAATCATTACTTTGTTAGCCGTTATCTTCGGTATATAAAGAAATTTTAGATTTTCAGTACTTTTTTTCCGACAAATAATTGACAAATCTGCATTATTGTGATATAATTAACAAGTAAACTTTAAAATATGATGGAGGAATAATGATATGTATGTAACTTGTCTTGACCTTGAAGGCGTTCTCGTTCCCGAGATATGGATAGCTTTTGCTGAGGAAACTGGTATTCCTGAGCTTAAGAGAACGACCCGTGATGAGCCCGATTACGATAAGCTGATGAACTACCGTATAGGCATCCTGAAAGAGCACGGCCTGGGCCTTAAGGAGATACAGGAAACTATAGCAAAGATAGACCCCATGCCCGGCGCTAAGGAGTTTTTAGATGAGCTCAGAAGCATCTGCCAGGTGCTTATCCTTTCCGATACATTTGAGCAGTTTGCAGGCCCTCTTATGAAGAAGCTCGGCTACCCGACAATATTCTGCAACTCCCTTGAGGTTGCTGATAATGGCGAGATAACAGGCTATAAGATGCGCTGCGACAAGAGCAAGTACACAACAGTAAAGGCTCTCCAATCCGCAGGTCTTACAACTATCGCTTCGGGCGACAGCCATAACGACCTCGGCATGATACAGGCAAGCAAGGCAGGCTTCCTTTTCAAGAGCACAGATGCTATCAAGGCAGAGTATCCCGATATCCCTGCTTATGAAACATACGATGAGCTGCTTGCTGCTATAAAGAAAGAATTAGTATAATAAATAATGCAAAATGCATAATGCATAATGCATAATTGAGGTGTCGCCCTTTGGGCGACGGATAATAAATGTCGGAAGCATAAGACCTAAGGTGTGCAGATATTTTCCGCTTGCGTCTTACTTTCAACATCTTACATCTAAAAGGAGTAACGCTATGAAATGCCCGTTTTGCGGATATGAGGACACAAAGGTAATAGATTCCCGCCCGAGTGAGGGCAAAAAGCGCCGCAGGCGTGAGTGCAGCCAGTGCGGCAAGCGCTTCACCACCTACGAGGTGCTTGAAAAGCCTACGCTCATGGTTGATAAGCGTGACGGCAGCTTTGAGCCGTATGACAGGGAAAAGCTGATCAAGGGCATACAGAGCGCTATCAAAAAGCGCCCCGTAAGTGTCGAGCAGCTAAGCGCCCTTGTTGACAATATCGAGAACTATTACGCAAACCGTATGATAACCAAGACCACAACCAGCGAGATAGGTGACAGGGTGCTTGCAGGCCTTAAGGAGCTTGACCTTGTTGCATATGTTCGCTTTGCCTCTGTCTATAAGGATTTCAACGACGTTGACTCTTTCGTGCAGATAATCACAGAATTATCTGAGAAATAAGCAAAAAACCACTTTTTCATACAGCAAAACGAAGCCCGTACTGCGAGAAAGAAATGCAGTACGGGCTTTTGTTTTCACAAATGCAAAATGCTTAAGGCAATACCGCACGACCATTGTATGTCAGTATACCTGGCGTAAGACAAGGTGGATTTGGGCGATATGACGGAAAATTTTCAAGCATATGGCATACAAAGGCGTAAGCCGTTGGTTGTGCGGTGTTGCCTTAATTCATAATGCATAATTGTGGTGTCCTGCTGCGCTGGACGGGTTATAATATCAATTGATAATTATCCGCCGCAGGCGGCTTGCCCGATATGGGCGGATTCAACAGAGTTGAATCCTATATCGGCGTGAGCCGATACCTTTATTATGCATTTTGCATTATGCATTATGCATTGATAAGGCGACTGCCTTATACGCCCCGTCATAGATGCCTGCCTTGTTTGCGGCGGCGATGTTGTCACGCATAAAGCCTGTCAGCTCGTCGTTCTTTTGCAGGGCTCTGAGCATTGTGGTGATGTCTCTCGGGGTGTCGCACTCGTAGGTGCCGTCGCCTATCTCGGCGGCTCTTATCGCACCCCAGGCTTCGTGGCCGCCCACACGCTTTATCATAAGCTTCGGCACGGGGTAGAATGCAAGCTCGCTGGGCTTTGTTATCAGCACATCACAAGCACGCATGAGCAGATTTGTCGAGTAAACAGCCGCAAAAATATCCTTGTGATAGAATATGTGTATGCCGCTCACCGCTTCGTCAAGGGCAGTCTCGGCAAACTCGCTCGTCTTTGCAAAATCATCAAAATGCTCGTGGATAAGGTGGCCGATGTCGGGCAGCTTTTTGATGATGTTCTCCCAGGCGTCCTTGTGGTCGCCTAAGTTCACAAATAGTGCGGCTTTGTTTTGCTTTATCGCAGGCAGCAGCTGCCTTATGATAGATACGAATATCTCCTGCTGCGCCCCTGCGCCGCCAATGGTGAGCAGGTATCTCTTTGCCTGCCCTGCTTCGGCTCTTGCCTGCCTGCGGGCGTTGTCGGCGTCGATGTTTGATACAAGCTCGTGGTCGATGTAGTGGCCTGTGTATTTAACGCTGCCCTCGGGCATTGGCTTTAGCAGGCGCTTTTTGTCCATTCCTCTTAGTACCTTGTAGCCCATATATGAGCTTTGTGTCTGAACGGTATGCACAGCCCCCTCAGAGAGGTGCAGCGCCATAGGCCAGTTGTCGGGAATGGCGTTTACTACGTTTGTAAGCCCTGCGTGAACTGCCGCCTGTGCAGGCCAGGCGTGCGCTGCCACAAAGGGAATGTCCTTTGGCAGGTCGGCATAAAGCCCCGTCATAAGAGAGGTCATCATCTGGTCAGAGCAGTTGTAGGAAAGCTTTCTGAACATTTCGGTGTTTACAGGCTCCCACACCAGCTTGTTGAAGAGAAAGCTCTTCTGCGACAGCCGTGAGCCGAGCGAATAAAGCTCGTTTTGTGCGGTTATGATATTAGTAGCTGCCGTGCCCTCAAATGAGTTTAAGTCGAGCCAGTAGGGGTCATAGCCCATAGAGTGCGCCGCAGAAGCCAGCGCCATAGATATTCTGTAATGCCCGAAGCCCATTCTTATGTTACCTATTATAACGCTCTTGCTGCTGTCTATTTCAAGGGGCGTTTCGCTCATAACAAGGGTCTTTACCCCAAGGCTTCCGCCTATCACCGAATTGTCCACAGCTTTAAGGTGGTAGGTCTTTGCGCTGTCATCACCGTGCTTCTTGGCAAGCTTTCTGCGGTTCTTGGCGGCCTTTTTAACATCACCCCTGCGCATCTCGTTTTCAAAAATTGAACTTGACTTATCCATAGCGATTCTCCTCTCTGAGCTAAAAACTGTAAACTTTTTGTATTAATACTTGACAAATCGACAAAAGTGTGATAGTATATATATCATACTGATAGTAAGTCTATCACAAAAAGGAGCGTTTGTCAAGTGGAATATAAAAAAATTATTGAAAATGCCAAAAATGACCGTATGAATGAAGCCATAGAAGCCGCCGCCGAGCTGCTTTTAAAGGCTGACGTCGAGGATATCAAGATGACCGATATAGCTGAAAAGTGCGGCATAGGCGTGGCATCGCTCTACCGCTACTTCGGCACAAAGGGCGATATCGTGGCAAGGGCGGGCGCTTTGCTCTGGGGGCGCATAAGGGCGCTCTTCGACGGGGTGTTTGAAAGCCCCTACTTCACCGAGAAAAGCGGCTATGACCGCCTTTGCGAGCTGATGAAGGTCTTCAAGGTGCTATATATCTCCCACCAGGATTTCTTAAGGTTCGTTGACAGCTTTGACCGCTTTGCCGTGTCAGAAAAGATAAGCCCCGAGGCTCTCAAAGAGTATGAATCGAGCATACTCAATTTCTACCCGCTGTTTGAGAACGCCTACCGTGACGGCGTCAAGGACGGCACAGCCAAGGACGATATCGACTTCGGGCTTATGTACCTTACCGTGACCCATTCGCTGATGCTTATGAGCGAGAAATTCTCCCGTGGCAAGGTCTTCGATTCCGACACAGGCGGTGAGCAGGAGCTTGGCTTTATGGTAGATATGGCGCTGTATTATATACGTAAATAATGCATAATGCATAATTCATAATGCATAATTCCGGTGCCCTGCTTTGCAGGACGGATTTATAACCACTTATAACAATTGATAATTTGCCGCTGCAGGCGGCTCGCCCGAATGGGCATATATCGGCGAAAGCCGATACATTAATTATGCATTATGCATTTTGCATTATGCATTGATAAGGGGTGTTTTTATGAAAAAAGTAACCAACAAGATATTATGGCTCTTTGCAATAGGGCAGCTTGGGTGGAGTATGCTTTCGGGCATAGTTTCAAACTGGCTGGTGTTCTTCTATATGCCTGAGGACAGCGAGCTTGATGCAGGGCAGAAGCTCTTCATCACCCAGGGCAGTATATTCTTAGGCCTTACGGTGATAGGCGTTATAACCGCTATCGGCAGGCTCTTTGATGCTGTGACCGACCCTTATATCGCCTCAAAATCCGATAGATGCAAGCATAAAGACGGGCGGCGCATACCCTTTATGCGTGCTATAGCCGTTCCCTTTGCAGCAGTTACGGCGCTGATATTCGTATCCCCCGTAAGCGAGGTCTCGTGGGTAAATAACGGCTTCCTGCTCGTTACCCTCCTGCTTTTCTACCTCTTTATGACTATCTACTGCACACCCTTTAACGCCCTGCTCCCCGAGCTTGGGCGTGACCCTAAGGACAGGATAAATGTTTCCACCTACATCTCGGTAACATTCTTTATGGGTACGGCCTTTTCCTATCTCGTGCCCAATATCGCAGGCTTTTTCCGTGACAGCGTGGGCTATGCAAACTCTTTCCGTATAACTATCGGTATCCTCTCGGCGGTTGCGGCTGTGTGTATGCTCGTTCCCGTCTTTGCGATAAAGGAGAGCGACTACGCCGACACCACCCCCTCGGAGACCCCTGCATTCGCTTCCCTTGCAAAGACTTTCTCGAATAAGGAATTCCGCAAGTTCGTCTATTCCGATATCTTCTACTGGGTGGCTCTCACAATGTTCCAGACGGGGCTTTCGTTCTATATCACCACCCTTATCGGCCTTGACGCTGACAAGACCTTTATCCTCTTTGCAACTATGACGGCTATGAGCCTTGTGTTCTACGCCCCCGTAAATATCCTTGCCAAAAAGCTCGGCAAGAAAAAGCTCGTTATGAGCGCATTCATATTCTTCAGCCTTGTGTTCCTGTTTACAGCATTCGCAGGCAAGCTCGGGCTTCCCAAAATGGTAAACGGCATTATGATTGCAGTCTTCGCATCTATCCCTATGGCGGTTCTCGGTATTCTGCCGCAGGCTATCGTTGCAGACGTTGCACAGGCTGACGGTATCAAGACAGGCGAGAGCCGTGAGGGAATGTTCTTCGCTGCCCGTACATTCGCTATGAAAATGGGTCAGGCGCTTGCAATGGTGCTTTTCACATCTATCAAGGGCATAGGCGAGAACGGCTTCGGCCTGCGTATAACCGCTGCTGCTGCCGCTGTGCTCTGCCTTATCGGCGGGCTTATCCTCGGCGCTTATGATGAGAAGAAGGTAACATCTGTCATAGCCGAGGGCACGGCTGAAAATACGGAGGAATAAACTATGAGAGAACTATCAAACTTCTATGCGACTGTGCGGATAGGCGACTGCTCCTATCAGTTTTCCGACAGAATAGTCACCGAAGATTTTGATGCACAGCTTATAATTGACGGCGGCCGTGTGCGGCTCGATGTTCAGCCAAAGTGCGATGAAGAATATTATGAGGGCGTGCGCCTTATAAGGCCTATGAGCTTTGACACCCTTGCAATAACCGCCCGCACAAAAGTCTGCGAGAGCGACAGAGTGTTTGTTAACGGCTATCAGTCCTGGACGGACAGCCGTGAGTATGAGCCCCATGAGAAGATGACGGGCATTGACCATATCCCAAAAGCCATTGTGAAAAAGTATAACTTCGATAAGTACGGCGACTATAATTTCGCAGGCTATTCGGGCAGGGCAGGGGATTTTCACGGCTTTAGCTACGGCTATATCAGGCAGGATGAAGAATACACCCTCTTCGGCTCGCTTAACGAGCGTGACGGCTTTACGCTTATCCGTGTTCGCTCGAAGGATAACGAGATAAGCTTCGAGAAAGACTGCGAGGGCGCTGACTACACCGAGCCTTTTACGGCACTTGAGATAGCCGCTTTTTCGGGCGATGAAAAGACGGTGTTTGACAGCCTTTTCGAGCAGTCGGGCATTAAGTGCAGGCCTGCAAAGCCCATATCGGGCTATACCAGTTGGTACAGGCACTATCAGGATATATCAGAAGATAAGCTTCTTCACGACCTTGAGGGCGTAGCTGATGCAGGCGGAATGGATATATTCCAGATAGATGACGGCTATCAGCGTGGCGTGGGCGACTGGCTCAAAATCGATGCTAAGAAATTCCCTCACGGAATGAAATATATCAGCGACAAGATACACGAAAAAGGCCTTATGTCGGGGCTGTGGCTCGCACCCTTTGTCTGCGAGAAGAATTCTTACGTTTTCCGCCATTTAAACCATCTGCTGCTGCGTGATAAAAACGGCGAGCTTGTGCCTGCGGGCTGTAACTGGTCTGGCAGCTATGTGCTTAATATTTTCCACCCCGAAACGCAGGCTTACCTTGCTATGGTGTTTGACAGGGTGCTTAACGTCTGGGGCTTTGATATGGTCAAGCTTGATTTTCTGTATGCTGCCTGTATCATTCCTCATAACGGAATGTCAAGAGGCCGTGTGATGTATGAGGCTATGCGTATGCTGCGTGAGATGTGCGGCGATAAGCTTATCCTCGGCTGCGGCGTGCCGCTGGCATCTGCTTTCGGCGTGGTGGATTACTGCCGCATAGGCTGTGATGTGGGGCTTAGCTGGAATGACAATATGCTTATGCAGCTCACTCACAGAGAGCGTGTGTCAACCAAGAACTCCATTCATAATACTATCTTCCGCCGCCAGCTTGATAAGAGGGCGTTCTTAAACGACCCCGATGTTTTCCTGCTAAGAGATGAGAATATAAAGCTTACGGGTATTCAAAAGCAGGCGCTCGGCATAGTCAACGACCTTTTCGGCAGCGTTTATTTCACTTCCGATGATATGCAGGCCTATAACGATAAGCAAAAGCGTGTGCTTGCCTTTGTAAAAAGCCTGCGTGGCTGCGAGTATGAGGGGGGTGACGTCAAGGACGGTGTTATCACATTCACCTACACAAGAAACGGCAAAAAGACCACCGCCCAGTTGCTCGGCAATGGGTGTATACACGTCAAGAAATAATAAAAGACCGCCTGCACGGCGGCCTTTTTGCTTCTTACATCTTACCTCTGAACACAAAAAGCCCGACAGTTTCCTGTCGGGCTTAAGCTTGTTTATTTAAGGATTACTTGCCTCTCTTAACATATGTTGTGTGGAGAAGCTCGTGTGCCTTGTGTGAGCCGGGCTTCTCGAAGTACTCATCATAGAGAAGCTTCATAACAGGGCTCTCGTGAGACTTTCTGAGCTCGTTAGCGCTGTCAGCGTCATAGAGTGCCTTAGCTCTCTCAGCCTTAAGGTCAACGTAGTTTCTTACGCTGTCGCTTACAACAGGCTGACCGCCGCCGTTGATGCAGCCGCCGGGGCAAGCCATTATCTCAACGAAGTTGTAGTCCTTCTCGCCGCTGATGATGCCGTCAACGATAGCTCTTGCATTAGCAAGACCCGAAGCAACTGCAACCTTGACCTCAACGCCGCCTACTGTGTAGGTAGCTTCCTTGATGCCCTCGGTGCCTCTTACTTCCTTGAAGTCTATTGCCTTGCATTCGCCGTCAAGCTTAACAGCAGCAGTTCTGAGAGCTGCCTCCATAACACCGCCGGTAGCGCCGAAGATAGCGCCTGCACCTGAAGCGATCTCGAAGGGATCGTCAAACTTCTCGTCTTCGAGGTCTGTGAATATGATGCCTGCTTTCTTTATCATTCTGCCGAGCTCTCTTGTTGTGAGTGCTACGTCAACATCTTCCATGCCGTTTCTGAACTGCTCTTCTCTTGTTACCTCGAACTTCTTAGCGGAGCAGGGGATAACGGAAACTACGAACAGATCCTTGGGGTCGATGTTGTTCTTCTGAGCATAGTAGCTCTTGATAACTGCGCCGAACATCTGCTGAGGTGACTTGCAGCTCGAAAGATGAGGCAGGAAGTCGGGATAGTAGTGCTCGCAGAATTTTACCCAGCCGGGGCAGCATGATGTGAACATAGGAAGTGTGCCGCCGTTCTGAATTCTCTCGATGAGCTCGTTAGCTTCCTCAACGATTGTAAGGTCAGCAGTAACGTCCATGTTGAATACTTCGTCAGCGCCGAGTCTTCTGATAGCGCCAACCATCTTGCCCTCGACGTTTGTGCCTACGGGCATACCGAAAGCTTCGCCGAGCTGTGCTCTTACGGAAGGAGCTGTGAAGAATACTACCTTCTTTGTCTCGTCAGCGATAGCGTCCCATACAGCCTGCTCGCTGCTCTTGATAGTGAGTGCGCCTACGGGGCAAACTACTGCGCACTGGCCGCAGCCTACGCAGGGGCTCTCAGCAAGGGGCTTGTCGAATGCGCAGCCAACGTGAGCATTGAAGCCTCTCTGGATAGAACCGATAACAGAAACGCCCTGAACCTTCTTGCAGACAGCTGTACATCTGCCGCAGTTGATGCACTTGTTGTTATCTCTTACGATATATGCAGAGGAATCGTCTATTTCCTTAGTCATTTCCTCGTGCTGGAACTTGTCCTCATCTACGCCGTAAGCTGTGCAGAGCTTCTGGAGCTCGCAGTTCTCAGCTCTTTCGCAAGAGAGGCACTTCTTGTTGTGGTTTGAAAGCAGAAGCTCAAGAGTTGTCTTTCTTGACTTTCTAACCTTGGGTGTGTTTGTCTGAACCTCCATACCCTCAGAAACGGGGTGTGTGCAGGCAGCAACAAGGCCTCTTGCACCTGTAGCCTCAACTACGCAGATACGGCAAGCGCCTATGCAGTTAATGTCCTTGAGGTAGCAAAGTGTCGGGATCTCTACGTTAGCCTTCTTAGCAGCTTCAAGTATAGTAGAGCCGGCGGGAACCTCGACAGGAATACCGTTTATTTTACAATGAATCATCTGATTTTCCATTAGTTACTTACCCTCCTAACTTACTTCTTGACAACAGCCTTGAGACGGCAATTTGCTACGCAGACGCCGCACTTGATGCACTTGCTCTGATCGATCTCGTATGCAGCGAGCTTCTTGCCCGGAGCAACGTAATCGGTCTGAGTGATAGCACCTGCAGGGCAGTTCTTAGCGCACATACCGCAGCCTACGCACTTATCCTTCTCGATCTCATAGCTGAGAAGATCCTTACATACGCCGGAAGGACAGCACTTGCCCTCGATGTGAGCGATGTATTCGTCCTTGAAGTAGTGAAGTGTTGAAAGAACAGGGTTAGGAGCAGACTGACCGAGAGCACAGAGCGAAGAGCTCTTCATGTGGTTTGCAAGCTCGTCGATAGTGTCGAGGTCTTTCATTGTAGCCTGACCCTTTGTGATCTTTGTAAGAAGCTGGTGGAGCTTTCTTGTACCTATACGGCAGGGAGTACACTTACCGCAGGACTCGTCAACTGTGAACTCGAGGTAGAACTTGGAAACGTCAACCATGCAGTTGTCCTCGTCCATTACGATAAGACCGCCGGAGCCCATCATAGAGCCGAGCTTTGCAAGTGACTCATAGTCGATAGGTGTATCAATATGCTCAGCAGGGATACAGCCGCCGGAAGGGCCGCCTGTCTGTGCTGCCTTGAACTTCTTGCCATTCGGGATACCGCCGCCGATCTCTTCGATGATCTCACGCAGAGTTGTACCCATAGGTATCTCAACAAGACCTACGTTTGTGATCTTACCGCCGAGAGCGAATACCTTAGTACCCTTGGATGTCTCTGTACCCATGGAGTTGTACCATGAAGCGCCGTGTCTGATGATCTGTGCGATGTTAGCATATGTCTCAACGTTGTTGAGAAGTGTGGGCTTGCCGAAAAGACCCTTGATAGCCGGGAAAGGAGGACGGGGTCTGGGCTCGCCTCTGTTACCCTCGATAGATGTAAGAAGAGCAGTCTCCTCACCGCAGACGAATGCACCTGCACCGAGTCTTATCTCGATATCGAAGTTGAAGCCCTTGCCGAAGATGTTCTCACCTAAGAGGCCGTACTCTCTTGCCTGGTCGATAGCTATCTGAAGTCTGTGTACAGCAACAGGGTACTCAGCACGAACGTAAACGAAGCCCTTCTGAGCGCCTACTGTGTAAGCAGCTATAGCCATAGCCTCGATGATAGCGTGGGGGTCGCCCTCAAGGATAGATCTGTCCATGAATGCGCCGGGGTCGCCCTCGTCAGCGTTACAAGCAACATACTTGATATCGCCGGGTGCGTCCTTTGTAAACATCCATTTTCTGCCTGTGGGGAAGCCTGCGCCGCCTCTGCCACGAAGGCCGGAATCGAGCACTTCCTGTGCTACCTGGTCAGGTGTCATGGAGTCGAGCACCTTGTAAAGAGCCTGATAGCCCTCTGTTGCGATATATTCCTCGATGTTCTCGGGGTCGATAACGCCGCAGTTACGAAGAGCTATTCTCTTCTGCTTCTTGTAGAAGTTTGTCTCATAAAGTGAGATGATAGAGCCGTCTTCCTTAACGGTCTCCTTGTAGAGAAGATCCTTGCATACCTCACCCTTAACGAGGTGCTCGTCAACGATCCTCTTTACGCCCTCGGGTGTAGCCTGAGCGTAGAAAGAGCCCTCGGGGTATACGATAACGATCGGGCCTAAAGAACAAAGGCCAAAGCAGCCTGTTCTTACAACGAGTATCTCGTCCTCGATGCCTGTTGCCTTGAGCTCTGCGTTAAGAGTATCAAGTATCTTCATGCTTCCTGAGGAAGTACAGCCTGTACCGCCGCAAACGAGTATCTGCTTGCGGTACTGTGTTTCCTTGGCAAGCTTTTCGCCTTCCTCTGCGATTATCGTTCTTACTTTGACGATATCCGCACGGGAATCTCTGATCTTATTAAGCTGTTCAATTGTCATAGCGCTGTATTCCCTCCCTTATTCCTTGTAGCTGTCAAGTATCTTGCCGACTTCCTTAGCAGTCAGCTTACCGTAAACGTCCTCATCAATGGTCATTACGGGTGCAAGGCCGCAAGCGCCTACGCAGCGGCAGGAATCAATAGAGAACAGGCCGTCCTCTGTGCATTCACCGCTCTTGATGCCGAGCTTCTGCTCAACTGCCTCGAGCACCTTGTCGGAGCCCTTAACGTAGCAGGCAGTACCTAAGCAAACGCTTATCTTGTGCTTGCCCTTGGGTGTGAGAGAGAACTGTGAGTAGAATGTTGCAACGCCGAATACTTCGGAGAGCGATACTCCCAGTCCGTCTGCGATCTTTGACTGTACCTCGATAGGAAGGTAACCGTAAATGCCCTGTGCCTCCTGAAGTGTAGGCATAAGGCCGCCGGGCTGATCATGATGCTTTGCGATAACTTCCATCAGCATCTTTTCCTGCTCGGGTGTTCCGTTAAACGGAACCGAGTTCTTTTCTGACATAATATTCCTCCTCAATAAAATAAAATGTACAAGAATGGTATACTATCATATTTCTGCGTCAGGGCGCAGAAATATAATTATATAAATCTATTATACAGCAAAAACGCCTAAATTTCAAGCGTTTTTGGCGACATATTGCGCTTTTACAAAAAATTCAGCACTTTGACAAATATTTGTCAATATTTTTGTGTAAAACGGATTTTGCAGTAAGCTAACGCTAACCGCAAAGTGCCTATCTGCGAGGAATTCTATGCTTTATCACCTTAAATCGGTAAATATCAATGCACAATGCACAATGCATAATGCACAATTGATGTATCCTGCTGCGCAGGATGGATTTTTAATGCGGCTACGCCGCAAATTAACAATTATAGGTTGTGAGATAATGCAAAAGAACTATGCGGTTAAATTGTGAATTCTTAATTCGCCGCCGCAGGCGGTTGTCGGCACTGCGTGCCGACAAAATTGTGCATTGTGCATTGTGCATTGTGAATTATTTCGCAGTTGACAGCATATACTTTTTTTGCTATAATAAAAGGTGGAATTTATACAGCTTGAAACGGAGGAAATATTATGGCAGTTTTAAAGGAATACAGA
Source organism: uncultured Ruminococcus sp. (assembly GCA_902787365.1). GTDB lineage: Bacteria > Bacillota > Clostridia > Oscillospirales > Ruminococcaceae > NK3A76. Next base: position 79,800 of record CADAGC010000001.1, on the reverse strand, counting down.
GGCCACATAAGAAACTGGGCAGAGCTTTGCGAGGAACTGGGCGTATCAGCGGCGCTTGCTCCCAAGGAGAGGGAAAAGGCTCTTATCATCGCCGCATATGACAAGTGGGGCAAGGATATTGCCGACCACCTCTACGGTATGTTCGCATTCGCAATAGAAGACGGTGAGAAGCTCTTCTGCGTGCGTGACCACTTCGGCACAAAGCCTTTCTATTATTATGTAACAAAAGACGGCAGACTGCTCTACGGCACATATATCAAGAATATTCTCGAGGGCGAGGGCTTTGAGAAAAAGCTCAACCCCAAGTCTCTCCAGCTTTATATGACCCTTACCTACGTAGCAGGGGAGGAGACATTCTTCGAGGGCGTAAAAAAGCTTATGCCCGGCCACTATCTTGAATTTGAGAACGGCCGGCTTAAGATAACCCGCTATTGGACACCTACATTCAAGCCCGACGAGAGCAAGTCGCTTGAAGACTGGGCTGACGAGATACATAACACTCTGCAATCAATTATGCCCCAGGTCAAGCTCCCCGAAGAGACAGCCGAGAGCTTCCTTTCGGGCGGTGTTGATTCTTCCTATGTGCTTGCTATGAGCGATGCGCAGATGACCGACTCCTGCGGCTATGATGACGAGCGCTTCGACGAGTCGCCCCTTGCAAAAAAGACCGCCGACCTGCTCGGCAGACAGAATTCCCGCTGCCTTATCACTCCGCAGATGTATTTTGACGCTGTTCCCTACGTTATGAAGAATATGGAGCAGCCCTTAGGTGATGCTTCTGCTATAGTTTTCGCTATAGCCTGCAAAGAGACTGCAAAGCACACCAAGCTCTGCTATTCGGGCGAGGGCTCTGATGAATTCTTCGGCGGTTATAATATGTATAGAAACGCCGAGCGCTACGGCGATAACCTTAAGACTTTCTACGTCGGCAACACTAACATTATGAAAGAGGACGAGAAGAAAGTCCTGCTCAAAAACTACGTTGACGGCGTTCTGCCCATAGACCTTGTCAAGCACATCTATGACGAAACAGAGGGTCTTGACCCGCTTACCAAGATGAGCGATGTTGACATTCAGATATGGCTCGAGGGCGATATCTACTTAAACGTAGACAAGATGAGCGAGGCCGCAGGCTTAGAGATAAGAATGCCCCTTACCGACAGACGCATATTTGATATAGCTTCACGTATGCCCTCACGCTTCAAGGTAAATGACGAGCAGAACAAGGTGGCTTTCCGTACAGCCGCTGCAAAGGTTCTCCCCGAGGAGATAGCATTACGCAAAAAGCTCGGCTTCATCGTTCCTATAAGAATATGGATGGCTGACGATAACTACAACGCTTCTGTCAGAGAGCTGCTCTTCTCCGACATCGCCGAGAAGTTCTTCAATATGGATGAGGTGGGGAAGATATGGGATGACTACAAGGGCGGCAACTCCGACCTCTGGAGAAAGATATGGACTATCTATACGTTTCTTGTATGGTATAAAGAATACTTTGAATAATGCATAATGCATAATGCATAATTAAGGAGTCCGCCTGCGGCGGACGAATATAAAAAATATGACCCCGAAGCTTTTTTGTAAGCCTCGGGGTCTTGTTATTTTTATAGTGCCGCACCTGTTAACTGAATTCACACCGGTGCTGCCGGAACGGTGGGGGCTTCGGCTGTGTCTGCGCCGCCGAACTGCTGCTGCCTTGCTATCCTGTCGGCTTCCTTGAAAGTCTTGCCGAGGTCGGATATCATGGGTATCACTTCTTTTATCATGCTTATATCCTTGTGGATATTGCCTGTGGTGATGCGCCATATAAAGTAATCATACAGCCTTGCATAGTCCATAGATATCTCATACTGCATATCAAGCGTGCTGTCAAGGTATCTGATTATGCGCTCGGCCTTTTGCAGGCTCTCGTTTGCCTTGGCGTAGTTCTTCTCCTCGATGTATATAACGCCCTCGTTGAGCCTTTTAACACACGTTTCAAAGAGCAGTACCAGCATTTCGCCCTGCGTCATCGTGTTTATCGACTGTTCACGGTACTTCTTGTAAGGGTTATCTGCCATTTATCAAACACTTCCCTTTTTTATAGTATTATTCTTTGCCTTAGAAGCCCATCATCTGGCCGAGGTATGAGCTTGTTGAGTTCATGTTTGCAAGCGCCGTTTCCATTGAGTTGAACTGCTTCCAGTACTTGTTCTTGTTGGAATCATACTTGGTCTGCAATCTCTTGATGTACTCGTTTATCGTGTCCATCTGCTTCTTCATCTGGCTGGTCTGCTCGCTTACCTTGCCCTTGACACCTGCTATCTTTACAAGCGTGCCGGGTGCTGCAAGTGATGTGCCTGCGGCGTTCTTGCAGGCGGTGTTGAGCTTGGTGGCAACGTTTGTGAATGTGCTCACAACATCATCGCCGTGCTCCTCTATCGCCTTTCTGAGCTTATCCTCGTCTATTTCAAGCTTGCCGTAGTCCTTCCACTCGCTTGATGAGTCGATACCGAACATCGAGAGTGTGAAGCCGTTGTCAGCCTTTGAATAGAGCACCTTTCTCATATTGGTGAGGAACGAGTTGATGTCGCTGTCGCCGCTTAAAAGACCCGTCTTGGATTTTTCTTCCCACTTCTTTATCTCGCTCTCGCTCATCTCTTCTTTCTGAGCGTCGGTGAGGGGCTTGTAGTCCTTGTAGGACTTGCTCTCGTGGGTCAGCTTGTTGAGGTCTTCTATCAGCTTGTTGTATTCGTCAACAAATTCCTTTATGTTCTTGACTACCGTGTCGGTGTCTCTTGTAGCGCTAAGTGTTGCCGCCTTGTCCTCGGTGCCTGCGGCCGCCTGAAGCTTGCCGTCTGCGCCCGTCTGAAGCACACCGCCGTTAAAGTAATCGCCCGTAACAGCCTTTGCCTGGAATGTTATGCCGTTGGCGGTTATGTTGTTTGACATTCTCTCAACAGTTACGCCGTCAATGTTTACTATCGCATTCTGGCCTGCGGTGGTTGTAGCCCCGCTTAAGAACCTGTCAGCAAAGCCGCCCGAAACGTTTATCTCAAAGCCCTCGCCCGTCTGTGCGCTTTCAAGAGTGAAGCTGTCGCTCAAAGAGTTGTAGCTCATCTTCACGCCCGCATCGGAAGCGTTTACTTTCTTCAATACATCAGCTATCGTGCTGTCTTCCGTAAACTCAAAGGTCTGGCCGTTTACCGTGAAGTCATAGCTCTCCATACCAAGTGCTGAAAGCTTGGTCGAGGTGGTGAGCCTTGTGCAGGCGCCCGCATCAATGCCTATAGCTTTGCTGTCGCCCGAAACGCTCAGCGTCTGGCCGTTCCTTGCCGAGATGTTGCCCTCATCATCAACGGTCACGTTGTTGCCGAATGCGCTCTTAAGGCCTGATCTCAGGCTGTCAAGCACTTCCTCCTTGGTGCCGTTTGTTATGGTTATGTTGGTGCTTCTGCCGTCAAGGGTAAATGTTACCTTTGCACTCTCAGGGGGCGTTGCAGAAAGCTTTGTAGCGTCTGCTTCTGTCTTTGATTCGTAGGAATAGCTGTTCTTGTTGCTCAGAGTCATAGCCTTAAGGCCAAGAGTAGACAGAGCATTCGACGAGCCGCCTATCTCAACATCATAGTCGCTCTGCTCCGACTGCACCTTTATCTTGCCGTCCTCAAGAGTAAGGCTAACACCCGTCATACCCTTATTGGCAAGCTTCTGGTTGATGTTCTCAACCATTTTGTCAACGCTGTATTCGCCATCGATCTTGTTCATCTCGTCGGTGAGGTTGAATTCAACAGTCTGCTCACCCATTTTAAAGGAGATGTTCTGCGTGGGTGTCGAGAAATACGATTCAAGGCTCGCTGTGATGTCGTCAGACGCACTTATAGCGCCCTGGCCTATCCTGCCCGTTGTCATCTTTGTGGCAGTAGCAAGCTGAGCTACCTGGATCTCCATTTCCTCGGTAGCACCCGATGATGCGCTTATTATCTTTACAGCCGAGCTTGACGACTCGGTGTTCATCTTGCTGTAGGTAGAGGTAAGACGCAGGCTCGAACTTGATGAGATATCAAGGAACTTGCTCTGGAAAGAATTTATCTTTGATATAACATCTCTGTATGCGTCCTGCTTCCATTCAAGCTGAGTTTTCTTCTGATTCTGGGTGTCGATCTTCGTCTGAATACCCGACAGCATAGATTTTACCATACTTTCGGTATCGACGCCCGAAGCAAGGCCTGAAAGTCCCGAGCTCGAATACGAATAATTGGTCGAGGTAGAATTATTATCCGCTGAAACTTTCATCATTATCACCCTTTCGTTAAAGTTTAAAACACTTATCCTCATAAAGAGGCTATTATCCTTGTAATATACATCGGCTGATGTTTTTTAAATTAAATAGCCTTTTTGAAAAAATTACAATAACAATTCACATTTAATGCGGCGGTGCTACACCAGCTTTCCGCCCATGCCGACGTATTTCTGACTCCCGTCATTTGTGCCTACCATAAACTTTGCGGCCTTTGCGCCCGCACCCGTGTTCTCGGCCTTTATCTGCCCGAGCAGAGAATCCTTCTCACGGTCAATGCGGTCTATCGCCTGAATGTCGCTGTCCTTTATGCGGTTTATCAGCGAGCCTATCTCCTGCATCTTGAAATAGATAGCCTCTTCGTCGGGGGCTACTTCGGTCAGGTCACGGCTCGATTTTATTATCCGCCTTACCCTGTCGCCGTCCTCTTCCATTTCTGAGCATAAAAGCTCAATGTGGTCGAATATCTTGTCGAGCTGGTGGGTTATCTTGACACGGTTTTCGCTGTGTTCCTCAATGTCGTCAAGGTCACAGCTCATTATATCTATCGTTTCCTGCTCGAAGATAAGGAGTTTTTCCTTTATGTTGTCGAGCAGCTCGATTATTTTCGTTTCATATATTTTTTCCATTACGCTCTCTCCAAAAAACACACTTGAAAAAATAAACCTGATATGTTATAATGTTCTTGATAAAATATTCTTTACTGCAAGGAGTGACGACTAAATGAATCTATCCCACCTTGAAGCTGTTTTGTATTTTGATAAGGTGACTGTCAAGGGTATCGCCGATATCTCTCTTTCAGACCGTTCCTGCGCATTCCGCAGCGATTTTGTGCCTATACTGCACTTCGGCTCTGAGGTGACTGTCGTCACCAAGATAGGCGGCATACCGTTTTTAAAGGTCACAGGCTCTGTCTATCTCTCGTCAAAGCGCTTTATGCGTGTTCAGCCCATAACCCTTGCGCTCTTTAAAAACGCCGAGCGCCTTTGCGAAGTTCCCGTGCTGGTCGATGCCGAGAAGATATCAAAGGGGCTGTTCTCGGGCAGAAAGCACACCTACTGCACGATAGTTGCCTGCTCTGCAAAGACTATGGTGCTCACGGGCGAGGTCTACCCCGAGCGTGGCGACCAGACTATAGAGCTGGTGATAACCGAGCCGATGTTCTATGACGAAACCACCGTCAAGCTCAAGTATTCGGGCGACGGTATGCTCTTTGGCAAGGGCAGCAAAAAGACACGCTATATCTATAAAATAGTGAAGATAGAAAAGCGCAGCTACAGCGAGTATATGCGCTTCATACGTGCCTGCACTATCGAGCGGCTTGCAAAAAGCCTTAAATAACTCAGTTCCCAACAGTCATTTTAGTTCATATTATTTGTAAGAGGTAAGAGTTCTGACAACTCTTACCTCTTATTATGTTCTTATAAAAGGCATTATTTCTTGCCAAGAAGCTGTGCAAGGGCGTCGGGGGTCATGCTGCCCGCCGCTGAATCCTTGTTCTGCTGTGCAGTCTGCTTCAGCTCAGCCCTGAGCACCGATATGTTGTCGGGGGCTTTGATGCCCAGCCTGACCTTATCTCCGCTCACATCGACTACGACTATCTCAATGTCATCGCCGATAATGACAGACTCGCCTTTTTTTCTTGTTAGACTAAGCATCTTGACTCACTACTCCTTTGACCCGAAAAGTGCAAAGCGGAAGGGAAGGTCGTCTTCGCTTACGGCCTGTGCCGCTGTGAAGTTGTTCATATTGAAAAGAAGCGGGCTCTTGAGGTTTACAGTAGTCTTAATAGTTTCCTCCTTGATAGATGCCATGAGCCACATCTCGGTGTACTCGCCGCCGAGCGCTTCAATAGTTTCCTTGTCAACGGCGGGTGAATAGCCGTCAATAAGCGCCGCATTTGCGATAATGAAGCAAAGCTCCTTTTCTTCAACGCTCTGAAGCCACGCAAATCCCTGAATGTCCTGATCCATGATCATAACAAACTGCGTGTACTCCTCAAAGCCAAGTATGGGCTTAACAAAAGTGACAACGTCCTTCTCGTCTATCTCCGCCAAGCCAAAATCTCTGGTTTCTACCTGCATACAAAAACCCTTCTTTCTGATTTTTTTAAGGGCACTTTCACCTCTCCCAATGCAAGTCCGCCGTGCGCATGACAGCTTACAAAAAGGCCTGCAAAAGGTGCCTTTTTAAACTGATTTACTCACCCGTTTCTACGGGCTGGTCGCCGAGGTATTCTATCGTTACCTTCGGGTACTGTGTGATCTCCATCTGGAAGCGCCCGGGAACGAATTCCATTTCCCGCCTTGACGTGTTCCATGTCTGATCCCACTCACTCCTTGCCTGAGTGTTGATAAGTGACGACAGGTCAAACTTCGTAACGAAATCCGTGCTGTCATAGTCAGCAAAGTGCAGCACAGAGGTAAACACGTTGTCAAAACTGTTAGTGTTTGCCTGAAGCTGGTCGTCGCTGGTTATGCTCTGCCCCGAGAACTTGGTTATCTCGGCAGAGGTGGTGCTTCGTACACCTGTCTGATTGACCCTTGCTCTTGCTAAGTGCTTGAAGCTCTCGCTGTTCTGGGCACCTCTCTGCGCCTCCTTAACGATAGAAGGATCAGTCTTGTATTCGGCGCTTTGCTGTTTTCTTATCTGCGCCGCCTGGGCTCTTTTTATTTCAGCTACGTCCTGCTCCTTGGCACGCAGCTTCGCACGCTCTATCTTTATCTCATACTCGATAGGCGTAGTTGTGATCTTAAGCAGCGACATATCTTCATTCCTCCCTCCATATTTCAGTTTACAGTTAATAGTTAACAGTTATGGTATCGGCTGCGCCGATGATATGCCCGTTCGGGCTTTGTTAAAACTGCTGCAACCGTCCTATCAAACCAGCGCCGAAGGCGTACATTAACTGTTAACTGTTCATTGTTAACTGTTAACTCAGGTAAGGCTTTGCCTTACCTGATGTAGTCCATAAGGCTCTGCGGGAGTATCTGGCTGCCGAATTTCAGCGTGAGCAGCCAGGAGTAGTTGTACTCCTGCATCTTGGTTATCTCCTCGGTGTCGTTTATGCCCTCGGTGTTGGCTCTTGTTATCTCAAGTGCGGTGGCCTCGTCGTCGAGCTTTTCGCTCTTGGCCTCTAAAAACTGTGAGCGTGTTCCTAAGTTTGCGATACCCACAAGCAGGTTCTCAAACTGGTCATCAAGGTGGTCACGCAGAGCGCCCAGCCTCTCGGTGTCGTTTGCCTCGAGTGCTTTCTGCATCTGTGTTAGAATGTCATACATATTGTTTGAAACAGTCTCGGTCACTTCAACGCCGCTTGCGTCCTCATAGGTCATCTCGCTGGTGCCGTAGCCTGTCCATTCAAGCCCGGGGAAGCTCATCTTGAAAGCCGAGTTCTCATCAAAACTCTCGCCGTCGGGCTTTAAGCGAAGACCCAGGCCTATGTCAACATAGGTGTCACCGCTCAGGTCAACCTGATTGCCCTCTGCATCAAAGAACTTTCCGTCGGTGTGCGTTATCTCGCTGGCCTTTATGCCGTTGTAGAGAAGCTGTCCGTCGTCTGTGGTGGTGTAGGGCATCTCGCCGTTCGTGCCGCCTAATATGTATTTGTCCATATAAAGCGAGTTCATGTTGTCAACAAGCCCACGCTTTGTCTCCTGAAGGCTCTCTTCAAAGATAGCCCTCGAGGTCGGGTCGGTGTTGGTGCCGTTCATGGCCTTTTCTGCGAGCGCTGATACGTTTTGCACCTGCTCGTTTATGGTCATAAGGGCATTCTCTGCCGCCGTCATCTGTTCTCTTGCTGCCTCAACGTTTGCCTTGTACTGCTCGTTGCGGTAAATGGCCGTGCGGGCACGAAGAGCCTTCTTGCCCATTGAAACGTTCTGCGACAGGCGGGTGAAGCCTCTGCCTGTTTCGAGCTTTTCAAACTGCTCGGCATACTTGCTCATCGTATTATTGGCATTATACAGATAAGTGTTGGTCATCTGCTTTGAAGTTATCCTCATAAATTATCACCTCTTACGGTTTTAAACCGCCATCTGATTGATGATGACATCGAGCAGGTCGTCCATTACGGTCATCATTCTCGAGGCTGCCTGGAATGCACGGTTATACATCAGCATATTGGCAGTTTCTTCAGTCTCCGATACGCCCGTTACGGAATCACGCATCTCGGAGATGTTGTTGCCTACCGTTACTGCCGCCTCGTAGTTCTCGTTAACATAGCTAAGGTCGCTTCCGAGTGTTACTACATAGTCGGAAACGAAATTCTCAAAGGTGCCCGTGAACCCGTCAAACTCAAACTGTGAGTTTGTAAGCTTCGCTGTCAGGTTCAGAAGACCTGTGTTGTCAATGTCCTTGCCGTTCTTGTTGAGCAGGTAAGTTGCGCTCTCAGAAAGGTCATCGGTTATCCAGATATTGTTCGCATCAACGTGCATATCGGGGTAAACTTCGCCGTCAGGCATCTCGCAGCCTATCAGCTTCTTGTAGGAGAGCACGTTGCCGTCAGCGTCTACCTGGTCGGGGATAGTGGTGTTGCATATAGCTGCAAACCTTACTGCAAAGGAATCTATCTTCTCCTTGTAGTAGCGTATGCCCCTGTCGGTAGTCTCTGTGTTGTTCTGCCGTTCAAGGCCGCTGCCGTTTAGCATATTCTTCTGCGCCATAAGTATGCCTTTGCCCGTTTCTGCGGGAACAGCCTCGCTCTTCCAAAGAACATTAACTGTGCCGTCTGTGTTCTCCGAATACATCAGCTCGTCCATTTCCAGCCCCTTTACAGCGGTCTTTCCGCCGAGGGATACGTTTATGGTGCCGTCTTTGTTGTATGATATGCCCAGCTCGCCGTAGGCCGAAAGCTCATCGAGTACCTTGTTGCGTGCATCGAGCAGCTCGTTGGGGCCGTACTCCGAGGTGTAGTCGTTTGAAACGAGGGCGTCTTTTATTCTCTTGTTGTAGTCAACTATCTCCTTGAAATAGAGGTTGACGTCGTTTACGTCGGTAGATAAGCTGTCCTTGTACTTTGCGCTCAGCTCATCAAGTGCTTCGGTAGTCTCACGAATGCTTCTTACCACGTTCTCGAATGCATCTGCGGTAACAGCCGCATATGTGGGGCTGCCTGCATCAGTCGAGAAATCCTCCAGCGCATCAAAAAGCTCACTTACAGCGTTTCTCAGGCCGTAGCCGTTTCCGTCACGCCCCGTGTCGAACTCCTGAAGTGCGTCCTCTATATCAGTCATAATAGATGAACGTGTGGCGTAGTCGCCTACATCAGCGCTCTGGTTGCGGTAAGCCGTGTCGAGCAGCTTGTCTCTCGTCTGGCCTATGCCTATAACGCTGGTGCCCTGACCCGCAAGCGCTACCTGATTGTGCAGATAGCCTGCCGAGGTGTTGGGATTCATATAGTTTACTGAGACTTGATCCACACGCTGCCTTGTGTAGCCCTGCGAGTTGATATTGGCAAGGTTGTTGCCTGTGATATCAAGCGCCTTTTGGCTTGCAAAAAGCGCAGTTTTGCTGGCTTCAAAGCCTAAAAAGGTTGGTCTCATAGTTCATCGCTCCTCCGTTTTGATGTAAGAGGGAAAACTCTCCTCCCGCATCTTTACACACATTAATTATATCTGCTTGTTTAGCAGATTGGAATTTGCAAGGTGGCTGTCAGCAAGACCTTTGGTGTTGTAGATAGACGCAATAGATGCCGCCTGCTCTATCTCGCCCAGCTGAACGTTTACAAAATCCATTGACCGTTTGTTAAGATATTTAATATTCTTGATTATCGAGGTGAGCCTGTTTTTCTGCTCGGTAAGCTTTGTCTTTTCTTCGCCTTCAAAGTGCCGCAGTACCTCTGAAAAAGCCATGTTTTCAAAGCCTAAGCGCTTGCAAAGCTCTATCCTCTCGTCTTCGTAGGACTGAGCTTTCTTTATCACAGACTGGTAGTTGTTCATAGCATCCTGTATGCGGGGCAGCTCGCAGCTCATAAGAGCGTCGAACTTTTCAAGCTCGCACTTCTGCGCCTCGATATAAAAGGAGATAAATTTCTCCATAAAGCCATAGTATTCCTCAAATGCACTCAAAGCTATCACCTCTCAAAGCATGATAGCCTTACGCAAACCGCTCGAGAATCTTGCCCGCAATATCTTCAGAGGAAACGAAATAGCTTCCGTCCGCTATGCTCGCCTTAAGGGCATTTATCCTGTCAGCAGAGCTTAAGGAGTTAACGTTTGCCGAGATAGTGCTCCTTACTCTTGCAGCCGCAACGTCAGAAGCGTCGGCTTTTATCGACACTACGTCATTCTTGGAATAAGCTGCCGAAGTCCTTATCTCGCCGGCTGATTTCTGTGCAGCCGCTGCATTCTTAAAATTCTGTGCTCCGTAATTACGCACGCCGTCAAATCTGATATTCATAACATCACATCCATCTTTAATTACCCATGTTACCCGCCGCAAGACCCACTTAGGGCATTACGGTGTTATCGTTCACAATACATATCGGCTATGAATGAAAATATTAAACTATTAAACTGTATACATTTATCAATTTCGGCGTTTTGCACAAATAGACCACCCCTGCAATTTACGTGTAGGGCAATAAGACGATTTTTAGGACACTTGGATTTTTGCGCCTGTAAAATTCTGCAAAAAAACTGGCGGTCTGCCTGTCTGCTGCCATTCTTCTCATAAAGCGCATTTTATGCGAAAAAATGCTTATAAAACAGCGCCAAAGTACTTGAAATTTCCCCGATAATGTGGTATAATAATAAATTGAGATACTACATCTTGTGGCTATGCCGCAAAAAGGAAGTGAGAGCGCTTGGGAAAGATAATATCCGTAATAACCCAGAAGGGTGGTGTCGGCAAAACGACCACCGTTAATGCCCTTTGCGCCACACTTTCAAGCAAGGATTACCGTGTGCTCGCTATAGATATGGACCCACAGGGCAACCTTTCATTCTCAACGGGCGCCGACACCGAGTCAAAGCCCACCATATACGAGCTTATCAAGGCCGATGTGGGCGTTAAGGAAGCCATTCAGCGAATGAGCATGACCGATATCGTGCCCTCGAATATCCTCCTGTCGGGAATAGAGCTTGAATACACCGGCAAGAACAGAGAGTTCTTGCTTTATACAGCGCTCAAAGAGGCGCAGGCGTTCTATGACTATATAATAGTAGACTCGCCCCCCGGCCTTGGTATACTCACGGTAAACGCCCTTACGGCCTGCGATTATGTTATCATACCCATGATGCCCGATATATTCTCGCTGCAGGGTCTTACTCTCGTTTATGAGACAATAGACTATGTAAAGCACACCATAAACCCCGGCATCGAGATAGCAGGCGTGCTGTTGAACCGCTACGTCAAGCGCTCAAAGCTGCATAAAGAGGTCTACGGTACTGCGAAGATGATATGCCAGAAGCTGCATATCCCTCTATTTGAAACGGTGATAAGAAATTCCACCGCCCTTGCCGAAGCGCAGGCGCTGCAAATGGATATCACCGAATACGCACGCCGCAGCACAGGCACAAAGGATTTCTTCTCCCTCGTCGCCGAGCTTGAACGCTACGGCATGGTGAAGCACCCCTACTAATGCATAATGCATAATGCATAATGCATAATTGTGGTGTCCTGCTTCGCAGGACGGATTTTTAATTGATAATTACCGCCGCAGGCGGTGTCCGAATGGACATAACGCGCCGCAGGCGCACATTCATTATGCATTATGAATTATGCATTATGCATTATGCATTGACAAAGCGTGGTGTTATTATGGCAAAGACAAGAAAAGATATAAATAAGCAGGCGATGTTCTCGAAGATAATGCCGTCGGGTGATTCGACGCATACTGTCGCACCCAATGTTAAGAATATGCAGCCCTTTGACCCTTATGAGGACGAGCGTGACAAGCGCTCTGCCGAGGTCAAGGAAGAGCTTGCAAGGCAGCATATGACCCCCGAGGAGATAGAGGCCGAAAAGAAAGCCGCCGAGGAGGCCGCCGCCAAGGAACAGCAGGCAAAAGCCCCCAAGCCCGACAAAGCCCCCGACGTTGAGGAGATAATAAACACCTACTCAAAGGAGGGCGCTGCTAAGCCCGCCGAGGGTGAAAAGGCCGCCGAAACGCCCGAGCAGAAACCTGCAGAGAAGCCCAAGGCCGAGCCTGCCCCCGAAGAGAAAAAGCCCGAGCCTGCTCCTGCACCCGATACGACAGTTAAGGTCATAAATATCCACGAGCGAATGGTGGCAAGCAGGATCGAAGCGGCGCTCAAAAAATTCGGCTGCTGCTCGTGTACTCTCTGCCGTAACGATGCTATGGCTATGGCGCTCAATACCGTCACTCCCAAGTATATCGTCACCACCGAAGCAGACGTTGAAGCGCTTCTCAAAAACGAAAGCCCCGACGAGGTGACACAGGCTATATCAAAAGCCATTCTCCACGTCAAGGCTAACCCGAGACACTAATACGAATATAAAAAAAAGAGGTATCGTCATTGGCGATACCTCTTTTTTTATGGGTCATATAACCTCTATCTTGTAGCCTTTCTTTTCGAGCAGGTCGATTATGCCGCCCTCACCGATGAAGTGTGCAAGGCCTACCATAAAGTAGGTGTTCTCGTGGTCTTTGAGCACTTTCTCGGCTACCTCTGCCATGCCGATGTTTCGGTCATAAAGCATTTCCTTGTTGTACTGGTCGAGCAGCTCTTTTTGGCTTTCATCAGATATGCCGTATGTCAGGTCGGCTTCGCTTGACAGGAGCTTTTCTGTCTGTTCCATGTCGCCTGCTTTCCAGACCTCGTAGAGGTGCTTGTTGCTCTCTACCACCATGTCGGAATTTTCAGCGGTGTAGCTTGCAAAGAGCATATCATACATCTCGTCAGAGAAGTTTTGCAGCATACCGAACTGGAAATCTGCGCCCTCTGCCTCGATTATCTCCTTGCCGTCTTCTGTCGCCATTTTGGTTATCACAAGATCAAGCGCCTTGTTAGGGTCGAGTCCTGCCTTTTGCACAGAGGCATTCTCGCATTGAGAGAGTATCATCCAGGGCTTGAAGTGCTTGTATGTTTCCATAGCACCGCTGCCTACCATTTTGTCGAAAAAGCTCGTCAGCCCCTCTACTGTCTCGGGTGAGAGGTGGTCGGAAATCGTTTCTTCCTTGCTGTCGTAGGTGGCTGTGGTTGAAAGCTCAAGCTGCTTTGCGAAGTTGTTTGAGAAACCATACAGGTCTAATTCACACACTACCGCATCGGCTTCTTTGTAAGGCTCAAGCACTCTGTCGGGCAGCGGAAAGCTGTCTTCAGCCAGAGCGTGCATAGAGCCTATAAAGGTTATCGTGTGGCCGTTGTCTGCTGTGAGCTTCCACATATGAGGGGTGATGCTGCTTTGCTGCTCACCGTCCTGTGACGAATCGTCCTGCGACGAGTCGCTGCTGTCGGGCACAGAGCTGTCCTGCGGCAGAGTGACTTTGACTGCCGTAGTCGGAGCTTCTGATGAGCTGTCACCCTCGCTTGATGATGATGAGCTGCCCGAAGCCCCGCAGGAGCTTAATATAACAGCCGCAGTTATAAGTGATAAAAATGCTTTTGTTCTTTTAAGCATAGTCAGTTATCTCCAAATAAAATTAGTCTTCGTTGTTTGCTTCTTTCTGTTTTTTCTTTCCGAAAGAAAGGGTCATTGTGAATATCTTGTCGCTTGTGAATACCTTTACCGCAAAGCCCATGCATACTACAAGCAGAACTGCCTGATAAGCAAAGCCGCCCCAGAATACGGTCATATTGTCAAACATAACGTTCTGAATGGCTGTGAATGTGTGGGTGAAGGGTATTGCGTATACCACATACTTAAGTGCGGGGGAGAGTGTGTTGATGTCAACGAACATCGAGAGCATATATGGTATCATAGCCATGAGCGATATGGGCATTATGTATGACTGTGCGCTCTTTGAATCCTTTACCAGCACGCCTAAAACGAGCGATATTGCAAGGGTAATGAGTATCGTCATAAACATCTGAAGACCTACCAGCACATAATCGCCCACCGAAAGGGTAAGGCCTAAGTTTTTGAGTATCTCGTCAAGGTTGTCAACGCTCTCGGAAGTCATGTTGGTGACAGATTCGGTCATCTTGCTCATACCAAACATAAAGACTATCGCATTAAGGCCTGCAACAACGCCTGCCGCAAGCATCTTGGCGGAGAGCACCGAGAGCCTTGAAACGGGTGCAGAGAGCAGAGTTTCGAGCGTCTTGTCAAGCTTCTCTGTCGCAACTGCGTTGAGTATCATCTGTGATGAATATATAACGAGTATGAATACGCATATCGGCAGGAACATATTGCTCATCTGTGTTGCCGCAACGATGAGTGAAGCCGCTACCTTTTCAGACCTGTCAGCTACTATCGTTGTCTCGTCAATGGTTATGGGCGCTTCAAGCATTGTAACTTCCTTGTCTGAAAGTGCGCCTGAGTTTACCTTTGAGTTGTAGAATGCGCTCTTTACTGCCGCATTGATGAGGTTCATCGCATTTGATGAGCCTGTCGAGATATTTGAAAATGATGAGAGCGAGGTCATTTTTGTAACGTAGATAAGCGTTGCCTGCTCGCTGTTTTCAATGTGCTCGGAAAAGCCCTTGGGTATGATAACTACATTCTTTATGTCAAGCCTGTCAAGCTCCTTTGAGTAGTCATCGCCCTGTATGTCAACATACTTGACTTCATTCTTGTCACCGCCTGCGGGGTTTTCGAGGAATTTCAGCACAGCCTTTGTAAACTCAGTGTCATCGAGGTTGCATATTGTTATCTCGCCGCTTTCCTCTTTGGCATCTTCAACAGCGCCCGACATGGCACTTCCTGCCATGACCATTATCACAACGGTGAATACCATGGTCATTATCGTTGTAATGGTGAGCATTTCCTTAAGCTCTTTCTTGAAAAGATGCATGAATTTCATTACAGCTTCACCACCCTTTCAAAGACTTCTTCAAGGTTCTGCGCTTCGTATTTCTCTATAAGCTCCTTGGGCTTGCCGACCTCTAATAGGTGGCCTTTCGCTATTATGCCCACCCTGTCGGAAACATATTCTATCTCCAGCATATTGTGTGACGATAGCAGAAAGCTCATGCCCTCCTCGCTTGCAAGCTTTTTGAGCATACGCCTTACATCAAGGGCGTTTATTATGTCAAGACCCGAAGTCGGCTCGTCAAATATGGCAAGTGCGGGGCGTGACATTATGGCACGGGCTATCAGAAGCTTTCTTGCCATACCTCTTGAATAGCCGCCTATCTTGTCATTGAGCCTGTCGCCGAGGCCGCATATCTCCTTGCCCCTCTCAACAAACTGGGCAGCAGATGCGGCGTCCTTGGCATATATTCCTGCCATGAACTTTAAGTAGTCGATGCCCTTCATGTTCTTGTAAGCGCCTGCTTCGTCGGGCAGGTAGGTTATGTTCTCTCTTACCTTTTCGGGCTCTGTGAGTATGCTGTGGCCTGCTACCACCGCATCGCCCTCTGTTGCTTTTAAAAGCGTCGATATCATTCTGATAGTCGTGGTCTTGCCTGCGCCGTTAGGGCCTATGAGTGCGAATATCTCGCCTTTTTTCACTTCAAAGGTCACGTCCTGCGAAGCATAAACACCCGGCTTGTACTGCTTGGACAATCCCTTGACTTCAAGCACGTTTTCCATTCTTTCTTTCCCCTTTCATATATAATGCATAATTATGGTGCGGCTGCGTTTTGATAAGTTGTTGTGACAACACCGCAGCTTAAAGATTTTACATATATTATTATTTTATCATATCTATACGAGTTAGTCAATACATTTTATAAAATAAACTGTCATAACAAATCTGCGGCAGGTATCCTGTCGCTTTGCGCTCGTTTACTTTTTTAGGCTTTTATAAAATCTTTATATGATTTGTCACAAAAAACTGTTGACAAGTGCGCCCTTTTTGGTGTAAAATAATAGTATAGTTTTTAATCAACCTATTTATATTTTTACATAATGGAGGTTAATATTATGGCAGAGTTTTTTGCAAATATCCCGAAGATACCCTATGAAGGCCCGCAGTCCACTAACCCGCTGGCTTTCAAATACTACAACCCCGATGAAGTTATCGGCGGCAAGACCATGAAGGAGCAGTTAAGGTTCGCTCTTTCCTGGTGGCACACTATGGGCGGCGACGGAACTGATATGTTCGGCTGCGGCACAACAGACAAGACCTGGGGCGAGGCAACACCCGAGGCAAGGGCTAAGGCTAAGGTAGACGCTGCTTTCGAGATAATGGATAAGCTCTCTATCGACTACTTCTGCTATCATGACAGAGATATCTCTCCCGAATACGGCTCTCTTAAGGAGACAAACGATAAGTTCGACGAGATGATCGACTATATCGCAGAGAAGATGAAGGCTGACCCCTCAAAGAAGCTTCTCTGGGGCACAGCCAAGTGCTTTGACCACCCCAGATATATGCACGGCGCAGGCACATCACCCTCTGCTGATGTTTTTGCATATGCAGCAGCACAGATAAAGAAGGCTATCGACTCCACAATAAAGCTCGGCGGTAAGGGCTATGTTTTCTGGGGCGGCAGAGAGGGTTATGAGACTCTTCTCAACACCAATATGGGTCTTGAACTTGACAATATGGCAAGACTTATGAAAATGGCAGTTGCTTACGCTCGTTCCAAGGGCTATGACGGTGATTTCTATATCGAGCCCAAGCCCAAGGAGCCCACAAAGCACCAGTATGATTTCGATACAGCTACAGTTATCGGCTTCTTAAGAAAATACGGCCTTGATAAGGATTTCAAAATGAATATCGAGGCTAACCACGCAACACTCGCACAGCACACATTCCAGCACGAGCTGAGAGTTGCAAGAGATAACGGCTTCTTCGGCTCGATTGATGCTAACCAGGGCGATCCGCTCCTCGGCTGGGATACCGACCAGTTCCCCACAAACGCTTATGATGCTACACTTTGTATGTATGAAGTCATCAAGGCAGGCGGCTTCACAAACGGCGGCCTTAACTTCGATGCTAAGGCAAGAAGAGGCTCCTACACAATGGACGATATCTTCTACAGCTATATCGCAGGTATGGATACTTTCGCACTCGGCCTGAGAGCTGCATATAAGCTCATCGAGGATGGCAGAGTTGACAAGTTCGTTGACGACAGATATGCTTCCTGGAATACAGGCATCGGCAAGGATATCATCGACGGCAAGGTAGGCTTTGAAGAGCTTGAAAAGTATGCACTTGAAAAGGGCGAGGTTACAGACTCACTCACAAGCGGCAGACAGGAATATTTAGAGAGCATTCTCAACCAGATAATGTTCACCCTCTGATAAAAACAGCTATCCCCGCATACCGAAAGGTGTGCGGGGATGTTTGACTTTTGGGAAGGTTTGTGCTATAATACTAACATAGTCTGAGTTCGGTAACGAAGATTGGCGGTCTCCTTAGAGATAAGGAGGGGTTGCACAATGTATTTAACGCTTAGTGACTACATACTCTTAACTGAGTTGTTGCTTAAAGTTGTAGAGATACTTATAATGTGCGGCTACTATTTTCTTTATAAGAAAAACAAGTAGTCTGCTTAACGTGTAGACCTTTGAAAGGGGCAACATAAAGCAAACACCGCCAAAACTCTAAAGTTGGCGGTGTTTATTAATAACAACAATAACCAAGGAGTGCCGCTTTTATCCCGAGGGGTTGCCGCCCCTTGGGGCTTAGGCTATTCCTTTAAATAGATTATACCACACCCCTTGTCATTTGTCAAGGGGCTTTTTGCGCTCTGTGCCTGCCTGCAAAGTTTTTAAATCCGTCCGCCGCAGGCGGACACCTTAATTATGAATTATGCATTATGAATTATGCATTATTCATGCTTCTCGCACTAACAATATCCACTCCCGTGCCTGCGGCGTTTTCGAGCACCACATCTCCCATTTTCACGGGCAGGGGAGCGGTCGCTGACTTTATCGCCGCTACCACATCAAATATCTTGTCCTTGGGTATCGGCGCTTTTGTCTTTACGGGAACAGGCTTGCCGCCTGCGGTCTTCATGGTGGTGGTCACGGTGCGAACGGGGGCTGTAAGCTCGGTCTTTGCGTACTGCTCACCTCTCGGGCAGGTGTTTCCGCTTACCTTTGTTACCTCGCCGCCCTCTACCTCGGCTGTGAGCATACAGCCCATGGGGCAGTTTATGCATATAAGCTCTCTGGTCATGACTGCACCTCCTCGAGATATACGTTTATATCATCTGTTACGTCTGCAAGCTTGTCACGCTTGAGTATTATGTCAAGCATTTCGCTGGGCACGAGTATGCGGCTCTTGCGCCTTAGTATCTCACGCTCGCCCGATTTGATTATAATGCTTGCGTCCTTGTAAACGCCAGTTACTCTGAATCTTATGTGTGTAAGCTCAGGCAGGGCGTCTGTGTTTATCTTTGAGGGAACGCTGTAGCGCACGCCGTTGCCGACCGTGACATTGACCTCTCTGCCGCCCTTTCTGCCTTCTTTTACGTAAAGCGCCGCATTTGCACCTGCACGCTTGCTCTCTTCGGAAACAAAGTCAACAAGGTCGTGAACGTGCAGCACGTTTCCGCAGGAGAATACGCCCTCAATGTTCGTTTCTAAGCGGTCATTGACGAATGCGCCGTTAGTCCTCGGGTCTATCTCAACGCCTGCGCCTGACGATAGCTCGTTCTCGGGCAGCAGCCCGCAGGAGAGCAGCAGCGTGTCGCAGGGGTAGTAGACCTCGCTGCCTGCAATCGGCTTGCGGTTTTCGTCAACCTCTGCTATGTATACGCCCTCTAACTTTTCCTTGCCCTTTATGTCAACTACCGTGTGGCTCAAAAGCAGCGGTATGCCGTAATCGTCAAGGCATTGAACGATGTTTCGCTTAAGTCCGCTTGAATAGGGCATAAGCTCTGCCACGGCGGCAACGTGCGCACCCTCTAAGGTCATGCGCCTTGCCATTATAAGCCCTATGTCGCCCGAGCCTAAGATGACAACTTCCTTGCCCACCTGTGCGCCCTCTAAGTTTACAAGCTTCTGCGCCGTGCCTGCGGTGTATACACCCTGCGGCCGGAAACCGGGTATGTTGAGCGCACCTCTCGGCCTTTCACGGCACCCCATAGCGAGTATTACCGCCTTTGCCGTAAGGGTCACAGCGCCACGCTGCGCACTTATCAATGATACCGCCTTGCGCCCGTCGCTCATGGGCGTTACATCAAGCACCATTGTTTCAAGCTCAAAGGGAATGCCAAGCTCCCTCACCTTGTCTGCAAATCTCTCGGCGTATTCGGGGCCTGTCAGTTCTTCGTTGAATGTGTGCAGCCCGAAGCCGTTGTGTATGCATTGGTTGAGTATTCCGCCGAGTACGCTGTCACGCTCTAAGATGAGTATGTCGTCCTCGCCTGCTTCTTTTGCACCTATTGCAGCCGCCATGCCTGCGGGGCCGCCGCCGATTATGATTATGTTGTAGTCGCTTTTCATATCAGCGCACCTCGCTTTCGTAGACGCCGTTTTTGAGAACGTCCTCTGTCTTTATGCCCAGCTTCTTTGCTATCAGCACCATGCTTGTGGGTGAGCAGAAGCCTGCCTGACACCTGCCCATTCCCGCACCCGTGCGCCGCTTTACTCCGTCAAGGGTAGTAGCACCCAGCGGGCGGTTTATCGCATCAAGAATCTCGCCCTCGGTGACTGTGCAGCAGCGGCAGACTATCCTGCCGTATGCAGGGTCTTTCTTTATAAGCTCATCACGCTGCTCGTCCGTCAGCTGCGCAAAGTGAATAACTCCCTGCCTTGTGTCAATGTAATCTGCTTTCTTTTCAAAGGGTATCCTTTTGCTCACAAGCTCTGCTAAGTATTCGCCGATAGCAGGCGCACTTGTAAGCCCGGGCGACTCTATGCCCGCCGCATCGAAAAAGCCCTCTGCGTCGCTCTCTTCGATTATGAAGTCGCCGCTTTCGCCCACAGCACGCAGGCCTGTGAAGCTAGTTATAACCTTGCCCCAGGGCACGTTCTTTACCGAGAGTGAGCCTTTTGCTCTTACTTCGTTCAAGCCCTCGCTGGTGGTGGCGGTGTTCTCCTTGTCGTCAATGTCAACCGCCGTAGGCCCTGCAAGCAGGTTGCCGTGAACGGTGGGTGTGACGAGTATGCCCTTGCCCATTTTTGTCGGCAGCTGGAATATAGTCCTGCTCACCGTGGGAACAGTCTCCTTGTCCATAAGCATATATTCGCCCTTGCGGGGTGTTATCTTAAGGGGAGTGGAGCTGACCATAGAGTGAATCTTGTCAGCATAAACGCCTGCGGCATTGATAACGGCCTTTGCTTCGATATCGCCCTTGTTTGTCTTTACCTTGAAGCCGTTATCTACCTTTTCTATCCCCGTTACCTCTGTCGAGAGCCTGAACTCTGCGCCGTTTGCAAAAGCATTCTCTGCAAAGGCTATCGTCATCTCAAAGGGGCAGACTATTGCCGAGGTCTTTGCAAGCAGCGCTGCCTGCACCTCGTCTGTGAGGTTTGGCTCTATCGCCCTTGCCTCGTCGCCCGAGATGATGCTAAGCCCCTTTACGCCGTTTTTCTCGCCACGCTCTTTGAGCACATTCAGCCCCGATGTGTCCTCGTCAAAGCAAAGCACCATCGCTTCGTTTCTGATGTAGGCAAACTGCAATTTCCTTGCTAACTCCTCCATCATCTCGCTGCCACGCACATTGAGCCTTGCTTTGAGCGTGCCCGGCTCTGCGTCAAAGCCTGCGTGCGCTATGGCAGAGTTTGCCTTTGTAGTGCCCTCGCAGACGTCACTCTCCTTGTCGATAACGCAGACCGACAGCTTGTACTTTGAAAGCTCCATAGCCGTCGCACAGCCCACAGCGCCTGCACCGATTATAACTACGTCCGTCATATATCTTCCTTACCTCCTTGTATTTTGCATAAAAATTCATCGTTCGCCATAATAAATTATAGCACATTTGCAAAGAAAAATCAAGAGAAAAAAGCACAAACGCAGCCCGCCCCCTGCTGACAATGCAACAGAGGACGGGGGTATAATAAAAGGAGTGCTATGAAAACTGTCAGTTCTTGATGTGCCTGCGCAGCAGTATCCCCGCAAGGGTCACAATAATTATGCTGCCGCCCGAGTCGGGTGAGCGCAGGGCGCTGTAGATGATCAGCGTGAGTGCGCCTGCGGCGGCTATTACACGCCATATGTGCGCCATGCCGTCAATGAGCGCCGAGTGCTTTAACCTGCCCGCCGCTTCAAGAAACGTCAGCGTGAAAAACCACATCGCCGTGAGATAACACCCCGCCGCCGTGAATGAGCCTGTCTGTAAGCCTATCAGCTGCCCGATTTTCAGAATCGCCGCAAAAACCGCACCGTCTAAAGCTATGATGACCCCCGCCGCACTAAGCGAGAATATCCGCTCGTTTCTGACTATGGCTTTTTTGCGCTCTATCTCGGCTTTGGTGGTTACTTTGATGACGGGCGGCGTGTACTGCTCACGCTCTGTCTGCTCATATGCAAGCGATGATTTGCAGTCGATAAATATCTCTTTTGCGCTCATTGTAAACTCCTCCTTTTGGGTAGCACATACGTTTTCTTTTCATCTTCAAGTTTATTATAACATAAGTTTTCGATTTGTCAATGCAATTTTTTGGACAGTTAATCTGCCACTGCCCCATTTGTTGAAAAAGTTTGAACTTTGTGAAAAATAAATAAATTTCGCCTTGACATTTTGGTTAAAAAGCTTTATAATATTTTTCGGTGTTTTATAATAGTATAATTGTATATTAGGATGTATATTGACGAAGGGACGAGGAAAATGGTAAGAGAAGATTTAAGAAATGTAGCTATCATAGCTCACGTTGACCATGGCAAGACTACGCTTGTTGACGAGATGCTCAAGCAGAGCGGTACTTTCAGAGAAAACCAAGTAGTAAACGACAGAGTAATGGATTCAAACGACATCGAGCGTGAGCGTGGTATAACTATCCTTGCAAAGAACACCTCGATATTCTACAAAGACGTTAAGATAAATGTCATCGACACCCCCGGCCACGCTGACTTCGGCGGCGAGGTCGAGCGTGTTCTCAAAATGGTTAACGGCGTTATCCTCCTTGTTGACGCCGCAGAAGGTCCTATGCCCCAGACACGTTTCGTGCTCCAGAAGGCACTTGAAATGGGTCATAAGATAATAGTAGTAGTAAATAAGATAGACCGCCCCGATGCAAGACTTGACGAGGTGGGCGACGAGGTGCTCGAGCTTCTGCTTGACCTTGATGCAAGCGAGGAACAGCTCGAATCCCCCATACTCTACTGCTCGGGCAGAGACGGTACGGCTTCTATGTCACCCACAGAGCCGGGAACTGATATGGTGCCCCTCTTTGACCAGATACTTTCCTATATCCCTGCTCCCGAGGTGGATACCGAGGGCTCTATGCAGATGCTCGTTTCCTCTATCGACTATAACGAGTATGTGGGCAGAATCGCTATCGGCAGAGTTGAGCGTGGCGAGATAAGAGTAAACCAGGAAGTCACAGTAGGTGACTACCACGAGACTAAAAAGCAGTACCGTGGCAAGATAGTTACTATCTACCAGATAGAGGGTCTTAAGAGAGTTCCCTGCGACAGCGCAAAGGCAGGCGATATCGTCTGCATAAGCGGTATCGAGAATATCACCATAGGCGATACTATCTGTAATTTCGGTGAGTTCGAGGCTGTGCCTTTTGTTAAGATATCCGAGCCGACAGTCGAGATGACTTTCTCGGTAAACGACTCACCCTTTGCAGGCAGAGAGGGCAAGTACGTTACTTCCCGTCACCTGCGTGACAGGCTCTTCAAGGAGCTTTTAAAGGACGTTTCGCTGCGTGTTTCCGAGACAGATTCTACCGACTCGTTCAGAGTTGCAGGCAGAGGTGAGATGCACCTGTCGATACTTATAGAGAATATGAGAAGAGAGGGCTACGAGCTGGGCGTTTCCACACCCCGTGTGCTCTACCGTGAGATAGAGGGCAAGCTCAACGAGCCTATCGAGCGCCTTGTTATTGACGTTCCCGAGGACTGTGTCGGCTCTGTTATGGAGAAGCTCGGCGCAAGAAAGGGCGAGCTTACACAGATGGCGCCCGTCGGCAGCAGAATGAGACTTGAATTCCTTATCCCCGCAAGAGGCCTTTTCGGCTATAAGAGCGAGTTCCTTACCGATACAAAGGGCGAGGGCATCATGTCAAGCGTTTTCGACAGCTACCAGCCTTATAAGGGCGATATCCCCAAGCGTGCAACAGGCTCGCTCGTGGCATTCGAGACAGGCGAGGCTGTTACCTACGGCCTATATAACGCTCAGGAGAGAGGTGAGCTGTTCATCAAGGCAGGCACCCCCGTTTACGAGGGCATGATAGTAGGCGCTTCCCCCAAGCAGGAAGACTTGGTCGTTAACGTCTGCAAGAAAAAGCACCTTACCAACACCCGTGCAAGCGGCAGCGATGATGCATTAAGACTTATCCCGCCCCGTGTTCTCAGTCTTGAAGACAGCCTTGAATTCTTAGCAGATGATGAGCTGTTAGAGGTAACACCCAAGAATATAAGAATAAGAAAGAAGACCTTAAGCAACACTCAGAGAGCGAAGGACAGGGCAAAGCTTTAATAGGCATAATAATAAGTGCGGTTCAAAAATCGAACCGCACTTGTTTTATTATCCGTAAATATCATTAGCCGACTTGTTGTTCGTCACGGTAGAGAAGTTTACAAAATCGCTGCCGTCTTTAAAGCTTATCTTCGTTTCAGTTTTTGCTTCCGTAGGGAAAGAGCCTATGTTGTGTGTGTTTGCATCTGCCGCTGCAAAGGCTACCTCGGGCGCACCGCCGTTGAAGCATACAAACCATTGATAGCCGCTGTAGTCATCACCCAGCCGCTCGATTATCAGGTCTTTGAGCGTGCTCTCGGTAGTCTCGTCCCCCTCGAGGATACTTGGTGAAGTCAAGCCCACATCTTTGCTCGAGCATACCACTCCCGCAGGAACTATCATTCCCACAGCTTCACGCTGCCTTGCGTATTCGCCTGCCGCACGGTAAACTATCAGCGCCGCAGCATTTGCGTTTGAAACGGTGTCGTTCTTTGTTGCCTTTTTGCTGTTATCGGCTGCACTGCTGCGGTATGTGGAGGCTTCGCTGTCAGCCGTCAGATTGTGCCTGTCTATGAGAAGCACCGCCACACCTGCCGTCATTATCACAAGCAGCGTTGCTAATACAGCTATCACCTTTTTTGCGCCGCTGACCGATGTTTCCTTTTTGTCAGGCTCGGCCTTAGGCTCGCGGCTTTTGAAGAAGTCCTGCACGGGGGCGTTTCTTTCTTCTTTTAGTTTCGGAAGACTGCTTTTCTTTGAATACTGTATCTTGCTCCCCGTGTCGGGAATAACAGGTATTGCCGCCGCCGCACCGCATTCGGGGCAGGCAGAGAGCGTGTCGTCATATTCTTTGCCGCATCTGAAGCATTTCATATCCCGCACCTCCCGTTATCAGCCGTATACATAGTTTGCCGACATTGTGCCGTCCATGTACTCGTAGTTCGTGTCGTTTCTTACCCCTGCCATTGAGAAGTATGTCTCATTATCTGCCGGCGTGGGGTATGAGCCTATGCAGGTCGAGGTGATGTCGGGCGCTGCATAAACAGTCGTCGGTGAGCCGTCGTTGAAGCATATTATCCACTCATAGCTTAAATACTGCGTCGGGCCGTGCAGATATATGTAGTTGCTCACGGCGTTTCTCAGCTCGCCGACTGTGTCCGTCGTATCATTTAAGATATTCTGAGAGGTAACACCCGCATTTTCGCTCGAGCATACAGCCCCGAAAGGTATTATGTCTTCTATACTTCTGCGGTAGTCTGCGTATTCTTGTGCCGCCATGTATATGCACTTTGCCGCATCGTTTGATTCGTCTATGTTTTCCGTTTCCACGTCTACGACGTAATTCTTCGGAACTATGATGTCAGTAGTGCTGTTGTCGCCTTTGCTACCCTTGTCGCTCTTGTCGGGAATTGAAACTTTGGTCTTGTGAGTCTCCGGCTCGCTGTCTGCTTTGAGCCTGCTTCTGTCAATAAGCAGCAGCACAAACGCCGCCGTCATAATAATCAGCATACACGACAGCACGGCTATTATCTTCTTTTCCCTGCCGCTGTAGGCTGCACTTTCTTCCTGCGCTTGCTGCGCTATCACAGGTGCGCTGCTTTGATTTTGTATAGGTGCCGCCTGAACCGGTGGCGCCTGAATAGCAGGGGCTTTTTGTGTAAATTCAGTTTTTGTGTCGGGAATAACGGGTATAACAGCCGCCGCACAGTACGGGCAGCTTGCTCCGTCATATTCCCTGCCGCATTTTGGGCATATCATATTTTCTTCTCCGTTTTTGCCTTATCTGTTTTTCAGCTTCTTTATAACTATGCAGCTTATCGCAGGTATTTTGAGCTGGCGGTTTATGGGGAACTTGTTCATCTTGCCGTTCTCATTCAGGCGTATGTAATACTGCCCGTAGGGAATGTCAAAATACTTGTCCTCATTGTAGGGGTTTATGTATACTATCAGCTCGTCTGTGTCATCACGCAGCGAGTAGATTATAAGGTCATTGAATCCCGAATCGTAAAACCTCAGATACCTCTCCACATCTCCCTTGACGCTGAGCCTGAATAGCGGGTTGTTGCGCCTTAGCTTTATAAGCGCCTTGTAGTACTCAAAAACATCAAGATTTTCCTCTTTCATGTTCCAGCGTATGGCATTCGTGAAATCGGGGGAGTTGTATGAGTTGTGGTCATATATGTTTATGTCGTTTGCCTGCTCGCCCTCTGCAAGTATGCGGGGTTTGCTCCTTAAGAAATCCTGCCCCAGCTGAATAAACGGCACGCCCTGCGAGAGTATGGTTATCGCTGCTGCCAGCTTTGCCATTTTGCGCCTCTCTGCGGGGGATTCGTGCTTTGAGCATATGCAGAGCTTGTCCCAAAGAGTGTTGTTGTCGTGGGCTTCGCAGTAGTTTATCGCCTGTGTCGGCTCAAAAGCCCAGCAGGCTTCGTTTACGTCTTTTATCTGCCAATGGGGCACCGAGCCGACTATGCCACGCTTCAAAACTGATGTGGCGTTGAAGTTGCCCGAAACATACCCCTTGTCATACTGGTTGAATGTTCCGCCCTTTATCGAATCTCTTATGTTGTCGTTAAAAAGCCCCACTCTGCCGAACTGGTATGAGTTCCACTTGTAGGCAAGCTTGTCAGATGGCATAGGCGATTCGCCGCCCGTCCAGCCCTCGCCGTACATAAGAAGCTGGGGCGATATCTTGTTCAGCTCGTCTCTTATGATGTTTACAGTCTCAATGTCGTGTAAGCCCATAAGGTCAAACCTGAAGCCGTCAAGCTTGTATTCCGTTGCCCAGAATTTGAGCGAATCTATAATGAACTTTCTCATCATGGCGTGGTTTGAAGCAGTCTCGTTGCCGCAGCCCGAGCCGTTTGAGAAATGCCCGTCTCTTGTCAGCCTGTGGTAGTAGTAGGGGAATGACTTGTGAAAAGCCGAGTCCTCGGTGTAGTAGGTGTGGTTGTATACTACGTCCATTATAACGCCTATGCCGTTCTGGTGCAGGGTCATTATAAGCTGCTTAAGCTCTCTTATTCTTCGCTTGCAGTCAGCCGCATTGGTGGAATACGACCCCTCGGGGAAATTGTAGTTCTTCGGGTCATAGCCCCAGTTGTACTGGCTTGAAAAGGGAACTTTCTCATCAATTGTCGCAAAGTCAAATATCGGCAACAGCTGAACGTGGGTTATGCCAAGCTCTTTTAGGTGGTCAAGGCAGGTGGTCACGTTGCCGCACTTTGTTCCCGATTTGGTGAAAGCCAAGAACTTTCCCCTCTCCCAGTCGGAAACGCCGCTTGACTCGTCCGCCGAGAAGTCACGTACATGGCATTCGTAGATTATGGCATCGCAGGCCGAGGGGCAGTCAACACGCCCTGTTTTCTCCCAGCCCGCAGGGTCGGTCGAGCGCATATCAATTACAGCGCCCCTGTTGCCGTTGACACCGCCTGCTTTTGCGTATATGTCGATAGTCTCTATCCTCTTCATGTGGTCAAACTCAAAGGAATAGGTGTAGAATACCCCGTCCATCTCACGCAGGAATTCTATATACCATACCCCTTTGTCAAGCCGCTGTAAGGGGAGAGTTTCTATTAAATTGTCTCCCTCGCCGTCAAGGTAGAGGTTTAGGTAAACGCCCGTGGCTAAAGGCGACCATGTTTTGAATATCGTCTTTCCGTCACGGAAAGTAACACCTAAGTCATCGCCGTCATAAGCGTTTTCCCTGTCAAATTTCTCAAAATCGGTTATCCTTGTCATTCTTCCCAATTCCCTTTTTGTTAGTCAAGGTGAAAAACTGTTATTCGCTGATCGTTCTGATGCCTATCTGCATTCCCTGTAAAAGCTTTGTCTCAAAGCCCTCACGGGTGTTTTGCAAAAGGTCATCATCTATGGTGACTTTGCCCTTTTGTGTCAGCAGTACGATAGTCGATCCGCCGAACTCAAAATAGCCCTTTTCCTCGCCCTTTGTGACTTTGACTCTGCCCTCGGGGTTGTGGTTTGTTATCTTGCCGACAAACAGCGCACCTACCTCCATCATTATCACATCACCGAACTGCTCTGAGCGTATCATGCAGTATTCACGGGCATTTTCCTTGAATACGGGTGTGTGGTGCAGAGCTACGGGGTTTACAGTCTGTAAAACGCCGTTTATCACCCTGTTGTGGCTCTTTATTCCTGTGCAGGGGTAAATGTAGCGGTGGTAGTCATCAGGGGTCAGGCGTATAACTATGGCATTTCCCCCCGCAAAGCGCTCGCTGAGCTTCTTGTCACGTAAAAGCGAGCCTACCGTGTATACCGAGTTTTTGATAACAAAGGTGCTTGAGGGTGTTATCTCGTAAGCGCTCACCTTGCCGTCAGAGGGGCAGACGAGAACGCTCTCGTCACCGTTTATCAGCCTGCGTGAGCTTTTTATGCGCCTTGTGAAAAAGTCATTGAACGAGCTGTATTTCGTTTCCTCGTAATCAAACAGGTCAATGCCGTTCTTGTCGGCAAAGCTGTCTATAAACACAGTCGATACATCGCTGTCAAGGACTTTTCTGCCTATCTTCGATACAAAGGGCGCCCCCATGAGCTTTACCGCCGCCCTTGTGGGTGCGTGTGCGTAGATAGTATCAAGCAGCTTGTCCTGCGATGTGGTGTCTTCAAATTCATTACCGTTCCTGTCTCTGTATTTCATAATTATGCTCCTTTATTATGTGCCTGTGTTTCGGCAACAATTGCCTTCCGTGAAAGGGGTGGTGGTGGAGGGGTTTACTTGTGTAAAACCTTGAATATATATCCTAAGAATATCAGAACGCCCAGCGTAAAGAGAATGAGTATGCCCTTGTTCGAGAGCTTCTTTATGCTGATGTTGAGTACGAAAAGTATAGCCACCAGCAGCATGAACCCCTGGAAAACATAAGGGAATGCCACCTGCGGAATGTTCATTCTGCCTACGTATAAAAGCGGCAGTATGATAGATGTGGTGGTTATGGGTAAGCCCTGGTATTCTTTTCTGTTCTCGGCTGTGGTGCGCTGACGCTCCTCCTCCATAACGTTGAAGTAGCCGAGCCTTATCACGCCGCCCAAAACTATCATAAGCGCCGAAACAAGCCCAAGACCGTAGTTGAAGCCGTAGCTGTAGCCTATGCAGGCAGGCAGAACGCCGAAGCATACAAGGTCGCACAGCGAGTCTATCTGTATGCCGAATACTTTCTCGTGGTCAGTCCTGTCTTTCTTGCTTCTTGCCACCTTGCCGTCAAACAGGTCGCATATGCCCGAAACAACAAGGCAGAGGAAAGCTATCGACATATGCCCCTCGAATACCTGCGTTATCCCGAATACAGAGGACATAAGCCCTATGTATGTGAGTATTACCGTGTAATTGTAAAATCCTATCATCGTTATCTATCTCCATCATATTTTATTTGTCCGCCTTGGTTATCTCAACAGGCTTTGGATCCGGCTTTTTAACGTCAAAGTCCTCCTCGGCTATGGGGTAGTGCTTTGCGAATATGTGGCTTATAAGCGTCACAAGCCCGCCTATGATTATGAGTGCGTAGAAGCTTATGCCCCTGCTTAAAAGCATCGCCGAGTTGAGCATCGTCTCGCTGCCGAATATGCTCTCAAACAGCACTACGAAGCAAGTCTCCGATATGCCTGCCGCACCGGGCAGCGGCATCATCTCTACCATTATACCTATTACCGTCTGAATGGCTATTATGGTTATGAAGCCCTCGCCCGAAAGCCCGAATGCACGGTAAACTATGTAGGTTATGCTTGACAGCAGCACCCTCTGCAGGAGCGATATCAGCATTACGTTGAATATTACCTTTACGTGCTTTTTGACGTATTCCGCACCGATAGCGTAGTTCTTCGTTATGCGTGATACTTTCATTATGTACTTTTCGGGCTTCTTTACAAGCCTTATCGCAGCTAACAGGTTTACTATCTGTATGCCGAGCTTTCTTGCATAAAGCGGCTTGAACAGTACAAATATCATCAAAGCCAGAAGCCCTACATTCAGCGCATATCCAAGTATCAACAGCCACCGCCAGTCGCCTAAGGCCGCCTCGCAGTAATCACGCTTGAATATCAGGAATATCGTTCCCAGTATAACCAGCGAGGATTTGTAGCATATGGTCACTATCCATGTTATCAAAGTCGAGTAGCCTATCTTTATGCCGTCACGCTTCATGTAGGCTATCTGCATCGGCTGACCGCCCGAAGCCGAGGGGGTTATGCAGCTGAAGAAAAAACCTATGAACGAGTAGCGTATGCACCGAAGCGGGCTTACCTTTATTTTGTATATCCTCAGCATATAGTGGAAGATCCACGATTCGCAGCAGACAAAGGCCACTATCGTTATAAGCCCTATGATGACCCATGTGACGTCTGCTCTCTTTATGTCCTCGATTATGTCGCCTAACTCTTTGTTGTGGAAGAAAATGCGGAATACCATTATCCCCGCAAAGAGTATAAAGGCTATGTCGAGAATGTATGTTACCGCCTTTTTGCTTAATTTCAAATGTGTTCTCCTATCTTTTATCTAATCGAATATACCGCCAGGAGCGTCAGGAATGCCTGCGCTATGGCAAAACGAAAGACGACCTCTGTGTCCTCCCAGCCCTGATTTTTTCTCATGTGGTCGTGAATGGGTGTTCTTATGTCTTTCATGAAGTTTTTGAGTTTTAAGTATCTTATGCATGAGAGCTTTACAAGCCCTGCACCGCCGTCAAGAATGAGCATGAACGCACCTATCAGGAAAAGGAACGGGTGCCCTGTCTTGAGGTAAGCTATAGCGATTATTACGCCTAAAGCCCTTGACCCCGCATCGCCCATGAGCATCTTGCTGGGCTTGCAGTTGTACCAGAGGTATGCAAGTATCACAACAATGCTTGTTAACAGCATAAGCCCTGCCTCGTTGTCGAAAACGTGGTGCCTTATTATCGCATAAGCACCTATTATCGAGATAAGCGACATACTGCCGCAAAGCCCGTCAATGCCGTCAGAGCAGTTTGTTACGTTGATAGATGCCCATACCAGTATTATGCCGAGTATTATGAATACTACCGCAGGCATCTCAAACGAGTGGTCAAGAAGATGTATCTCGCTTCCGTTGTAGTGGTAGTAGGTAAAGGATATGCCTACCGATATCACCATGTCGAGTATGCCTTTTTTGAGCTCTCCCCAGGGCGTTTCTGCCGCATCGTCAAGAAAGCCCGTTATCATTGCAAGATAGATGAGGGCTAAGTATATCACAAGCTCTAAAGTCAGCGGCACGAATAAAGCGCATAACAGCACAAATGCCGTTATCACGATTATGCCCGCACCTCTTGGCTTGCCCTCTGAGAGTGCGCCGTTTACCGCAAACTCTCGCCCCTGGTCTTTTGGCAGAAGCTTTGCAAGCTTTTCAAGCGCAAACATCGAGCCGAAAAAGCTCACCCCTAAAAATATCGTGTAAAAAAGGCTTTCATATCCGTCAAGTAATTTGTATATCATCGTTTCCCGCCCTTTTAAGGGCATTTACCTCCCATACTTCCGAATTAATAAACACACTATTTATTATACTATATTTTAAAGAAAAATGCAAATGTTTATAAGCGTCAAATTGCACAAATATTTCAACTTAAAGCTTAAAATTGTAAGACAAAAATATAAATGGTTTAATAAATTGTCGAATTATTACGATAAATTCATTGAATACGCTATTGATTTTTGAGGGCAAAAGTGGTATAATAACCATATATAGAGAGAAAAACGGCTGTGGAGAGAAGCCATTTTGATGAAATGAACAGGAGAGGAGGGGCTCGTTGCAGAGCGCTTTTTTATGTCAGATAAAAGAAATATGCACAGGCCTGCACAGAGAAAAAAACAGGTCTCACGCAAAGAGCTTGTACTTTTCACAAGGATAAAGGCTGTGTTCTGTATGTTCCTTTTTGCGGTAGCCGTTGTGGTGTGCGTAAAGGTCGTTCAGGGGCTGACGCAGAGCAACGCTATTGCTACCACCCCGCAGAATGCAGGGGCTGTTGATGATAATGCCGCACAGCAGGCAGATGTGCCCGCCGACCCGCCAAAGCAGACGCAGGCGCCCGAAAGCACCCCCGATGACAGCGTAAAGGAAACAGAGCAGACTAAAAAGAACGGTAAAGACGTTACCGAAAAGGGCTATACGATAGAAACGATAGACGGCATAACCTACGTTGACGGCGTAGTGATAGCCAATAAGAGCTACCCGCTGCCCAAAGATTATGACCCGGGCTTCAGCGAGGAAGCGCAGGCTGCCTTTGATAAGCTTTCGGCAGATGCCTATAACGACGGCATATACCTGTTTATCTGCTCGGGCTATCGCTCCTATGAAATGCAGGACGAGCTTTATAACAGCTATGTTGCCGACTGGGGCAAGAAAAAGGCGGATACATTCTCGGCACGCCCCGGCTATTCCGAGCACCAGACGGGCTTTGCTATGGATATAAACGATGCTTCCGACAGCTTTATCGGCACCCCCGAAGCAGAATGGCTCGAAAAGCATTGTACCGACTACGGCTTCATTATCAGGTATAAAAAGGATAAGGAGTCGATAACAGGCTATAAATACGAGCCGTGGCATATCCGTTACTTAGGCGTAAAGCTTGCCAAAAAGGTCGAAAAGAGCGGCCTGTGCTTAGAAGAGTATTTCGGCATAGACTCTCACTACGCCGAGGACGATAAGAAAACTAAAGACTGATACTTTCAAAGGGCTGCCTTCGGGCAGCCCCTTTTTAATGCATAATGCATAATTAAGGTGCGGCTTGCGCCGCAGATGCCCATTCGGGCTGTTTGGAAGGCGTTTTCGCTGTAATCGGGCAATATTGTAGGGGAAAAGGCCGAATGGCCATAAGTCGCCGCAGGCGACACCACAATTATGAATTATGCATTATGCATTATGCATTAGAATTGCTATTTCTTCCCCCAGCACTTTCCCCGCCCGCCTTACCTCGTCGATAGAATTCCCCTGTGCGCCTACCTCTATCAGAAGTGAGCCTGTCGATAAGTCCTGATTGTAGAATCTGTAGTCAAACAGCACGGGGCGGCAAAAGTCGGGGTAGTCTTTCTCGCATTGTTCCTGTAAAGCGCAGGCAAGCCTGAAATTCTCAAGATGCTTCGGTACGTCGCCGTTTTCGTCGCCTGCGCAGGCTATTATCATTATCTGTGCCGCACCCTGCCCGTCTATCTCGCAGTAGGGTGCGAGCCGCTCGCCCGTGTCACGCTCTATCCCGTCACGGTGAATGTCAAGCACTATCTTTATGCTGGGGTATTGCTCCAAAAGCTCGCTTACTGTCGCCCTGCTCGAATCATACGCCGCATCGTAGCTTGGGTAATCGTGAACCAGCGTGTCGTGCAGACAGCTTATCCCCTGCGCTTCAAGGCTTTTGCATATCTCGTCACCTACCGAGATTATACTCATATCACGCTCGGTTGTCTTGCAGGAAAATGCGCTGTCGTAGTGCTCCCGCTCCACCCTCTCAAAGCTTTCCGTTGCGTGGGTGTGGTATATTAGTACAAGCGGCTCGTCGCTGTCCCCGATAGGGGAGAGGTCGGGCTTTTCACGGCTTGTCTTTAACAGATAATCATTGTCGTATTCTGTGCAGTTTCTCACCTGTGAGCCGCCGTCAAGGGTTATGAACTGCCCGCTGTCGCCGTCGGTAAAGGTGTAGCGGCTTATCAGCCCGTCCTGCGCAGTCTCGTCGTTTTTGTAGGGGATAGCAGAGAGCACCTCCTCGCTCGGCAGGGGAGTGGGTATCTCTCTGCCTGTGTGAGTTTCCTCTTCTTCGGGGGCGCAGAATATGTCAAGCGCCGATAAACTCCCCGCAGTAAACGGCGCAAGCCTGCCTGCTATGCCCGATTTGCGCTGTGTCGTGGGCGTTTGCTCGCCCTGCCCGAGAGGAGTGCTCCCGAGAGTTAAAGAGTATGAGCCGACAGCCGCCTTTGACAGCCACCCGTCACCGCCGTTTGCGCCCATATCCTTTGCTGCCTGCCCTAATTCCCACACCAAAAGCGGCACAGCCACCGCCGTGATCAGCACCGCCAAAGCCCAGGCCGCCGCTCTTCTCAGCCCCATATACAAGCCCCCTCTCCATACTATTGTATGAAGCGGATAGAGGGCTTATGTCAGGTAACAGGTAATAGGTGAGGTGCGGCTTGCGCCGCATTATGCCCATTCGGGCAAAATGGCAAAAAAATCCCCGAGGAAAACAAAATCCTCGGGGTCAATTCTTTTAAGATCCGTCCGCCGCAGGCGGACACCATAACTGTTACCTGTTAACTTGACATCAAACCTATGGGCTTATGTCAAATGCCGCACTCCTCGTAGTCCTTCCACTTCTCATAGTGTGCCTTGTCATCAAGATATCTGTAAACAAACAGCGCTGTTGATGCCACAACGAGCAGTAAAGCCCCCATAAGCGCCCAGAATGACCTTTTCTGTGAATATCCTTTCATAGTTGTTCCTCCTTATTTTAGAATTATGGCGATAACGCCCGTGTTCTCGCTTTTTACCATGTAGAATCCGCTGTAATCACGGCTCTTGCCCGTTCTTTCGCAGGCGGTCTTGACGTAGCCCGAGATTGTGTGCTGCCCCGTCTTGCCGTTTGAGCTCATTATAAGACTTTGCACCGCCTCAAACGTGTCTGCATCGCCGCAGCGCACGCTCGTGCATATCTGCCCCTCGCTTATGCTCTTTGCAAAGGCCTTTATCAGCACTTCGTCTGCATCGTCCATATCGTCGATGAAAAGGCCGTTTTTGATGAAATAGTTCTCCTGCACCGAGTTTGCCGCAGGGTAGTAGCCGAAGCGGTTTTTCTCCACCTTGTGGGTCTTTTCTATGAATTCATCCGTCACGGCGAAGTAGTCGTATCTTACATAGTCCGCCCCGAAGTTTGAAACTGGGTCGTCCCACGTTATGTCGAAGTTGTACCACTTGCCGTCAATGAGTATCTTGTTCCATATGTGGGTAAGGGTAACGCCCGAAGAATTCGTGCTCTCGCCCGAAATAAGCAGCGAGTATATCCCTGCCTTTTCACAGAGGTAATCCATAGCCATAGCGTACCCCTCGCAGACGGCCTTGCCTTCTACAAGACAGCCGTATGCTGTGTATATGCTGCTGCCGCCGTCCTTTGTGTACTGGCAGTTCTTTATAATGTAATCGTGAAAAGCCTTGACCTTCTCAATGTCTGTCAGCCCCGAGGGCAGGCTGCCTATTATCTTTGAAGCCTTAGCTCGCAGCGCCTTGTGCTGCTCGCTCGCCGCCCCTGTGTCAAGGGTGTAATCCATAGTGTATTTCTTGACGTAGCCGCCGCTTACCGATACTTTGAATGTTCCCCTTACGTAGTTTACCTCAGGCATCGTTCCTAAAACGGTATATAGCATATCCGACGCTTCGTCCTGCTTTAAAACGCCGAAATCTATTTTTATGTCCTTCTGCATTTTCCATATCCCCTCGGAAAGTGCATTGTAGGCTTTTCTCTGCTCTTTTGTAAGGTTTTTGAGCTTCAGCTCGTCGTATTTGGTAACATATCCGTCGGCGTAGATGTGGTATTCCACCTCGTCGGGGGTCTTTTCGGCAGGCTTGCTGCTTGCCGTGTCCATATTACCCGCTGTGGTTATTACCTCGCTCGTTACCGTGGCGTTTGCAGGCTCGCTTTTGGCCGTTGTGGTGCCAGACGCTGTAGTCACCTGCGGTGCTGCCGTCTGCTGCGAGGTCACACCGCCGCTTTGTGAAGCGCTCTGCGTGGTCTGCGAAGAGCTTGTCTTGCTCTTACTTTCCTTGCTGCTCTTTGCAGTAGTTTTTGATGTTGCTTTGCTTTTGCTGCTCTGCGAAGCTGTCTCGCTCTGCGTCGTTTCAGCCTGCGAAGATGTATCATCTTCATAAACGCTCTGTGACGGCGCCGTGGCCTCTGCCCCTGCCGAAACATCACTTCCGCTTATCTTTGAGCAGCCGCATAAGCTGCACGCACATATGACAGCAACTGCCGCTATCCGCAGCCAAAAGCCGTATGTGCTCGTTCTTTCTTTCCCTTTCATAGGTTTCTCTCCAAAAATAATTTTTACACTTTTATATTGCCGCCCCATATTTTTTATCTTTTGTGGGGAAGCTAAAGCCCGAATGGGCATCAGTCGGCGCAGCCGACACCTTAATTATGCATTATTAGGCACGGGCGAGAGCTTTTTTATCCTAAGCTTTTCTATCTTTGTCTCGTCAGCCCTTAAAACCGTGAACTTTATCTCATTCCACTTGACCGTTGGCTTTTGGGTGCTGCTGGGTATGAAGCCCAGCTTGTCGATCACAAAGCCGCCTATCGTGTCAAATTCCTCGGGTATCTCTGTTTCTACACCCAAGGCCTCCATTACCTCGTCGGGTCTTGCTGTGCCGAGTACGTCAAATGAGCCGTTGTCAAGGCTTATTATCTCTCTCGTTTCATTCTCGTCAAACTCGTCCTCTATGCTGCCGACTATGGCTTCTATAAGGTCTTCCATAGTTACAATGCCTGCCGTGCCGCCGTATTCGTCAACGAGTGCCGCTATCTGCGCTTTTGATGCACTCATCTGTTCAAAAAGCTCGCCGCACTTTATGCTCTCGGGCACAAAGCTTATCTCCCTGCACACATCGCCTGCGGTGTAGCTGTCAAGCTTTTTCTCAAAGCTTATGCGCAAGAGGTCTTTTGAATATATCACGCCGCAAAGGCTGTCGATAGTGCCGTCGTATACGGGCAGCCTTGAAAAGCCCTCGCTTATCGCAAGCTCTACCGCCTCGCTTAAGGGCGATGAGCGCTCGATGCCCGTAATGTCTATCCTGTGTGTCATAACGTCCTTGGCTTCCAAGTCGTCAAACTCAAAGATGTTTGTTATCATCTCTGCCTGGTTCTCGTCAATGTCGCCCGAATCGTTAACCGCATCTACCAGCTGTAAGATGTCTTCCTCGCTGACAGGCTCATCACCCGAGATGTCGGTTATGCCCGATTTTTTCAGCACAAAGCCGCTTACTCCGCCTACTATTGCCGAAAGGGGAGCAAGTATTATCATAAGCACCTTGTAAAGCCCGCAGAATTCGAGCGCCAGCTCCTCGCCTATGACCTCATAGCCCGAAAGGCGCTTTGGTATGTTTATAACAGATGCGACGATCACGGTCAGTACTATAAGTATGATGATCGGCGCTAAAACGGCGAACTCATCGCCGAGGGCTGATGTTATAAGCTCACAAAGCTCATTCTCAAAGCCCCACCAGCAGAAAAAGCCGGTAAGAAGTACACCTATGCACCTTGCTGTGATGCCTGTGAGCTTGACCTTCTGCCGCTTTTCCTTTAAAGCGAGCACCATAGCCGCACGGCGATTCTTGGCTTCGCTCATAAGCTGTCTGAGTTTGTTCTCGCTGCAATCGAGAATACTGCTCTCGACCGCCGTGAACAAAAATATAAGACATATCAGAAAAATGGCGTTTCCGCCCGAGATGCACCGCCGCAAGACGTCGTCCATAAATTACTCCTTAATAACGTTTACATTGTTTTCCACAAGATATAGTATACCTTTATAATTATTATAACTACTTAGGGCGTGTTTGTCAACTTATTTTTTAACAAAATATAAAAAATAGCAGGTCGATTTTTTGTACATTGAGGATTTTTGGGCAAAAATGCCCTAAATTTTCCCGCAGTACTTGACAAAACGATAAAATGAATGTATAATTAATGGGTGAATGTGTTTTTTTGAATAAACATAAATTATTACTCATAGAATGAGGGAGGACTTTTAGTGAAAAGAGGTAAGAAGCCTGTATTTTTTATAGTGCTGCTTTGTATCGCTGCTTTTGCTTACCTTACCTATGCGGGTATAGGCACGCAGTACGGCGATATCAAAACGACCTATATAAAGGGCGTTGATGAGATAAGATGGGGTATAGATATCCAGGGCGGTGTTAATGCCACCTTTGAGCCGGCAGACGGATATGACGCCAGCGAGAGCGAGATTGATGCGGCAAAGGCCGTTATCGAGCAGCGTCTCGTGTCGCTCAATATCACCGACTCGGACGTTTATGCAGACTACAACAAAAAGCGTGTAATGGTATCCTTCCCGTGGCAGGCGGGCGAGGAAAGCTTTGACCCCGAAGAGGCTGTATCGGAGCTTGGCGAGACCGCACTTCTGACATTCAGAAAGGGCAGCGATGAGACGGGCGAGGAGATACTGACAGGCTCGAATGTCAAGAACGCCGAGGCTGTTCCCTCACAGGACGAGAAGACGGGCGAGACCACATACGTTGTAAGCCTTGAGTTTGATTCTGACGGCTCAAAGGCTTTCGCATCCGCAACAGCAGAGCTTATCGGCAGCCCTATATCTATATGGATGGACGATAAGTGTATATCGGCACCTAATGTAAACTCAGCTATAACAGACGGCAAGTGCCAGATCGAGGGCAACTTCACCTATGAATCGGCTAAGGCTCTTGCTGATAAGATAAACGCAGGCTCGCTTCCTTTCAAGCTTGAAACGACCAGCACAAACATCATCTCGGCTACCCTCGGTGAGGGCGCAAGAACTGCTATGATAATCGCAGGCGCTATAGCCTTCCTTATGATAGCTATCTATATGACGATAGTTTATAAGCTCCCGGGCTTTGTGGCATCTCTGGCACTCTTCGGCCAGGTGGTAGGCACAATCGCCTGCATCTCGGGCTTCTTTGGAAATATCGAGAGCTTTACCCTTACCATACCGGGTATAGCGGGTATCATACTTGCGATAGGTATGGGCGTTGACGCAAACGTAATCACGGCCGAGCGTATAAAGGAAGAGCTTCGCTCGGGCAAGACACTCAACGGCGCTATAGAGCTTGGTTATAAGAGAGCATGGAGCGCTGTATTCGACGGTAATATCACAGTAGTATTCGTAGCTATCATACTCATGGGTGCATTCGGCCCCACAGACGGTATCTTCGCTACATTCTTAAAGCCCATATTCTTCGCATTCGGCGCTGCTACAGCAGGTACTATCTACTCGCTGGGCTATACGCTGCTTGTGGGTATCATACTCAACTTCGTGTTCGGTATCTTCTGCTCGCGTCTTATGCTCTCCTCCCTCGCACAGTTCAAGTGCTTCAAGAAGAGAACACTCTACGGCGGCTTTGCAGATGATGACGCAGCAGCTAAGGAGAAGTACGAAAAGGCTAAGGCTAAGAGACTTAACGTTGTCGGCAACAAGAAGAAATTCTACGCTGCATCTTTAGCACTCTTCGTGGCATTCGCTGTAGTAACTGCGGTGTTCAGCTTAAACGTTGCAATTGAATTCAAGGGCGGTACTATAATCCAGTATACCTATAAGGGTGATATCGACACCTCGGCTGTTGAATCGACAGTCAAGGATTCGATAAACGAGAGCGTTATCGTCACAAAGGGCACAAACTTCTCTTCCGACGATACAACTATCAAGCTTTCATTCTCCTCTAAGGAGGGCATAAGCGACGATAAGCAGGCAACACTTGCAGCAGCTCTTAAGGAAAAGTTCCCCGATAATAATATAGAGCTTCTCGAATCTTCCGACGTTTCCGCTTCAAACGGTCTTGAATTCTTCTTCAAGTGCCTTGTTGCGGTAGCAGCTGCGGCGGTTATCACGATAATCTATATCGCATTCCGTTTCAGAAAGATCGGCGGTCTTTCCGCAGGTGTGTTCTCGGTTGTGGCTCTTATCCACGATATGATAATGGTTTACGGCTGCTTTGCGATATGCCGCTTCGATATCAACGCAAACTTCATGGCAGTTCTGCTTACCATTCTCGGCTATTCTATCAACGCTACGATCATTATCTACGATAGAATCCGTGAGAACAGAAGACTCTACGGCAATAAGTATTCGCTCGATGAAATGGTAGATATGTCTGTAACACAGACTCTCGGCAGATCAATAAACACAACGGTAACAACAGTTATGGCTATGGCTACTGTGTGCGTTGTCTGCACTATCTACGGCGTAAGCTCGATAATCAGCTTTGCATTCCCGCTGATAATCGGTATGCTCGCAGGTGTTTATTCATCTAACTGCATCGCCCCAACACTCTGGGTTGCTTGGCAGGATCACAAATCAAAGTCCGCCAAGAAAGCAGGCTATGCTAAGAAAAAGTAATAATAATTGACAACTCCCTGTGCCGAAAGGTACAGGGAGTAATTTTTTGGACAGTTGCAGCGGTAGAATTATTAACCATTCGTTCCTTAATAATGAACATTTTACTAACTGTTCACAATTTCCGACGTAAGATATGCTATAATAAAGCTGACCCGTAAAATATTAAGGAGGAATGTAATATGTCAAATGAATATGCAGGCGGAACGATAACGGTAAACTGCGATAAACTCAATGTAAGGCGTGGCCCCGGCACGGGATACGGCGTTTTGGCAGTCATCGACAGGGGAGAGAAGAAAAAGGTCTTAGGCTCTGAAAAGAACGGCACTATGCTTTGGTATAAGATAGAGTTCGGCCGTGACGGCGGCTGGGTCATGAGCACCTATGTGGTGTTTGAAAGACCTGCAAGAACTGCATCAAGCAGCGGAATAAGCGCAAGACCCGGCAGCAGCGATAACAAGGGCTGATAATCAAAAGTTGCAGGATAATATTCCGTACGAAAATTTACTATTTGCTCATAGTTCTGTCATAGTAGAACTTTCGGGCTTTAAGCGGCGGTTTGTTGTGCAAATCGCCGTTTTTGCCGTTTTGGGCGGTGTTTCGGGGCGAAAATGCTTGACAATGCCTTTTTATAGGCGTATAATTATATACTGTATCATAATGGAATTTTATACGCCTAAGAGAGGAAAACAGGGCGCAAAAAGCCCCCTATTTTCTGACTCTTACATCTTTAAGAAGGAGTGATCAAAGCCTATGCTGAATGTGAAGGACGTCAAGCTTGGTAAAAACACAAGAAAGAGCTTTGCCAAGATAGACGAAGTCCTCGAGATGCCTAACCTTATCGAGGTTCAGAAGAACTCGTATAAGTGGTTTCTTGATGAGGGCTTAAGAGAGGTTTTCAGAGATGTTGCGACCATTACCGACTATAATGGTAATTTAGAGCTCAACTTTGTTGACTACCGCATCGACGAAAAGCCCAAGTACACAGTTGCAGAGTGTAAGGACAGAGATGTTACCTACGCCGCCCCCCTGAGAGTTACCGCAAGACTTAACAACACCGAAACAGGTGAGATAAAGGAGTCTGAGGTATTCATGGGTGATTTCCCCATGATGACAGATTCGGGCACTTTCGTTATAAACGGTGCTGAGCGTGTTATCGTATCTCAGCTCGTTCGTTCACCCGGCGTTTACTACGCAGTTGATAAGGATAAGACAGGTAAGGATCTTTTCCGTGCTACAGTTATACCTAACAGAGGTGCTTGGCTCGAGTATGAAATGGATTCTAACGACGTTGTTTATGTTCGTATAGACAAGAACAGGAAGATACCGCTGACTATCTTCATCCGTGCTATAGGCTACGGCACAAATGAGGAGATTGAAGAGGTATTCGGCCCCGATTTAAGAATACACGAAACTATCCTCCAGAAGGATCAGACAGCTAACCGTGAAGAGGCTCTCTTAGAGGTATATAAGAAGCTGCGCCCCGGCGAGCCGCCTATGGTAGACAGTGCGATCACTCACCTTAATAACCTCTTCTTCGATGCAAGAAGATACGACCTCTCCCGTTTCGGCAGATATAAGTATAACAAGAAGCTCGGCGTAGGCTCACGTCTTGCAGGACATACTCTTTCAAGGCCTGTAGTTAACCCCCTCACAGGCGAGATAATGGCCGAGGCAGGCGAGATGATACGCTTTGACCGTGCTATGGAGATAGAGCAGGCAGGCGTTACAGAAGTTTACGTTACAGTAGAAGTCAAGGAATACTACACCACCCCCACAGGCGAGAGTGCAACACGCTTTGAGGAGAAGGAAGTCAAGATCATAGGCTCTGGCATGGTAGATATTGCTGACTATGTTGACTTTGACTGCACACCTCTCGGCATCAACGAGAAGGTATCTTTTGCTATACTTAAGGATATTCTTGACAACTCCGAGGACGAGGAGGAGTTAAGAGAGAACATCTCCGCAAGAAGAGATGAGCTTATCCCCAAGCATATAACAATAGACGATATCATCGCTACAGTTTCCTACTTCCTCAACCTTTGTGACGGCGTAGGCACAATAGACGATATCGACCACTTGGGCAACAGAAGAATAAGATCTGTCGGCGAGCTTCTCCAGAACCAGTTCAGGATCGGTTTCACAAGAATGGAGCGTGTTATCCGTGAGAGAATGAACACCCAGTCACAGGATATGGAGGCAGTTACTCCCACAGCTCTTATCAATATAAGACCTATAACAGCCGCAATCAAGGAGTTCTTCGGTTCATCACCGCTTTCGCAGTTTATGGATCAGAACAACCCCCTTGCAGAGCTTACACATAAGAGAAGACTTTCAGCATTAGGCCCCGGCGGTCTTTCAAGAGACCGTGCAGGCTTCGAGGTTAGAGACGTTCACTATACTCACTACGGCAGAATGTGCCCTATCGAGACTCCCGAAGGTCCTAACATCGGCCTTATCTCCTACCTTGCATCTTTTGCGAGGATCAACGAGTACGGCTTTATCGAAGCCCCCTACAGAAAGGTTGACAAGGAAACAGGCGTAGTTACCGACGAGGTAGTTTACATGACTGCCGATGTAGAGGATAACTACATGGTAGCACAGGCTAACGAGCCGCTGACCGAGGATCACAAGTTCGCAAGAGCTAAGGTAAACGGCAGATACCGTGACCAGATCCTTGAAATAGAAGCAGACAAGATAGACTTCATGGACGTATCGCCTAAAATGGTGGTATCTGTGGCTACAGCTTGTATCCCGTTCCTTGAAAATGATGACGCTAACCGTGCGCTCATGGGCTCTAATATGCAGAGGCAGGCTGTGCCGCTTCTTAAGACAGAAAGCCCGATAGTCGGCACAGGTATGGAATACAAGGCTTGCCTTGACTCGGGCGTTGCCGTTGTTTCCGACGCACCCGGCGTTGTTGAGAGCGTTGACGCTGACAAGATAGTTGTAAGAGAAGATACCGGCGACCAGCGCACATATCAGCTGACCAAGTTCAAGCGCTCAAATGCAGGCACCTGCACAAACCAGAGACCTATCGTTTCTGAGGGTGAGAGGATAACCGAGCACCAGATAATCGGTGACGGCCCTGCTACCTGCGACGGTGAGCTTTCACTCGGTAAGAATGCCCTCATCGGCTTCATGACCTGGGAAGGCTACAACTACGAGGACGCTGTACTTCTTAACGAAAACCTTGTTAAGCAGGACAGATACACCTCTATACACATTGAAGAATACGAGATCGAGGCAAGAGATACAAAGCTCGGGCCTGAGGAGATCACAAGAGATATACCCAACGTGGGCGAAGATGCACTTAAGTTCCTTGATGAGAACGGTATCATAATGATAGGTGCAGAGGTCCGCTCGGGCGATATACTCGTAGGTAAGGTAACGCCCAAGGGCGAGACGGAGCTTACCGCAGAGGAAAGACTGCTTCGTGCTATCTTCGGTGAGAAGGCAAGAGAGGTAAGGGATAACTCCCTTAAGGTACCTCACGGCGAAGCAGGTATAATCATTGACGTTAAGGTATTCACAAGAGAGAACTGCGATGAGCTCTCACCCGGCGTTAACAAGCTGGTAAGGTGCTATATCGCACAGAAGAGAAAGATATCAGTCGGCGATAAGATGGCGGGCCGTCACGGTAACAAGGGTGTCGTTTCCCGCATACTCCCGCAGGAGGATATGCCGTTCCTCGAAGACGGTACTCCGCTCGATATCGTTCTTAACCCCCTCGGCGTTCCTTCACGTATGAACATCGGTCAGGTACTTGAAGTACACCTCGGTATGGCCTGCAAGGCACTGGGCATCAAGATAATGACCCCTGTATTCGACGGCGCTCACGAAGCGGATATCAGAGAAGCGTTCAGAATGGCTCAGCAGATACATGAGGAGCATAAGGACGACCCGTTTGAAGTTCGCACAATGGGCGAGATAATCAATACAAAGGCACTCAGCTACAGCGAAGACGGTAAGTTTGACGTATACGACGGCAGAACGGGCGAGAAGTTCGATAACAGAGTTACTGTCGGCTATATGTATTACCTCAAGCTCCACCACCTGGTTGACGATAAGATCCACGCACGTTCTGTAGGCCCGTATGCACTCGTTACACAGCAGCCTCTCGGCGGTAAGGCACAGTTCGGCGGCCAGCGTTTCGGTGAGATGGAAGTTTGGGCTCTCGAAGCTTACGGTGCAGCTTATACCCTTCAGGAAATACTCACAGTCAAGTCTGACGATACTGTCGGCAGAGTCAAGACCTATGAGGCTATCGTCAAGGGTCAGAACATACCCAAGCCCTGCGTTCCTGAGGCG
The DNA here is from genome assembly GCA_902787365.1 of uncultured Ruminococcus sp. GTDB lineage: Bacteria > Bacillota > Clostridia > Oscillospirales > Ruminococcaceae > NK3A76. The sequence continues at coordinate 35,514 of CADAGC010000001.1, read as the reverse complement.
TTCAGAGTTCTCTTCAAGGAAATGCAGTCGCTCGGTCTTGACGTTGCAGTTCTCGACCAGCAGGGCGAGGAGATCGACCTTAAGCAGACCTTTGATGATGATGACGATTTTGTTCCCGCTTCCTCGCAGATAAATGATGAGGACAACTACACCATGGAAAACAGCGGCTTCGGCGACGGCTATGTTGGTGAGGACGAGAACGGCGAGCTTTCATCACTTGACGATTACAACGATGATTCGGATGATGACGACGATTATTCGTATGATGATGACGATTTCGACGATGACGGCGATTACTTCGGTTCTGACGACGAATAACATCAAACTCAATTTCAACCGGCTAAGGCAAAGGGGCTTTGCATAAGCCCCCGCAGCCTGAACGTTTAATAAAGGAAGAGGGTACACTATATTGGAATTTAATGTATTTGACTCTATAAAGATAGGCCTTGCATCACCCGATCAGATCCGTAAGTGGTCATACGGCGTTGTTGAAAGACCCGAAACTATAAACTACCGTACACAGAAGCCTGAAAGGGACGGCCTTTTCTGCGAAAGGATCTTCGGGCCTACAAAGGACTGGGAATGTCACTGCGGTAAGTACAAGAAGATACGCTTCAAGGGCAAGATATGCGAGCGCTGCGGCGTTGAGGTAACAAGAGCAAAGGTAAGACGTGAGAGAATGGGTCACATCGAGCTTGCTGCACCTGTTTCCCATATCTGGTACTTCAAGGGCACACCTTCAAGAATAGGCCAGATGCTCGAAGTATCTCAGAAGAGACTTGAAGAAGTTCTTTACTTCACAAAGTATATCGTAATAGACCCCGGCGACACAGGTCTTCTTAAGTGCCAGCTGCTCACAGAGCGTGAGTATGAGGAAATGGTAGAGAAGTATGAAGACGGCTTCCGTGCAGGAATGGGCGCAGAGGCTATCAAGGAGCTTCTTGAAGAGATAGACCTTGACAAGCTCGCTGACGAGATAAAGGCAGAGCTCAAAGACCTGCCCGCAGGCCAGAAGAGAATAAAGCTCTTAAAGAGATTACAGATAGTTGAAGCTTTCAGAACATCGGGTAACAGACCTGAGTGGATGATACTCGAGGCACTCCCCGTTATCCCGCCCGACTTAAGACCTATGGTAGTTCTCGACGGCGGCAGATATGCAACATCTGACCTTAACGACCTCTACAGAAGAGTTATAAACCGTAACAACAGACTTAAGAAGATGTTAGAGCTTGAAGCTCCCGACATCATTGTAAGAAACGAGAAGAGAATGCTCCAGGAGGCAGTTGACGCACTTATCGACAACGGCCGTCACGGCAGACCTGTAACAGGCCCCAACAACAGAGCATTCAAGTCGCTTTCCGATATGCTTAAGGGTAAGCAGGGACGTTTCCGTCAGAACCTGCTCGGTAAGCGTGTTGACTATTCGGGACGTTCGGTTATCGTCGTAGGCCCTGAGCTTAAGATGTATCAGTGCGGCCTGCCTAAGGAAATGGCTCTCGAGCTGTTCAAGCCTTTCGTTATGAAGAGACTTGTTGACACCAACTCGCCCTCTGTAAACATCAAGAGTGCGAGAAAGATGGTAGAGCGTGGAACAGACCCCAGAGTATGGGACGCTCTCGAGAACGTTATCCAGGGTCACCCTGTAATGCTCAACCGTGCGCCTACACTACACAGACTGGGTATCCAGGCATTCGAGCCGATACTCGTTGAGGGCAGAGCTATCAAGCTCCACCCGCTGGTATGTACGGCATTCAACGCTGACTTCGACGGCGACCAGATGGCCGTTCACCTTCCCCTTTCAGTTGAGGCACAGGCAGAGGCAAGATTCCTCATGCTCGCTGCCAACAACCTCTTAAAGCCCTCTGACGGCCGCCCTGTTGCTATACCGTCACAGGATATGCTGTTAGGTTCTTACTACTTAACACTCCAGAAGCCCGGCGAAAAGGGCGAGGGCAAGGTATTCTCAAACGTTGACGAGGCTATAATGGCTTACAACGCAGGCATAGTTTCCCTCCAGGCAGCTATCAAGGTGAGAATAACCAAGGAAATAGGCGACAAGAAGATATCTAAGATAATAGATGCAACAGTCGGCAGACTTATCTTCAATGAGAAGATTCCGCAGGATCTGGGCTATGTTGACAGAACAAACAGTGAAAAGCAGTTCGATCTTGAGATATCCTTCCTTGTTAAGAAGAAGCAGCTCGGTGACATAATCGACCGCTGCATACAGCGTCACGGCACAACTTCTACATCAGAAGTGCTTGACAACATCAAGGCACTCGGCTATAAGTACTCCACAAGAGCTGCTATCACAGTAGCTGTATGTGATGCTACCATACCCGAGACCAAGAAGGACATTCTTGCAAATGCCGACGCTAAGGTAGACAAGATCGACAAGCAGTACAAGAGAGGTTA
>CADAGC010000001.1:0-33086 GCA_902787365.1 uncultured Ruminococcus sp. | reverse complement strand
AGCAACTGATGAAGTATCAGATGCACTTCTTGCAAACATCGACCCCTACAACCCCATAAACATGATGGCAGACTCCGGTGCCCGTGGTTCGCAGTCACAGATCAGACAGCTCGCAGGTATGCGTGGCCTTATCGCTAACACATCGGGTTCAACTATCGAGATGCCTATCAGAGCTAACTACCGTGAAGGCCTTAACGTACTGGAATACTTCATTTCCTCCCGTGGTGCGAGAAAGGGTCTTGCCGATACGGCGCTTCGTACAGCTGACTCGGGTTATCTGACCAGACGTCTTGTTGACGTATCGCAGGAAGTTATCATTCGTGAGGAAGACTGCGGCACTACAAACGGCATTGAGGTATTTGAGATAAAGAACGGCAACGAGATGATCGAGCCTTTCAAGGAAAGACTTACAGGCAGATATCTTGCTGCTGACCTTAAGGATTCAAAGACAGGCGAGATGATTGTATCTCACAACAAGCTCATCACAGGCCACGATGCAGAGCGCATTATCGCTACACTCGAGGCCGAGGGCAAGGACAGGATAAAGATAAGATCGGTACTTGCCTGCGAAGCTAAGCACGGCGTATGTGCTAAGTGCTACGGCGCTAACCTTGCAAACTCCAACCCCGTAAGAATAGGCGAGGCAGTTGGTATCATCGCTGCTCAGTCTATCGGTGAGCCCGGTACACAGCTGACCATGAGAACCTTCCACACCGGCGGTGTTACAAAGGGTGAAGGTGATATCACACAGGGTCTTCCCAGAGTTGAGGAACTGTTTGAATCGAGAAAGCCCAAGGGTGCTGCTATCGTTTCAAGAGTTACAGGTAAGGTAAGAATAGAAGAAGTCAAGAAGAACAAGCAGATAGTTATAACTTCTGACGATGTAGAAGCACTCGAGGAGGAGCGTTACACAGTTCCTTACGGCTACAAGATAAAGGTAAGAGAGGGCGACCATGTCAAGGCAGGTCAGCCGCTGACAGAAGGCTCTATCTACCCTGCTGATATACTCGAGGTAAGCGGCATTGAGGCTGTTGAGAACTACATCATCACCGAGGTACAGAAGGTTTACCGTTTACAGGGTGTTGATATCAACGATAAGCACATCGAGGTAATCGTTCGTCAGATGATGAGAAAGGTCAAGATAGACGACGCAGGCTCGAGCTACCAGCTCCCCGGCACACTCATCGACAAGGGCGACGTAGCCGCTATAAATGCAGAGATACAGAAGGAGATAGATGCAGGCGTTGAAGATGCAAAACTCATCTCGACAGTACCTGTTCTCCAGGGTATCACAAAGGCATCGTCGAACTCCGATTCGTTCATGTCTGCGGCTTCATTCCAGGAGACCACAAAGGCTCTTACCGACGCTGCTATCAAGGGCAAGACGGATAAGCTCGTAGGTCTTAAGGAAAATGTTATCATCGGTAAGCTCATACCCGCAGGTACGGGTCTTGACGTTTACAACAATGTATCGGTTATCAAAAACGAGACAAGCAGCAGCGCTATGTCTTCGGAAATCGTTAATCCGTATCATATGATCTGATATGACTTATATCCCCCTTGCAATAGTAAGGGGGATATGTTGTATTTGGAGGTGTGTTATGAAAAAAGCAATAATTCTCATTCTTGCGGCGTGCGCTCTGCTGTGCGGGTGCTCGCAGACACAAGACTCGTCATCGTCGGCGCAGACTGAAAAAACGCAGATGCCCGTCGGACCCGAAACCGAGTTTTCCTGTGAGATGAAAATAAGGGTAACGGGGACTGATGACAAGGGGCGGCTCGTGGGGGAGTTTATGGATGACTACGAAAGTGGCGGTATAACGCTTAAAAAGGGCGAGAGGGTGGTTATCGACCACTCAGATACCATTATGTTTGACCTGATACAAGCCGAGAAAGCCACAAAGTCGCAGACTGACGCGGAGCTTGACTATGGAGAGGTCGCCGATAAATGCAAGGTAAACGGCTTTAAAGAGGGTACGGTAGTTACAATTGATGAGCTTTTGAGCAGCAGAGTGACCAAGACCGATAACAATGATACCCTTATAGTGTGCAGTCACGAGATAGCGGCGCATTATCTTGACAATAAATAGCAATGTTTGCCGTTCTCAAAATGCGGGCGGCAGTTTTGTTCACAAAATGTTTACAAAGCGATATGCAACATTTCGCCGCCATTGTGCGTCTTTATTTATGAGAGCCGATAAACCGCCCGTATCTCTCCAAAAAAGTTGACCGATAATAATGCTTTCCTGACGGGCGGGGGCTCTTATACAGTTAACTGTTAACTGTTATGGCGGAAGCTTTTATAATAAGTCCTGCGAAGCAGGACACATCAACTGTTAACTGTTAGCTGAAATAGGGTGGTGACTGCGTGGAAAAGGATATAAATGCCGTGTTTGAAGAAGCGATTGACGAGCACTCGGACATGGTGACGAGGATATGCATACTTATGCTCGGGAATATGATAGATGCGCAGGACGCCTATCTGGCGGTGTTTGAAAAGCTGTTTATCACCCTCAAAAAAGGCAGGGAGATCGAGGACACGGCAAAGTGGCTCGCAAAGGTGGCGTACAACGAGTGCAAGTCAGTCCTGCGATTTACACTCAGGCACAGAGAGGTCAACCTGCCCGACGTGACCGAGCCGTTTAAAAAGCAGGAGGAGATAGAGCTTACAGAGCTTTTATTCACCCTGCCCGAAAAGCAGAGAAACCTTTTGTATCTCTATTACAACTTAGGCTACAGCACAAAGGAGATAGCGGGGATAACAGGGCAGCGTGAAAGCACTGTGCGCTCATCACTAAAGCGTGCAAGAGACAAACTGAGAGAGCAATATCTAAAACCTGAGAAAGGAGAGATACCCGATGAAAAGCAGGCTGAAGCTTATTGACAGCTACAAGACCCCCGACGAATGGAAAAGCCGTGCCAAAAAGATAGCGCAGGGCAAGGGGATATACGCAAGAGTAAAGACGAACAATGTTTGGAAGATAGCTATAGCCGCAGCGGTGGCGCTTGCTTTGAGTATTGAGGGATTTTTCCTTTGGAAGGGAACTAAGAATGATGAGGGGATAGAGACTGTTCCCACGGCACCCGAAAGCGTGGCTGATGACAAGACAGCGCAGTTTTATGTGCGGCAGATACTCTCAAAATACTACCCGAACGCAGACGAATCGGGGCTTGAAGCTTTGAGCGGGAAATACAAAAACACAGGCTGTGGGCTTATCTACACAAGAGACAACGGCATAGCACAGAGCGACTCGCTGGAGATAGCCGAGAATATAACAGAGCTTGCAAAGGCAGACCCTTACGCTTTTGCGGAAGAGGATTATGAGGTAGTCTGCGAGGGATATCTGCTTGAAGAGAACACGCTGACGGCGCTTGTGAAATTCAAATGCCGTGAGGGAAATCTCGGGCAGGATTACGAGCGGGCAGATGTAATGGATAGGTTCACGCCCCACGTATGCATCTATGACAAAAAGGCAGGGCGTGAGATAGAGCCTAAGAGCGTCAATGTCAAGAGCATAAACGGCTATGTGGGCTGGTATGTACGCATAGAGACGAGTCTGTCGGGCAGGCTGCCTGATGAGGGGTATGATGATATAATCGCCGATGTGCATTTATATCCCAAAATCTATGTGCAGGAGTATGATGAAAAACAGCAGGAGTATCTGCCAATAGAAATAAAGAACACAAATGATGTTCACTACGGCTACTATCACATGGACATAAAGATAGAGCCCTCGGAGGAGAGCATAAACGTATCGAATGAGGGGGATGTTTTTGATATCCTGCGCAGATATGTAAACGGCTATGCGGCGGCATATAATGTGGACTATTACAGCAATAATATCACGACAGACATAGTCAAAGGCACGGGCATGACAGGAAAGGATACCGAGCGTCTTACAAGAAACGACCTGAAGCCCGGCGAGGAGAGCGGCTATGCATACTCGACAGAGCTTAAATGTGAGGGCGTGATAAGTGACGGCATATCGGCCAGGCTGATGGTTTTGGTAAGGGGTGTTACCTCGGGCAGCGTGGACGAGGTTTGCAGACATTTGAGTACGCAGGCGTATCTGATGCCCGAGGGAACAAAGATCAATTGTTATATCTGCGGGTTGTTAGGCGGCTCGGACGGAACGTCTATTGCGGTGGACATTCCGCCCCAGTACAAGCTTGCAGGGAAAACTATTGAGATACACGTTGTTTCTGACGGAGAACGCTACCCCGAGGATTCGGCACATTATGTATTCACCGTAGGGATACCAGACACAGAGCCGTGTATTGAAAACTCGGAATCTCTCACATGGACTGCCGATGACGGCGTGAAAGATCACAGCAACAGCACATGGACGTACAGAACGTTCCTTAACACGGGCGCCAAGGCTTACAGCAGCCCTATGGGAACACTTATCACGGGGGCTGACGAGGTGTGTGATGAGCATATCAAAGCTGTAAAGGCGAGCGAGGTCGAGGATATGCCCTATGTTTACCTTGAAATGGTATCGCCTGAATGGGGGACGTTTACTTGGCAGGGTTTCGGAAGTGACTATGACGACTACACCTATTATAACGGCATTTATAAAATAAAGAACGAAGACGGCAGTTCGGCAGGGTATTATGTGTATTACGACGAGATCTTCGGCGCAGCGCCTGATAAGATAGCATTCGGTGACGAGAAAGAGATAGTGAAAAAATACTTTGTCGATACCGAGGGTATGGAGTAATAAAAGAACAAAAGATGATATAAAGCCAAAAGCCTTTCCGCACAGACGGCTGTTGTGGGGAGGCTTTTGGCCGTTTACGAGCAGGGAATTCGCCTTTAAAATGTAAATATTCTGTTAAACTTGCGGATTTTTGAGTTATCGGTCAATAATGGGGAATAGACAGAGCAAAAGTTTGTTAGATATCACAAGGGCAAAAAGCCCCGAAAATGCTTGACAAACGGGGGAAATAAGTGTATAATATTTGAGTATGCTGAATAATTATCGGTATACCCCGGCAAATGTCATTTGCCAAAAAATCTATGAAAGGAGTGTTGATATGCCGACCTTTAACCAGTTAGTAAGAAAGGGTAGAAAGGATCTCATGACAAAGTCAACAGCACCTGCTCTTCAGAAGGGTTATAACTCTAAGAAGAAGATCGCTATTGACCAGAGCTGCCCCCAGAAGAGAGGCGTTTGCACCGCTGTAAGAACAGCTACACCTAAGAAGCCTAACTCAGCTATGAGAAAGATCGCCAGAGTTCGTCTGACAAACGGCAACGAGGTAACTGCTTACATCCCCGGTATAGGCCACAATCTTCAGGAGCACAGCGTTGTTCTTATCAGAGGCGGAAGAGTTAAGGATCTCCCTGGTGTGCGTTACCACATCATCAGAGGTACACTCGATGCTCAGGGCGTTGCAAAGAGAATGCAGGCTCGTTCCAAGTACGGCGCTAAGAAGCCTAAGGCTGGAGCTGCTAAGTAATCAGCTCAAAACTTAAAAAGACACAAACTCATTGTCGCACCTAAAGAGGTGCGAAGACCACAGTTTAGATAATGTGGAGTGATTGATATATAAAGGCGGCGGCGTGCTGCCTTCTACTCTGCATTGGAACTGACGGGGCTGTAGAATAAGGCTACAGAGCGAGTACCTGTGAATTCATTTATTTGTGAAGGAGGGAATCAAAGTGCCAAGAAGAGGCAGAGTTGCAAAGAGAGACGTTTTACAGGATCCTGTATACAATTCAAAGCTCGTTACAAGACTTGTAAACAACATAATGCTCGACGGTAAGAAGGGTGTTGCACAGAAGATCGTCTACGGTGCATTCGAGATCGTAGAGGAGAAGACAGGCCGCCCTGCACTTGAGGTTTTCGAGGAGGCTATGAACAACATAATGCCCGAACTCGAGGTAAAGGCTCGCCGTGTCGGCGGTGCTACCTATCAGGTGCCTATGGAGGTTAGACCTGACAGAAGACAGACACTTGGTCTTCGCTGGATAACCAAGTTCTCCAGAGAGAGAAACGAAAGAACAATGAAGGAAAGACTTGCAGCAGAAATACTTGACGCACTCAACGGTGTGGGCGGTTCATGCAAGAAGCGTGACGAAACTCACAGAATGGCTGAGGCTAACAAGGCTTTCGCTCACTACAGATGGTAATAAAGGAAAGGATTTTGATTTATGGCAAGAGAATGCTCTTTACAGGATACCAGAAACATTGGTATCATGGCACATATCGATGCCGGTAAGACAACTACTACCGAGCGTATCCTTTTCTATACCGGTATCAACCACAAGATCGGTGAGACACACGACGGCGCTTCCACAATGGACTGGATGGAGCAGGAGAAGGAGAGAGGTATCACTATCACTTCCGCTGCTACAACAGCTTACTGGAAGGGTCACAGACTTAACATAATAGATACTCCCGGACACGTTGACTTTACAGTTGAGGTTGAAAGATCTCTTCGTGTTCTCGACGGCTCGGTAACAGTTCTTTGTGCTAAGGGCGGTGTTGAGCCCCAGACTGAAACAGTTTGGAGACAGGCTGATAATTACAAAGTACCGAGAATGGTATATGTAAACAAGATGGACATCATGGGCGCAGACTTCTACAACGTTATGAATATGCTCCATGAGAGACTTAAGTGTAATGCTGTAGCTATTCAGCTGCCTATCGGCGCTGAGGACGATTTCAAGGGTCTTATCGACCTTCTTGAGATGAAGGCTTACATCTACACAAATGACCTCGGCACAGATATCCAGGTAGTTGATATACCTGACGATATGAAGGATAAGGCTGAGGAATACAGATCCATTCTTCTTGATGCTGTTGCAGAGCAGGACGAGGAGATCATGGAGAAGTATCTCGAGGGTGAGGAGCTCACTATCGAGGAGATGAAGAAGTGCATAAGAAAGGGTACAATAGCTAATACCTTCGTACCTGTATGCTGCGGTACTTCTTACAGAAACAAGGGCGTTCAGAAGCTTCTTGACGCTATCATTGACTATATGCCCGCACCTACTGATATAGACCATATCAAGGGCGTTAACCCCGACACAGGCGAGGAGTGCGAAAAGCCTTCTTCTGACAGCGAGCCTTTTGCAGCTCTTGCTTTCAAGATCGCTACAGACCCGTTCGTTGGTAAGCTTTGCTTCTTCCGTGTATATTCGGGCGTGCTCAAGGCAGGCAGCAATGTATACAACGCTTCTAAGGACAAGACTGAGAGAATCGGCCGTATCCTTCAGATGCACTCCAACCACAGAAAGGATATCGAAGAGGTTTATGCCGGCGATATCGCTGCTGCAGTTGGTCTTAAGAATACAACAACAGGTGACACACTCTGTGATGAGGATCACCCTGTAATACTCGAGTCTATGGAATTCCCTGAGCCTGTTATCCAGCTCGCTATCGAGCCTAAGACTAAGGCCGGTCAGGAGAAGATGGGTATCGCACTCAGCAAGCTCGCTGAAGAGGATCCTACATTCAGAACATGGACTGACGAGGAAACAGGCCAGACTATCATCGCCGGTATGGGTGAGCTTCACCTTGAGATCATCGTTGACAGACTTATGCGTGAGTTCAAGGTTGAGGCTAACGTTGGTGCTCCTCAGGTTTCTTATAAGGAAACGATCAGAAAGACTGCTGATGTTGACCACAAGTACGCTAAGCAGTCAGGTGGTAAGGGTCAGTACGGTCACGTTAAGATCACTGTTGAGCCTAACGAGAGCGGCAAGGGCTACGAATTCATCAACAACATTGTCGGCGGTGCTATCCCGAAGGAGTATATCCCCGCAGTCGATGCAGGTATCAGGGGTGCTATGGAAGCCGGCGTACTTGCAGCTTACCCCGTTGTTGACGTTAAGGTAACACTTTACGACGGTTCTTACCATGAGGTTGACTCGTCTGAAATGGCATTCAAGATCGCCGGTTCTATGGCCTTCAAGGAGGCTATGGCTAAGGCAGACCCTGTAATCCTCGAGCCTATCATGAAGGTTACTGTTATTGCTCCCGACGACTATATGGGTACAGTAATAGGCGACCTCAACTCCAGACGTGGCCAGATCCAGGGTCAGGAAACAAGAAACGGCACCGCACAGGTAGACGCACTTGTTCCGCTTTCCGAGATGTTCGGCTACTCCAACGACCTCAGATCTAAGACACAGGGTCGTGGTCAGTACACAATGGAGCCTCACAGCTACATCGAGTTGCCCAGAAGCATCCAGGAAAAGATCGTTGCTTCAAGAAGCAAGAACTAATGATATTTTTCCTCCCTTTCCCGATAAGGGAAGGGGCGGGAATATAAATTTACAAAATTTTTCGGTAATCTATTGCAAAATCTATTTAAATGTGATATAATAGTATTACGTTATAATTTACCGTAATTTTTATTAAGGAGGAATATTCCAATGGCAAAGGCAAAATTTGAAAGAAACAAACCCCATGTAAACATCGGCACCATCGGTCACGTTGACCATGGTAAGACAACCCTTACAGCAGCTATCACAAAGACACTTGCTATGCAGGGTCTTGCTGAGAAGAAGGATTATGCTAATATCGACTCTGCTCCCGAAGAGAGAGAGAGAGGTATTACAATCAACACAGCTCACGTTGAGTATGAGACAAAGAACCGTCACTATGCTCACGTTGACTGCCCCGGACACGCAGACTACGTTAAGAACATGATCACAGGTGCTGCTCAGATGGACGGCGCTATCCTCGTTGTTGCTGCTTCTGATGGCCCTATGGCTCAGACAAGAGAGCACCTTCTCCTTGCTCGTCAGGTTGGCGTTCCTGCAATCGTTGTATTCATGAACAAGGCTGACCAGGTTGACGACGAAGAGCTTCTCGAGCTCGTTGAGATGGATATCCGTGAGCTCCTCGACAAGTACGAGTTCCCTGGCGATGATACTCCTATCATCAAGGGTTCTGCTCTTGCAGCTCTCGAAGCTCCCGACGATCTTAACGATCCCGCTTACAAGCCGATCCTTGACCTTATGGACGCTGTTGACTCCTTCATCCCCACACCTGAGAGAAAGGCAGATCTTCCTTTCCTTATGCCTGTTGAGGACGTATTCACAATCACAGGCCGTGGTACAGTTGCTACTGGTAGAGTTGAAAGAGGTCAGCTCAATATGTCCGATGAAGTTGAGATCATCGGTCTTACAGAAGAGAGAAAGAAGACTGTTGTTACAGGTATCGAGATGTTCAGAAAGCTCCTCGACTATGCAGAGGCTGGCGACAACATCGGTGCTCTTCTCCGTGGTATCCAGAGAACAGAGATCGAAAGAGGTCAGGTTCTTTGCAAGCCCGGCAGCATTCACCCCTACACAAAGTTCAGCGGTCAGGTTTACGTTCTGAAGAAGGAAGAGGGCGGCCGTCATACTCCTTTCTTCAACAACTACAGACCTCAGTTCTATTTCAGAACAACTGACGTTACCGGCGTTATCACACTTCCTGCTGACAAGGAAATGTGCATGCCTGGCGATAACGTAGCTATGGACGTTGAGCTCATCACTCCTATCGCTATCGAGGAAGGCCTCCGTTTCGCTATCCGTGAGGGTGGTAGAACAGTTGGTTCCGGCGTTGTTACTGGCGTTAAGGACTAATTTAAAGCCTATAGAATTATTCTAAAATATAAGACCCGCTGTCTTTCTTAAGAAAGGCGGCGGGTTTTTTGTTGTAAAATAGCGGGATAAACCGGCGGTTATCAATGCACAATGCAACAATGTACAATGCACAATTGAGGAGTGCGGCTTTGCCGCACAGATGCCCATTCGGGCGACGGATTTAATGCGGGAGAACGCATATCCGAAGGGGTATGGGTGGCGCTGGTTTCAGCAAGCTGAAACCGAAAGCCCCCAAACAGCCTCCCCTGAACGCATTATCAGCCTGCGGCTGAAAAAGCTCGGAGGTGGCGCCGACGCCAAAGGCGGCGGTGACGGAGGGGTTCCGCTCGGCGGCGCAAGCGCCCCCCACAAATACCGTTTTATTAGTCGCAGCAGCATTTTTGGCATAAAAAACACAGCACCTCCCGAACCACGGGCTGTGCTGTGCCTCCCCTATAGAATGAAAAGTAGTTAGTCGTCGTATTTTGCAAGTATCCTTGCAGGCTCTTTGAGTATCGACATGGCCGTACTAAGAGCGTCGCTTACGTCCTCGTACTTGAACTCGGAGGAAACCTCCTTTGCGTGGTCGAGGGTCTTGCGGCCTATCTCGGTCTGATATTTGCAGATAGATTCAAGCTGCTTGACCGCCTTTGTCTCCAAGTCCTGATAAACGAGCTTGATGTCGTTGACTATGTTTATCCTGATATCGTCATAGTTTTCAAGGGCTATATCGATTATATCGGTGGTCTGCTTTTTCTTCTTTAATATCTGCGAGAATGAGGTCATCGTCGCAGGCGGGAATGTCTCGCTGGTGCCGAAGAGCTTGACGCCCATTACCGAGCGGGTAACGTTCTTGTTCATGCTCATCATTATCCTGTCAACGCTGGTTGACTGCGTAACTTCCGAAAGGTCTGCTATGCCAAGCTTCTGTGCAAGCTCGGCGGATATGGTCTCTATCGTCTTTCTTATAGCTTCACGGTGCATCTCTATGCAGGCACGATACGCTTCGCCCACCTTTTCCATAAGGAACGGGTAGAAGAACTTTTCGATATCCTCGGCCTTGTAGACAGGCTCGCCGTTTTCATCCTTGTCAAGGCACTCGAGTATGCTCTTTCTGAGCTTTGCAAAGAATTCATACATCCACTGCTCAGCCTGCTGCTGCATTTCGGTTATGCTAAGGTGCAGCAGGGGCTTTTTCTGCTCTAAAGCCTGCTCTATCTTCTGCGCTTCCGATTCAAACTCCTGCGAAACGGTTTCGAGCTTCTGCTTGTCAAGGGTGCTCATCTCGTAGAACATATTCATCTTGGCAGATGTTTCATCTACCATTTGACGCAGCATCGAGATAACACGCTTTGTGCGGATAATGTCCTTTTGCAGCATTATATCACGCTTGAGCGACAGCTCGAACTGGAAGAACTGGCTCTCGTAGAATTCTCTCGTGCCCTTGTCGGCGGGGCGCTTCTGCCCCATTTTTCTTGCAAGCTCATCAAAGCCGCTTATGCCGTAAACAAAGGCATTCGGCACTATCTCGGAAGCTATGCCCTCAAAGCGCTTCATTATCTTGTCAACGTCCTCCTGCGTATTAAGGGCGTCTATCATATTCACAAGGATATAGAGCATACTGAACCTCTGCGGCTGAATATGCGACCCTAAGAACACCTGCTCGCTCTCCGAGAACGGGAGGAGAGCAGATGTGGCGTACATTACCGCATCGGCGTTTACAAGATAATCGGTCACCTGCTTGTCAAGGTCGTCAAGGTCTGACAGACCGGGGGTGTCAACTATCCTCATTTCCTTTAGAATGGGGGAGTTGTCCTTGATGTCGAGGTATTCTATCTTGCCGGGGAAGAATTTTTCCCTTGCCTCTAATCGTTCCCTTGTGGTGTCACGCATGGTAAGGCGCATTCTCTTGCCGTTATCAAAAACAGCCTCAACGCCCTGCACTCTGCCGTAGGTTATCTCATTTATGGTGTATGTTTCGGGGGATATGTTCATCGGTGCGAGCTCTTTGCCGAGAAGAGCATTGATTATTGTGCTCTTGCCCCTTTTGAACTCACCTAAGATGACCAGCGTGAACGGCTCTTTCGAGCGCTTTTCTATCAGCTCGTCCCACTCGACCATATTCTTGATAAAATCTTCGCCGAGTATCTTAGCTATCATCTCGTCGTCGATTATCATTTTGAGCCTTGCTCTTACCTTTTCGATATCCTCGTGTGAATCAGCGTAAATATTCAAGTTTTCCAAATTCACACCTCCGTATCCGAGCCCATGATAAGGTTGCAGCGGATATCACTCATCTGCTGCGAGCGGAGCTGGTAATTAGGCCTCTTGATATCCATACGCCACTTATACAGCGTCACGCAGTCGAGGAAATCCATTCCTGCGATAACACGGCGCTTTATGGCGGGTATCGACTTATCAATAGCTATATGTCTGGGTTCTTTCTCGTCCTTGATCTTTTCATAGACCTCGAGTATATTCTCAAAGTCCATCTTCTCGTTCTTTCTTCCGAAGAAGTCTGCATAGCCCTTTTCGTAGAGGTCACACAGCAGCTTGCCGTAGTGGCTCGGCTCGTCAAGGCATATCATGCCTGCCCTGTCGGTGGTAAGGTCTGCATATCTGACCCATTGAATGAGCATACGTGCCAGCTGACCGCCTACTGCCTGCTTATAGGTGCGTTCTTTGGGGCGGTAGCAAAGCTTGTTGTAGTTAAGATATGTAAATGCGAAATTGAATGCCGTGTGGTTGTTTTGCAGCCTGCCGCATTCACAGCCGATAAGGAACTGAAGCTCCTCGCTGCTGCACAGTTCCAGAAGCCCTGTGGATATAACTATCGACGGCTCAAAGCTGTCACTTGTCAGCGAGTATATCCTCGGCTCATCATCTTCCTTTATAAGCACCGTGGGCGGGTTGAGTTCAAGGCGCTCGGTGCATTTCTTGGTTATATCGTATACCTCGGGGTATTTGAGGTTGCCTGCCTGAACGCAGGTCATATAGCATTCCTTGCCCTCGGCGGAGATATCGCCTGTGGTAATGGCTCTGTAAAGCCTGCCCCAGCCGAGTATGCCCGAAAGCTTCTGCCTCAGCGCAAAGTCAGAATCCAGCGCATAGTCGAGCGAGCCGCCGACTACGTGGTTATCAAAGCTTCTTGTGTAGACGTTGAGGTAGGTGCGGAAGCTTGTATCTATCTTAAGCAGAGGGTTTTGCACCTCCTGCGAAGCCGCATTATTCTCCATATTCAGAGAATCAGCCATCATATATCACCTTCTTATATTAACAGACTTGTTTTGATACGGAGAGGGTATTACTCATTCTCCTCGGTAAGAGCCTTTCTCAGCGCATAAGCGTCTGAAACTATCTTACTTGCCTTTTCGGCTATATCATGCAGCCTGTCCATTTCCTTTTCGGAGATATGGCTCTTTTCGGCCTTCATATTGTTTAAGTTGTCAAGTGTTTCCTGTGTGTCACGGAGGATTATCTCAGTCTCGTCCTCGATCTTGGTCTTAAGACCTTCAAACGCTGTGAATACCTGCTTTCTGACAGTCTCGGTGAAGTCGTTGTTGAGCTTCATCTCGTGGAACTGCTTTCTGACCTGCGTCTTGAAGTTGGTCTTGTACTTATCTATCCTCTCATTAACAAGCAGCTTGTCTATAGCAAACGAGCTTGTGAATGTGCCTGCAAGGCCTGCTAAAGCCATAAGGCAGAGGGTAACGGGGGCAGAGGCAAGGCCTATGAAGCTTGCGAGCATCATAGCGGCATAGTAAGTAGCCGAGAAGCCTGCAAAGGCGGTTGCACCGCCTAAGAGTGCGCCCTTGACGCCCGCTTCACGGAAGCCTAAGAATGCGCCGCCCACACCGAACGAGCCGATAGCCGCACCTGTTACCTTATCAGCGATGCCGCCGTTTTTGGAAACTCTGTCGGATACTGCGAACATCTGCTGTATCTTGGAAACAGACTCAAAGAACTCGTCCTCGAAGTCCTGAAGTCTCTCAGCCTCGACGTTGATAGCAACGTTGATAGAGTTCTGAATCTGCTCGCAGATGAGCTGTGCTCTTGTCTCGATATTTTCCTTTATCTTATCGGTGAGCTTGTTGGTAACTATCTTGAGCCTGTCCTTCTTGAAGTCGTCAGAGGACATCTGGAAGTTATCAATAACCTCCATAGCGGCGTTCTCGATATTCGACCAGTAGCTGTCAAGCACGGGCTGCAGGTCTGCAAAGACCTTGTTTGCGGCGTCGTTTATCTTAACGAACTCCTGTCTCTTCTTATTTCTTATCGACTCTATCTCATCAATAGCAGCCGAATACTTCTTCATGAACTCGTCGTTTTCCATCATGAGGGCGTTTTCCTGCATAACGACGCTTCTCATGATCTCTGTGCCCGAGTTGGTTATCTTATTTGCAAGTATCTGGAGTGCGATAACGCCCCTCTCCTTGGTGAGCATAGTCTCCAGCGCTTTTTCAAACTCGGGGAAATTGCTCTCTTCAAGCAGGTTGGGGTCTTCTATCTTCTTAGCCGTAAGGGCACGCTTCGCATACACGCCTATAACTCTGGGCGTGCCTATCTTACGCTTATATGCTGCGAACTCTCTCGAATCCTCACCCATTACCTTCTTGGCCTTTTCCATAACGTAGCGGGTGATACGTGTTCTTACAGTCTCAACTATCTTGTTTTCGTCTTCTCTTGCAAAGGTGCCGAAGCAGTTTACAACGAAGATTATCCTGCCCACGTCGGATGTGAGCATCTTCTTTTCCAAGAAGTCTTTCTCAAACTGCGAGAAGGGGCTGTTTGCAGAAATAACAAAGACCGCCGCATCTATCTTGGGAAGGATAGAAAGAGTAACGCTTGTCATCTGCTCATCATCGTTGAGGCCGGGGGTGTCTATGATATCAACGTTGTTCTTACAGAACTCGGTATCATAATAAACGGTCGCTTCCTTAACGGTCTCGGCCTTTTCCTCACTCTCGGCGGTGAGCTTTGTGACATAGTCAGCGAGCTTGTCGATATCTACACGCTCGTGCGTGCCGTTTTTATACTCTACCGACACATAAGGGTCTGTGGAGTAGGTGACTCTGTTAAGAGTTGCCGTGGCAGGCAGAACGTCGGCAGGAAGCACCTCCTGCCCGAGCAGGGCATTGATAAGTGTGCTCTTGCCTCTTTTAAACTCGCCGACGATAGCGACCTCGAAATGCTCGTCGCTCGTCTTTTCTATCGTTTCCTTGATGGAATCGGCGGTATTGGGGAGCTGTACGCCCTCGCTAAGCTCAAGAAGCGTCTTAAGATTAGCGGTAAGCTCAGCAACTGTTTTACGATAGGCGGCATACCCGCCGTAGTCGATCAGCTTATCCATTTTTGACCTCCAGACATTCATTATATATTCTTTCGATATTCCTTAGTCACAAAATGATAAACCCTCAGCATCAGCTGTCCAAAAAATTACACGGTGTGGCTTTTTATCTATTACCACAAATATCATTATAGCACGTTTTTTGCAAAGCTGTCAACAATTTGGTAAAAATGTATAAAAAATATAGGCAGTTGCACAATATATAGTACCCCGATTACAGCACATTGACCAAATAAGGGGTCTTTTAGTGGCGGCGGGCGACGTTTTGTGCCCTGCCGTGGCGAAAGCGCTTGACAAAAGGCACTTAAAATGATATAATGGTTAAGTCCTCTTTTGAGGATATATAAGCCGGTGTGATGGAATTGGCAGACGTGACGGACTCAAAATCCGTTGGTGGCAACACCGTGCGGGTTCGACCCCCGCCACCGGCACCATAAAACGCCCTGACACGTTTGTGTCGGGGCGTTTCTCTAAATGTGAATACTAACTATTAGTATAATTGTCAACATCTATTATGTTGTCGTCGTCATAGTCCTCTTCATCGTCATAATCATCGTCATAATCATCGTCATCATCATCGTCGTCATCATCTGATTCATAAACATCTTGACCAAGTGAATTAGCATCAAGCAGAGTACCTGCAATTTTTAAGCCTGCAACTAAAATCGCTATAATGCCTGCACTTAGTCCGGCTAGTTTTAATAAGAAACCTTTGTTTTGTGCGTCAATTTCTTTCATAAGTTTTGCAATTTCTAGCATATTCTCTTGTGTGCTTTTGATTACATCTGGAGTAAGATTGTCTTTTTCGAGCGTTTTTGTAAGAGAATCGATTATTTTATTGCAAATATCAATGTTAGCATCAACGGTTTTGCTATTATTCGATATAATATCTGAAAGAATTTGTTTATAAGTGTTTGCAAGCTGACAAGCCATATCTTTATATTCGGGTAATTGTTCAATTGCCTTCAATGCAACTTCTTTATCCATATATGGTAACATACCTGCGAATTGTTTGATTTTCTCTTCATCATTAGGCATTTGGCTGAAATCCGAAATATTTAATTCCTTGAGTACTTTCTTTTCTGACAAAACTTTTCTTTTCATAATTGTAATCTCCTCGCTTTTTATTTCTTACTGTCCCTCTGCGGCACTATCCACCAAAGCGCCGCCACAGAGGGATTCAGGCCTTTTTGTAATACTACTTCGTCCCGAATATCCTGTCGCCCGCATCGCCGAGGCCGGGAATGATATAGGCGCTGTCGTTGAGCTTTTCGTCAAGTGAGCCTACATATATGTCGATATCGGGGTGAGCGGCTTTGAGGGCTTCAAGACCCTCGGGTGCGGCGATAATGCACATAAACTTGATGTTCTTGCAGCCCTTGGCCTTTATAAAATCCACCGCCGCAATTGCCGAGCCGCCTGTGGCGAGCATAGGGTCGGGCAGTATAACAAGGCGCTCGTCGATATTCTCGGGCAGCTTGCAGAAGTAGTCGTGGGGCTGGTGAGTCACCTCGTCACGGTAAAGGCCGATATGCCCCACTTTTGCCGACGGCACGAGGGCGAGTATTCCGCCCACCATTCCAAGCCCTGCACGCAGTATCGGCACGACGGCAAGCTTTCTGCCCGAGAGCATGGGCTGCATAGAGGTGGATACGGGGCTTTTGACTTCCACTTCCTCGGTAGGCAGGTCACGCAGGGCTTCATAGCCCATGAGCATAGCTATCTCCTCGACCAGCACACGAAAATCCCTCGTTCCCGTGTTCTCGTCCCGCAGGAGAGATATTTTGTGCTTTAACAGCGGATGATCCATAATAAGTACTGTTGGCATAGTTAACACCGTCCTTTATAATCTATTGTATTATTGGGGCGGAAAGGTTTCACTCGGCGGCGCAATCCTACGGCTCCCAATTTATCTCACACAATAATTATACCCCATACCTTTCTCAAAAGTCAACAATTTCGGGCGTTTTGTAAAAAATATTAACGTCAAATTGTCATTTCGCTATAATTTAACCAATTAAATTTATACATTATCACTATAAAAAATACTCAAAATTCTACTTGATTTTTAGTGCGATTTATGGTAAAATTACTATAGAGCGTTTATCGTGTAATATTAAACTATGGAGGAATGAAAAATGGGACTTGAGAGTGTAAAGGTAATGATAGCCGATGACTCGATGTTTGCGAGGAAGAAGCTTATAAATTTCATAAGCAGTCTTGGCGTGGCAGAGGTGCTTGAAGCGGCCGACGGTGAAGAGGCGGTAGAAAAATACAAGGCCTCAAAGCCCAATGTTGTTTTTATGGATATAGTTATGCCCAAAAAGACAGGTATCGAGGCTGTTAAGGAGATAATCGAATTTGACCCTGCGGCTAAGGTGATAATGGCTTCGTCGGTTGGTACGCAGAACCACCTGCGTGACGCTATAATGGCAGGCGCTTCCGACTTTATCCAGAAGCCTATATCCAATGACCAGATACAGAAGATACTTGAAAATACTGCTAAGGAAATGAAATAATTTTCGCACCGTGAGCGTGCGCCGAAAGGATAGATATTTTTATGTTTGCACAGTTTTTTGGAAGCTTTCTATTACATAAGGGGCTTGTAACGGCCGCTGACCTTACACAGGCATTTGAGGAGAAGAAGAACACAAGAATGCGTCTTGGTGTTCTTGCCATAAACGCAGGGCTTATGACTTCTGAGCAGGTCGAGCACGTAAATGTTACTCAGCAGAGCGTTGATAAGCGCTTCGGTGACCTCTGCGTTGAGCTTGGCTATCTGACTGACAGCGATGTTGAAAGGCTCCTTTCCGAGCAGCCCACAGATTATCTGCTGCTGGGGCAGACACTCGTTAACAGTGGCGTTATGTCAAATGCTGATTTCGAGTCGGCTATCATCGAGTATAAGAATGAGAATTCCCTCTCGAATGACGATATCTCGGGCAACCAGTCTGACAAGCTCTCAAAGCTTATCTCGGGCTTCTATCACTTTGACACGGCTGCAAATGCAAGAATATACACAGAGTATACCACTCTGCTTTTCAAGGATATAATCAGATTTATCGGCGATGACTTTACGCCTTTAGGTTCGAGCATAATCCACGAGCTTGAAGCGCCCCATATCGTTAAGCAGGCAGTAACAGGCGCATACAACTCAATAACCTGCGTGGCTGCCGATACTGCCGAGTATATGGCTTTCGCAGAGCGCTTCGCAAAGGAAGAGTTCACAGAGGTCGATGATTTCGTTGATGCGACGGTAGGCGAGTTTATGAACGTAAACAACGGTCTGTTCACAGTAAACGAGTCAAACGAGCACGGCATAGAGCTTCAGCTTGACCCGCAGGAGATACACACAGACGATAAGATAGTTTTCGAGAACCCTGCGTTCCTTATCCCCGTATCATTCAGCTTCGGCGAGGTAAACTTCGTAATATCAAACGGCTAAGACATAATCTCCCCTGTCGGCAAGGCAGGGGATTTTTATTGAGGTGTTGTATATGATAAGCATTTCGAGTTCCCACAAGAAAACGGGCCTTTGCGTCAAGGGTGAGGGTATGCTGCTGGTATGCGATATTGAGGAATGGCTCGATTTGCCGTGGTTTGCCGAGCCTAAAAGCGTGTATGTCGAGCTTGCTGAGGGCGTTACTGAGGTCGAGAAGGGGCTTTTTGCCCTTATTCCAAACATCGGTGAGATAGAAACATCAAAGAGCGTCAAGGACTTAGGCCTTGATGAGCAGACGGTTAAACACCTGCGTGAGAATGACGTGCTGTTTAGGGGCGAATTTGACAGCATAGCCGAAAAGGCCGCTAAGGAGCACCGCCTTGCCTTTGTTCACAGCAACATTGAGCTTGCACGGGCAGGGGATTACAGCAGCCGTGAGGGCGTTGATATCGTCACGCTGAAATTCGACTATGATTCAAAGCCCGTTTTGCAGCTTTCAAACTTCTGCCAGGGCAGCTCGGCAGGCAGCAGCGGCGGTGGCGATGAATACAAGTTCCTGCAAAAGGATTTCTACCGCACTATGTCGCAAAAGGATATAGCAGAGATGTGCTATAAGCGCTTGCAGCATGGCGTTATGCATAATTCGGCGCTGCACCGCTTTCTTGAAAAGGCGAAGAAGAAAAAGGGATGGTTTTTCTGAGATAAGTTGGGGTTTCCACAGCAAATCTCCGATTTATCCGACAGCTTAAATTTTTTTCAAAAAGGGCTTGAAATTTAGAATGATATGTGTTATAATAGTTAAGTGATATAAAGGACATTTGCAAAACCGTCGGCTCGAGATATGGGTGTGCAGGTCCTGTGCAATGAAACGCTGTGAACCATGTCAGGCGGGGAACCGAGCAGCATTAAGCGGTTTGTTTCGTGTGACACAGTTTCGCCTGCATGCCTTTATGTCGGGCCGACTTTTTGAGTTAAGGGGTTGAGAACGTGTACCGTGCATTATACAGAAAATGGCGGCCTATGTCGTTTGATGACGTTGTTTCTCAGCCGCAGGTCACGCAGACCCTCAAAAATCAGATAAAAAACGATAAGACAGCCCACGCATACCTCTTCACGGGGTCAAGGGGCACGGGTAAGACCACCTGTGCGAGAATTTTCGCAAAGGCTATCAACTGCTTAAACCCCAAGGACGGCGAGCCGTGCTTAGAGTGCGAGATATGCAAAAATGCCGATAACGGCACGCTGCCCGATATATTTGAAATAGACGCCGCCTCAAACTCAAAGGTGGACGATATAAGAGAACTGCGTGAGGGCGTTGTGTATACCCCCGAGATGTGCAAGTTCAAGGTGTATATCATCGACGAGGTGCATATGCTGAGCCCGGGTGCATTCAATGCGCTGCTCAAAACTATGGAGGAGCCGCCGCCGCACGTTAAATTCGTGCTGGCGACTACCGAGATGCACAAGGTGCCTGCAACTATCGTTTCGCGCTGTCAGTGCTATGATTTTAGGCGCATAAGAACTGAGGACATAGTCGCAAGGATAGAATACATCGCATCGCAGGAAAGCTTAGGGCTTGAACATAACGCCGCAGAGCTGATAGCAAGGCTTTCCGACGGCGGTATGAGAGATGCGCTCTCGCTGCTGGATCAGTGTGCGGCTTATTCGGATAATATCGACACATCGGTAGTATCCACCGCCGCAGGTATCGCAGGGCGTGACTATCTGTTTGACATAATAGAAAAGCTTGTCGCAAAGGACACGGCAGGCGCTCTTTCAAGGATAAACGAGCTTTACGGCATGAGCAAGGACTTGAAGATACTCTGCTCCGAGCTTATTGAGCAATTAAGAAACGTAATGCTCCTAAAGGCTATAAACGGCCAGACAGACCTTATAACCTGTCTGCCCGACGAGCTTGAACGCTTAAAGGCAATAGCCGCAAATGTGAATATCGACACGGTGCTCTATCAGCTGACCTCGCTTCAGGACTGTCTTGACAGATTCAGGGGCGCATCGTCAAAGCGCACCGAGCTTGAGATGTGCATAATCCGCCTGTGCTCGGGTGTGCCTGCAAAGGCAGCATCAGCTCCGACGGAGGACACGCAGGCGCTTATAAACCGGATAAACGAGCTTGAAAGGCGGCTCGCAGCAGGCGGCACACCGCCGCAGGGAATGAACGCAGGGCAGCAGCCCGCACCGCCAAAGCCCAAAAAGCCCGCAGCGCCGCTTAAGAAATTTGATGTGAACAACTACACCCCGCTTGAAGACTGGCAGCAGATACTCGACAGAGTCAGGGAGGAATACCCGGGCATAGCCGCATTCCTTGAAAACTCGGCGGCAGCTATAGAGGGCGACACCTTCAACATCATCTGCGCATCTGATTTCTACAAGATGAAATTCAAAGCGTCGAATGACAGCGCAAAGCTTAAGAAGATAGTCCACGATTTCTATAACAAAGACTTCGATTTCATGCTCTACACAGCAAGCTCTGTAGACATAAATGATAAGGAAAACCCTATCAATGTTCTTAAGAGCCGTGCTCAGAATATGGGTATCGAGGTTGAAATAAAAAAACCAGAATAATATAAAAAGGAGTTATTTAACCATGAAAGCAAGACTTCCCCAGGGTATGGGCAAGGGCCCTTCCAACAACATGAACCAGATGATCAAGCAGGCTCAGAAGATGCAGAGCGACATCACAGCTCTTCAGGAGGATCTCGAGCAGAGAGAGTTCTCGGCTTCTGTAGGCGGCGGCATGGTCGATATCACTATCAACGGCAAGAGAAACGTTCTTTCTCTCAACATCAAGCCTGAGGTAGTTAACCCCGACGATATAGAGATGCTCCAGGATCTTATAATGAGCGCATTCAACGAGGCAGTTGCAAAGCTTGACGAGGAGAGCGACGCTGAGATGCAGAAGCTCACAGGCGGCGTTTCATTCCCCGGCCTCTTCTGATATGGCTGAAGCGAGTGCTCTGCCGCTTGTCATACTCTCCGAGCAGTTTGCAAAGCTGCCTGGCATAGGTATGAAATCGGCGCAGCGCCTTGCATACCACGTCATGGAAATGGACGAGGCTGATGCAAAGGCGTTCATAAGCGCTTTTGAGGGCGCAAGAAAAAAGGTAAAAAGCTGTAGGGTGTGCCTCAACTTCACAGACAGAGAGGTCTGCCCCATATGCTCCTCACCCAAGAGGGATCAGCACACTATATGTGTGGTCGAAAGCCCCAAGGACGTTACGGCGTTTGAGAGGACGAAGGAGTACAAAGGCGTTTACCATGTGCTTCACGGGCTTATATCACCTGTTGAGGGGATAATGCCCGACATGATACACATAAAAGAGCTTGTAAAGAGAGTAAGCGGCGGTGAGGTAGACGAGGTCATAATGGCCACAAATCCCACAGTCGAGGGCGAGGCTACGGCTATGTATATAGCAAAGCTGCTAAAGCCCTTTGAGGTCAGGGTCACACGGCTCGCATTCGGCCTGCCAGTAGGCGGTATGCTCGAATACGCCGACGAGGTGACGCTTTACCGTGCTCTTGAAAACAGGAACGAAATTTAGGCAGCACTGCCTGCTGATCACGCCCCGTGCATCGGGGCGGATTTTTATATCAATACATAATGCAAAATGCATAATGCATAATTAAGGTGCGCCTACGGCGATATATGGCCATTCGGCCTTGTTTTGGCGATTTAGTGAGAGCAAAAGCCCGAATGGGCATTCGTCCGCCACAAGGCGGACACAATAATTATGCATTATGTATTATGAATTATGCATTTTAAAAAGCGTGGTGAAAGATTTGAGCAACACAAAGGATTATCTTATAGATATAGCCTCGGAGAGTAAGTATTCGGGGCAGGACGAGGAGTACAGAGAGGCGTTTACAAAGTGGCGCACCAAGGATAACAACCGCTTCGGCTACAAGTATGTAAAGGACACCCGTGAGCATACCTACGCTTTCGGTGAGGGCTTTGAGAATGACCTTGCTTCCGACTCCGAGCGTGAGTCGCTCAAATTCTGCTCCAACCTTATCGGCGGAACTATGCTCATATCGGCGGTCATAAGGCTTTTTCAGGTGATGTTCGACTCCCGTGCGGGGCATCTGCTGGCAGGCTCGTCAATAGAAGTTTACGGCAACACTCACCCGACCGATATTTCAGCCACGATAGTGCTTTCGCTGTTCAAACCCTTGTCGCTGCTCATCAGCATATTCTTTATAGCGATGTTCACAAAGCTGCCTAAAAAAGTATTTATGCCAAGGGGCACAAAGATACCCAAAAGGCACACCTTATGCCTTTTCGGTGTTGTGGGCGGCTGTGCGGCGGTATGTTATGTTGTGTCGGCTATTCTCGGCATGGTCTTCGGTACGCAGCTGATGTCGGTGCCTGGGGGCTTTGTGTGGTGCGACAGCGTGGGGCTCAATATCCATTGTTTCGGCGTGCAGTATTTCATAACCCCCGTACTTCACGCAATTCTGATGAACGGGCTTATTTTGCAGCTGCTGCGGCAGTTTGGCGACTCTACTGCAATAATGCTCACGGCGGCTGTTGAGAGCATAATGGCGATAAACTTTATAAATATAGGAACGCATTTTGTGCTGAGCATCATCATATCTATCCTTACCATAAAGACAGGCTCTTTGCTGTGTGCTATAGCGGGCAGGGTAGAGATAAACCTTATATTCTTTGCCCTTAAGCTGATAAATACCGAAAACGCAGACAATGCGGGCGGCGAGCTGTATATGCTGCTTGTCTGCATATTCATCATCGGCATAGCGCTTTTCTGCATAGGCAGGCTCATTAGCTTTGAAGATTACAAGGTGAACATAAAAAGCGCAGACACCGAGCTTGTTTTCCGTGACAAGCTAAAGACATTCGTTACGGCTATGCCCACGATAACATGGCTTGCTGCAAGCGGTGTAGTGTGGCTCTACATTATGGTATCGTGATATGGACACACGCTTTATGGAAGAAGCCATAGCCCTTGCAAGGCAGGCGGCGGCTTTGGGCGAGGTGCCTGTAGGGGCGGTGGTAGTCAAAAAGGCCACAGGCGAGATAGTTGGCAGGGGCTTCAACCGCCGTGAGAGCGAGCGCTCACCGCTTGCCCACGCCGAGCTTTCAGCGATAGACGAAGCGAGCCGCACACTTGGCGGCTGGCGGCTGATAGACTGCGAGTTATATGTTACCTTAGAGCCATGCCCTATGTGCAGCGGCGCTATCATCAATTCAAGGATAGAGAATGTCATATTCGGCGCATACGACAAGCGCTTCGGCGCCTGCGGCTCGGTGATAACCCTCTTTGACCTGCCTTTCAACCACAAGCCCGAGCTTATCGGCGGGGTGATGGAGCAGGAGTGCGCAGGGCTTTTGAGCGAGTTTTTCAAAGGGCTTAGGGAGAAAAAGAAAAAATAAGACACGGCTTTGCGGCTGTGTCTTTTTTGGTTGTGGGCAAAACACCTGCACGAAAACATCGGAAAATCAATAAATACGGGCGGGGGGTAAAGGCATTTTTTGACAATACGCCGAAATTTATCAATTTATTTGACATATTAACCTGGGTGTGTTATACTTATATTACCAAATTATTAAGGGAGGATCATTTAATGAGAAAGAAGATCATAGCAGGAATGCTTTCTGTTTCAATGATTTTAAGTACGGCAGCAGTACTGCCCGAGGGTATTATGGATCTTGGTGCAAATATGACCGTAAGTGCCGCAGTTTCGGGCGACTATGAGTATAAGGCGCTTTCTGACGGAACTGTAGAGATCTCAGGCTACAACGGTTCGTCTACAAGCGTGACTATCCCCGAAAAGCTTGGCGGCAAGACTGTATCACGCATAGGTGATCAGGCTTTTTATATGAGCAAGATAAAGACAATTACTATACCCGCTTCTGTAAAGAGCGTTGGTATGGACGCTTTCAGAGAGTCGGCATACCTTACAAGCGTTACATTCTCGGGCGGCACAACAAGCATAGGCGACTACACATTCTATAAGTGTACGAGCCTTAAGACTGTAAAGCTCCCCTCAGGGTTAAAGACTATGGGCACGTATGTGTTCTATGGGTGCAGCGCACTTACAGATATCGTGATACCCGACACAGTAACAACTATGGGCGGCTATTTCTTTGAGAACTGCACAGCCCTTAAGAGCGTTACACTTCCCGCGGACCTTACTGAGATTAAGGACGATACTTTTGCATGGTGTACAAGCCTTTCAACAATAAGAGTTCCCAACAAGGTAACAGCTATCGACTGGCGTGCATTTACATCATGCACAGCCCTGACCCGTGTGATACTGCCGGGCAGCCTTAAGAAAATAGGCGAAGAAGCATTCGACAGATGCAACCACTTAAAGGCATTATCAATTCCCGGCGGCGTAACGACCATAGGCAACAGCGCATTTGAAAATTGCACGGTGCTTACCGATGTGGTCATTCCCGATTCTGTAAGCAGCATCGGCAAGTATGCTTTCGGCTATATCCACGCCACAGGTGCTGCCAAATACGAAAAGATAAAGGACTATGTCGTTTACGGCTCGGGCGATACAGCCAAGAGCTATGCACAGGTTTACTCATTCAAGTATGTTGATGTAAGGCTCTCGAGTTGTAAGATAAGCATACCCAGCAAGACTTATGCATACAACAAAAAAGGCGTTAAGCCCTCAGTAACTATCACAAACTCCGCAGGTGACAAGCTTGTTAAGGGCACAGACTACACGCTGACCTACCAGAACAACAAAAAGTGCGGCAAGGCAACTGTAACTATCACAGGCACAGGCAAGTACACAGGCTCGACAAAGCGCTCGTTCATCATCAAGCCTGCAAAGGCTACGCTGTCAAGTGTCAAGTCAACTAAGGCCAAGAAGGTAACTGTAAAGTGGAAGAAGTCAGCAGGCGGCGTGTCGGGCTATCAGGTGCAGATATCTACCGACAAGAACTTCAAGAAGGGCGTTAAAACATATGGCGTCAAGAAGGCAAAGACCGTTTCAAAGACTATTTCTAAGCTTAAGAGCAAGAAGACCTACTATGTGCGCATTCGTGCATACAAGTTGGTAAACAACAAGAAATATGCCTGCAAATGGACTACAGCTAAGAAAGTTAAGTGCAAGTAATAACAGCATAGCTTAGTGCTCCCCCGTATCCGATGAAAGATACGGGGGATTTTTGCAATATTTCCCCCTCAACCCCTTGAATAATTGTAAAAAATATGCTATAATATCTGTGTATGCTATATTCTATTATAAAGGAGCAAAAAAATGAAACTGAAAAAGGAATTCATAACCCATAATTCAGGCAACGAGGCTATGCTGGTGTCAACAGGCAAGGCAAGCTTTTCGGGCATGGTAAAGGGCAACAAGACAACAGGCGAGATATTCGAGCTGCTTAAGAAAGACACTACCGAGGCAGAGATAGTAAAGGCTCTCAGGGCAAAGTATGAAGCCCCCGAGGGTGTTATAGAAAAGGACGTAAGAAAGGTCCTTTTAGAGCTTAAGAACATAGGCGCACTTGAAAAATAATGGAGAGTAGTGCTGTAAAATGGCTCTATAAGGCCTGCGGCAGAAAAAAGCTCTACATACTGGCACTTATCATCATTCAGGCTTTAAACGGCGCATCGGGTGTGTTGTACGCTCTGTTTTTGCGCAATATCGTTGACAGCGCCGCCAATAAGGACAAAAGCGGCTTTGTGACCGCTGCGGTGATGATAGTGGTGCTCGTACTCGTGCAGGTGACGTTCAAAGCGCTTATACGCTGGCTTAACGAGCTTGCAAGGGCGGAGATAGAGAACATCTTCAAAAAGCGCCTGCTGTCGCAGATACTTAAGAAGGATTTTTCGGCGGTGAGCGCTGTTCATTCGGGAGAGTGGCTCAACCGCCTTACCAATGATACGGTGGTCATCTCACAGAGCTGTGTCGAGATATTCCCGGGGCTTATCGGTATGATAGTCAAGATGATAAGCGCACTTGTTATGATAGTGCTGCTTGACTACCGCTTTGCATTCGTGTTCATTCCGGGCGGCATACTTATGATGTTCGTCACCTACGGTTTTCGCAAGGTGTTAAAGCGCCTGCACAAGCGCATTCAGGAAAGCGACGGCAAGCTGCGTGTATTCTTGCAGGAGAGGATAGGCTCGCTTATGATAATACGCTCCTTTGCGGCGGAAGAGAGCACCCGTGAGCAGGCAGAGGAGAAGATGAGCGACCACAAAAAAGCAAGAATGCGCCGCAATTATTTTGCCAACTTCTCAAATATCGGCTTTAATATCATTATGGACGGAATGTATCTCTTCGGCGTGTGCTACTGCGGCTACGGCATACTTATGGGCAGGATAACCTACGGTACGCTTACCGCCATAACACAGCTTATTTCGCAGATACAGGCGCCCTTTGCAAACATCACCGGTTATCTGCCGAAGTACTACGCAATGCTTGCAAGCGGCGAGAGACTTATGGAGATAGAGCTGTTTGATGATGACATCAAGCAGGAGCCGTATGATATTCAGAAGATAACCGACATCTATCATAACGAGCTTGAAAGCTTCGGGCTGAGAGATGCGGATTTTGCTTACTATGCAAGCTGTTCGAGCATAGGTGCGCTGACAAAGGCCAATATGCCCAAAGTGCTTGACAATATGTCGGTTGAGCTTAAAAAGGGCGAGTTCGTGGCGTTCACAGGCCACAGCGGCTGCGGCAAAAGCACGGTGCTCAAGCTGCTTATGTGCATATACCGCCTTGACAGAGGGCAGAGGTATCTAAGACTTACACCAAGCAAAGAGGAGGAGCTGTCATCGCTCTATCACAGGCTCTTTGCCTATGTGCCCCAGGGCAACAGGCTTATGAGCGGCACTATACGTGATGTGGTATGCTTTGCACAGCCTGAGGACAGGCACAACGACGAGCGGATAATGAACGCTCTGCGCATAGCCTGCGCAGATGAGTTTGTAGGCGAGCTTGAAGAGGGCGTTGACACGCTGCTTGGCGAGCGTGGCACAGGCCTTTCGGAGGGGCAGATGCAGAGGATAGCCGTAGCAAGGGCTATATATGCAGGCAGCCCGATACTTCTTCTTGACGAGGCCACCAGCGCACTTGATGAGAACACCGAGAAGCAGATGCTCAAAAACCTGAGAGAAATGACCGACAAAACGGTAGTTATAGTCACTCACCGCCCCGCCGCACTCGACATTTGCGACAGAGTGATAGAATTTAATGATGAAGGAGTCGTGGGGTGAGTATGGAAACGACAACTACCAACACATCAACCAACACCTCAAAATACAAATGCCTTTCGGGCAGCGCCTTAAAAATGATAGCGCTTATCACTATGATGATAGACCATGTAGGCTCTGTGCTGCTAAGTCAGGCGGCGTTTGCAAACAGGCCGTTTATCAGCATAGGCTCTCATGCACTAACGCTTTACTTTATAGTCAGAAAAATAGGCAGGCTGTCTTTTCCGATATACTGCTTTCTTATCACAGAGGGGTATATACACACACACGACAGAAAGCGCTACGGCATTAATCTGCTTATCTTTGCGCTGATATCAGAGATACCGTGGAACTATGAACACACGGGCAGGCTGTTCTATTCGTCGCAGAATGTGTTCTTTACGCTGTTTCTGGGCTATTTAGGCATATGCGTATACGAGCGCTATAAAGACAACTGGGCATTACAGCTCAGATACCTTGCAATACTGTTTGCATTAAGCTTTATACTCAGGTGCGACTACGGCTGCAAGGGCTTTGCGCTTATCGTGTTCATTTATATAATGCGTGACAAGAAAGTTTTACAGGCTATTCTCGGAAGCTGTTTTTTAAGCTCGGCCTATGTGGCGATATTCGCCTTCATCCCCATAAATATGTATAACGGCGAGCGTGGCTTTATCAAAGGCAAGGCCGCAAAATATGCATTCTACCTGATCTACCCTTTGCATATATTCATATTATATCTTATAAGGCTTAACACATTCGGCTATAATTGAATAAAACCGTAATTTGCCCCCATAACAGGGGGCTTTTATTGTGCGCTTTGGCTATTGAAATGAACAGGGCACCTTGTCTTACGCCAGTAAAACTGCGGCGGATATAGGCAATCTGACGAAAAATTTGTCAGCGCATCTGACATACAATGGTCGTGCGGTATTGCCTTAACGAACAAGTCTAAAAAGGAGCGTATAATTTTTGGATAGGATAGAATTTTTCCGTGATCTTGCGGTGATAATAGTTTCGGCAAAGCTGTTCGGGCTTTTGGCGGGAAAGCTCAAAGCCCCGCAGGTGGTGGGCGAGATAATAGCAGGCCTGCTCATCGGCCCTTGCGTGCTGGGGCTTGTGGGTGATTCTGACTACTTGAAGCTTATAGCCGAGATAGGCGTTGTAATGCTTATGTTCGGCGCAGGCCTTACCACTAACCTCAAAGACCTTATAAAAACAGGCCCCAAGGCGCTGCTTATCGCCAGCGTGGGCGTGTTTGTGCCGCTTATCGGGGGCACGCTGCTGTATAGCGCTTTCTACGGCTTCGGGGAAGTGGGCAGCGAGAAATTCATGCGGGCGCTTTTTATCGGCACGATAATGACTGCAACAAGTGTCAGCATAACAGTTGAAACGCTCAAAGAACTCGGGCGCTTAAAAGGCACAATCGGCACGCTGATACTTAGCTCTGCTATAATCGACGACGTTATCGGCATTATCGTGCTCACGTTCGTTATCGGCTTTAAAGACCCGTCAAGCAAGCCGTCAACCGTGCTGATACACACAGGGCTGTTTTTCGTGTTCAGCTTCGGGGTGGGCTTCCTTACATACTATATCTTCAAGAAGATAGACAAGCTCTACCCCCACCAGCGCAGGATACCCATATTAGGTCTTGCTCTTTGTATGTTCTTGGCATTTGCGGCTGAGGCGTTTTTCGGTATCGCCGACATCACGGGCGCTTACGTGGCAGGGCTTATCCTTTGCAGCCTTAGTGATTCTGATTACATCGCAAGGCGTGTTGATATAAACTCATATATGTTCTTCGGTCCTGTGTTCTTTGCAAGCATAGGCCTTAAGACCACCCTTGACGGCTTTAACACAGACCTGCTTCTGTTCTCGCTCGGCTTTGTGCTTGTAGCACTTCTTACAAAGATAATCGGCTGTGGGCTGACTGCAAGGCTCATGGGCTTTAAAAGCAAAGACAGCCTTAAGGTAGGCGTCGGTATGATGACGAGGGGCGAGGTCGCACTCATAGTGGCGCAAAAAGGCTTGTCGGTCGGCCTGCTCGACTCGAAATACTTTGCCTGCGTTATCCTGCTGATAATCGTTTCATCTGTTTCTACACCGATACTGCTAAAACTGCTCTATCAAGGCGAAAAGGAAGAAGAAACAGTCGGCAGCGAACAGTTGGCTGCAAACTGAATAAAACCTCCGAGGATATATGAAACCTCGGAGGCTTTTTTATGATAGGATATGTAAAGAAAAGGATAGTATAAACTATATCATTCTTGGCAGATATGTGATATAATACATAAACGTAAAAAAGAATAATCGTCAAGTGTATATGAAAATACTAACTAACAGAAAGGAGAGCCTCAGATGTTCCAGTTCAAATGGCTTTGGGAGAATATGAAGGGCAGCAGGCGTGGCTATATCATAGCGCTTTGCTTGTCGATACTGTGTAATGCGCTATACATCACATCGCCCTATTTTCAGTCAGAGCTTATAGATACATTCATAGCAAACGACAACGCACGAGAAAACCTCAAAAACGAGCGCACGCTTTTTTACTGGCTGATAGCAGGAATGATAGGGCTTACCTTTGTAAGAACGTTGTTTCAGTATGCCTGCAATATGTACTACGAAAAGGCCTCGCAGGGTATGATATACAACATACGCACAAAGCTCTTCCGCAGGATAGAGGGGCAGGATATAGCTTTCTATGACCGCTTCCGCACAGGCGACCTTATGACAAGGCTCACGGGCGACCTTGATATGGTAAGGCATATGGTGTCGTGGGTCATCAAGGGTGCTGTCGAGAGCATAGCGCTCTTTACGGCGTCAATGGTCTATTTCTTCACAATCGACTATGCAACGGCTTTGTGCATACTGGCTATGACGCCGCTTATACTTATCATAAGGCGCAAGCTTTCAAAATTCGCAGGCCCTGCTTACAGAGAGGTAAGAGAAAAATCTGCTGCACTCAACACCGCAGCACAGGAGAATATCTCGGGCAACAGGGTGGTAAAGGCCTTTGCAAGAGAGGAATTTGAAAAAGAGAAGTTTAAAAAGCGTGACGAGGAATACCGCAAATCAAACATCAAGGCGGCTTACGTGTGGCTCAGGTATCAGCCGTTTATAGATGTGCTGGCAGGGTCATTAAGCGTTGTGCTGCTGCTGGCAGGCGGCTATTTTATGATACAGCGGCACCTTACAATGGGGCAGTATGTGGCTATATCGGGGCTTTTGTGGGCGGTCAGCAACCCCCTCAGAAACCTTGGCGCTTACATCAACGACTTTCACCGCTTCGTGGCGTCTGCGGGCAAGATAATCGAGATATATTACTTTGCGCCGATGATAGTTGACCGTGAGGACGCAGACACACCTGCCGAGCGCTTGAAGGGCGATATCGAGTTTAAGAACGTGGGCTTTTCTATCGACGGCAAGGAGATACTAAAAGACTTAAGCTTCAAGATAAACGCAGGCGAGACTGTTGCCGTAATGGGTCCCACGGGCTGCGGCAAGACCTCGATGATAAACCTTATCCCACGCTTTTATGATGCAGACAGCGGCGAGGTGCTGGTTGACGGGAGAGGGGTAAAGCTCCACCGCCTGCACGCTTTACGCAAAAATATCAGCATAGCAACACAGGACGTGCTGCTATATTCCGACACGATAGATTCAAACATAGCATTCGGTGATAGCTCATTAGATGAAGAGTATGTAAGAAAATGCGCCGAGCTTTCAAGTGCTAACGAGTTTATAGAAAAGCTGCCCGAAAGCTATGACACCATAGTAGGTGAGAGGGGCGTCGGCCTTTCTGGCGGGCAGAAGCAGAGGATATCCCTTGCCCGTGCGCTTGCGGTAAGGCCTGCGGTGCTTATTCTTGATGACACCACCTCGGCAGTTGATATGGAAACAGAGGCGGCAATACAGAACGCCCTTAACAACGAGCTTGACTTTGAGTGTACCAAGATAATAATAGCACAGCGCATATCCTCAGCAAGAAATGCCGACAAGATAATAATTCTCGACAACGGCCGCATAGCTGACATAGGCACGCACGATGAGCTTATAAGGCGTGAGGGCTATTACAAGCAGATATATCAGCTCCAATGCGGCGAAGAAGAAGGGGCGGTGGTTTAAGTGGCAAGAAACAGATATGACATAGACGAGCAGCTTGAAGCCCCCTTTGACTTCACCCACTTAAAGCGCTCATACAAATACATTAAACGCTACAAGGGCAAGATGATAGTTTCGCTCATCATCAGCATTTTAGCGGCGATAACGGGGCTTATCTCACCGCTTATCACAAAGCACGCACTTGATGTCACCATTCCCGACGGAAACATTGGCGAGCTTGTTTTCTTAGCAGGGCTTGTGCTTTTGTGCAACGTTGTGAGCGTGACCCTTGGCAACATTCGCTCACGCATAATGACAGTCGTGGGGCAGAATATCATCTTCGATATAAGGGAAGACCTCTTTGCGCACTTGCAGGAGCTGCCCTTTACCTACTATGATGACCGACCTCACGGTAAGATACTTATTCGTGTTATAAACTACGTAAACTCCGTTTCCGATATGCTTTCAAACGGCATTATCAACTTCATCATGGAAATACTCAACATGGTGTTCATACTCATTTTCATGCTGATAGTTGATGTAAGGCTCACAGTCGTGGCGCTTTCGGGTCTGCCGCTGTTTATGCTTGTTATGTTTGCTATCAAGAAGCACCAGAGAAGAGCGTGGCAGGACGTTTCAAACAAAAGCTCAAACATGAACGCCTACTTGCAGGAAAATATCGTGGGCGCACGCATAACGCAGGTGTTCACCCGTGAGGAGGAGAATGCGCAGATTTACGACAACCTCAATAAGAAATACCGAAAGAGCTGGATGAAGGCTGTTAAGTTCTCAAACCTCGTGTGGCCGTCAACCGATAATATTTCCACTTGGGTGAGGGCGGCGATGTTCATAGTCGGGCTGTTGGTGCTTGACCCTGCGACCGTGTCGCTCGGCACGCTGTCGGCTATGACGGGCTATGCTTCACGCTTCTGGCAGCCGATAATGAGCATATCAAACATCATCAACAGCTTTATAAACAACATAGCCTACCTTGAGCGAATATTCGAGACTCTTGACGAGCCTGTGACTATAGCCGACAAGGAGGGAGCAGAGGATATAGGCGAGATAGAGGGCAATGTGAGCTTTGACAACGTGACCTTCGGTTATGAAGAGGGGATAGACGTATTAAAGAACGTATCCTTTAATGTCAAGGCAGGACAGAGCGTGGCGCTTGTAGGGCCTACGGGTGCAGGCAAGTCAACTATCGTTTCGCTGATATCACGCTTTTATGACATACAAAAAGGGCGCATAACCGTTGACGGCGTTGACATAAGCGGCGTGACCCTAAAGAGCCTGCGCACCCAGATGGGCATAATGCTTCAGGACAGCTTTATCTTCTCCGACAGCATTTTAGAGAACATTCGCTACGGCCGACTTGATGCGACAGATGCCGAGATAAGGGCTGCCGCA